>JAJDOL010000122.1 GCA_022340195.1 Chromatiaceae bacterium
ACCCAGAGATACGACAGAGGCGACAAGCGGCTTGCCTACCAAAGCCTCGCGACATTGCAGGAACTTGTACTGGTCGCCCAGGATACGCCTTATGTCGAGATTCATCGACGCAAGGCTAACGGATGGGCGCGCGAGATCCTACAGGAGCTGAGCGAATCGCTCTTTTTGCACTCTGTCGCATTCCATATCGGGTTGAAAGAGATCTACGCCTAAGGCGATTGCCGGAAAAGAAAATACCAGATTGCGTAAGACTTTCGTTCGTCTTCAAGGCGCGCCGACAGGCGCATAGCACGGCTATGTAACTGCCGGCGCAACGCGGAAGACGGGCGAAAAGACAAGCAGGCGGGTATTTTCTTTGACAGAAATCGCCTTGGACATCGACGACAGCTTGAGCACACGTATACGAGATCTTTTCTAGTGGTGGGACCCTTCTCGAGAAACAGATGAGCGGAAACTATACCTCCGATTTTTTCGGCTGGGCGGAGCACACGGCGAGGCTTATCCGGGAACGGCGGTGGCAAGAGTTGGACGCAGACCACTTAGCCGACGAGGTCGAAGACTTGGGAAAGAGCGAACGACGCGGCATCTCGAGCCAGCTCATACGCCTTCTTATCCACCTGCTGAAGTGGCGCTACCAGCCCGATCGGCGCTCCGATAGTTGGCAAGACTCGATCGCCGATGCTCGCCTGCAAATCTTGCTGGCGATTGAGGAAAGTCCTAGTCTTCGCGCTTATCCGATGCAGCAGCTTGCCCGATGCTACGAGAAGGCTCGCCGAAATGCGGCAAAGCAAACCGGTCTGGCCCCTGATAGCCTGCCTGAGGATTGCCCCTTCGTTATTGACGAGATCCTCGGCGAGGGCTGGCTACCCCAATAATCAGTCGTACCCGATTCCGAAGACCTAATCCGAACTTGACATACGTGATTTTGAATCAACGTATTCGTCCGCCATACCTGCTACGCCTTATTTCTCGCCGAGCACGTAAAATAGGTGGCTCATGGGAAGCTTGAACACGCCTTTCCTGAACGTCATGTCCCATTTGCCAAGCACTCGCATCCACAGCGGATAACTCTCGCTCTTGATGTAGTCGATCATCGGCACGCCCCAGATCGGCTTGGCCTTATCGGAATCCGGCTGGTTGCTATTGCCATATTTGCGATGTAATCGAATATCCCTCGGTCCCGAGGGATCCGGCCAACCTGGCGTATCGATCGCACCATATTCGATTACATTCAATCCCGCCTCTCTGAACATGCGTCTTACGCGGGTAATGTGGTTGTACTTGACCTCACCATGGGTCCAGGGAAATCCGAAAACCTTATGGATCAACCGGTGCCAGGGATAGCCCGGCTGAAAATTGTTGCAGGTGACCAGCAGGACATACTTCTTCGCGATTCGCTTCATTTCCAGAAGGTAACGTGGTGGATCCCCGAGCTCCGTCCAGGTGACGAAGTCGAAAGCGAGATCGAAACCGTCGTCGGGAAGCCCGGAGTCATAGACGTCGATATCTGAAACGGTATCGACTCGATCCGCTAAACCCAGCTCCTCCCAACCAAACATCATATCCAATTCCGGATTTACCAGAGTGACCTGGCATCCGGCCTTGCCGAAACCGATCGAGTACAGAGAGCCCGCCGCCTTTGCCCCGTGGCTAGGCATTTCGACAACGGTTTCCAACCCCAGCTGGCGAGTGAGCAACCCGTGCAACTGGAGCAGCACGTAGCGGTCGTACGTGACCCCGAATACCTCGACTTCTTTTTTCAATTCGCTATCCCCGATGTGCGTCACGTGACATTGCCCGGGCGCTACGGCCGCTGTCGATTGCTCACAGCCACCCATTCTCCAGATACCATTCGACCGTCTGCCGCAAGCCGGTTTCTGGATCGATTTGCGGATCGAAACCCAGCTCCCTTTGAGCCTTCTCGCTGGAAAAAACCCGGTCGACCAGGGTCGACTCGATGTTCTTGCGGGTCACCGGAGGTGCCTTACCCAGCGCGGAAAACGTCTTTTCGACCATCGATGCCCCGACCAATGCCAACCACTCGGGAACATAAAGCGGGAAGCGGGAGATACCCAATCCCTGCTGGATGACCTGCCGCAGGCGGTCGAAGGGCTCAGAGCGGCGATTGGTTATCAGATAAATCTCCCCGATCCGCCCTTTTTCGACGGCTAGCAGAAGCCCCTGCACAGCATCCTCGACGTGCACCAGCGGCGTGAGCTTCGGCCGGCTGCCGATTCTGGGCCAGAACCCTTTCTTGGCCAATCGCGCGAGCTTCAGCAGGTCGCGCCAATCGCCGGGTCCGTAAACCATGGAAAAGCGTACGATGGTCGCCGCCAACCCCTCCTCGGCCACCAGCCGCAGAACCTCCCGTTCGGCTTCGAGCTTGCTGCGCCCATAGGCATGGTGGGGATGACAAACCGATTTCTCGGTGGCGGGGTTGTCGGCGCAGATCCCCATCGCTGCTACCGAGCTGCAGTGCACCACCTTCGAAACCCCTGCCCTGAGCGCCTCTCGCATTACATTGCAGGTGCCTTGCACGTTGACCCGATGGAAGGTTTCGTTCGTCAACACGAAATTGTCCATGTGGCCCAAGGTGGCCAAATGCAGGACGTAGTCGATGCCATCGGCGATGCCCAGCAGGCTCTGCCCATCCGTTACATCGCCGATTACCGCCTCGGCCCCGAGCTCCTCGACGCTCACCCTTCCTTGCTCGGTCCGGACGAGACAGCGGCAATAGGCACCATCGGACGCCAATCTCCGCAACAGGTGGGGTCCCATGAAACCGGTGGCCCCCGTTACCAGATACCGCCTCGCAATCACACCGGTATTCCCAGCGTGTCCGCATACAGCGCCCGGGTGCGTTCGGCGATCTCGGTCCAGCTATAGCGTTTGGCCATCGCCGCGGCATCCTCGCGCATGCGCTCCAGACTTCCCGGCTCACTGAATACGCGCCGAAGCTCCGCCGCCAGGGTCGGAACGTTACCTGGGGGCAAAATACGGGCCTTTTCCCCGACCAGGTCCGGGAGCCCTCCCACATCAGTGACGAGCATGGGTTTGGCAAACGCCAGCGCGACCGCGCCAACACCACTCTGGCTGTCGAATCTATGGTAGGGCAAGAGCACCAGGTCCGCGGCATGGAAGTAGTCTGCCACCTCGTCGCTCGGCACATAATCCAGGTGCAGATGCACCCGGCCGCATAGAGCATGTTGGTCCACCAATTCCTGATAGGGTTGCCAGTCTCCCCACAGCCTGCCAGCGACCAGCAAATGTATGCGTGGCTGCAACGAGCTTATCTCAGCCAATGCCTGAATGGCGGTATCGATCCCTTTGTAGGGCCGAATCGCACCGAACATCAAAATGACCTTGTCCTGTGCGGGAATGCCGAACCTGTGCCGCACACTCGTATAGTCGCCGTCGGCCTTGACGAAGAGATCCAAGGTTCCATGGGGAATGACAGCGATCCGATCCCGAGCGATGCCATGATGTCCGGAAAGCACTGCGGCATTGCTCTCGGAGTGCACGATGAAACGCGTCCCCAGCCGTAGAACCCACCGCCCGATTCCGTTCGTCCAGCGCGATTCTTCGTGAAAACGCGTGTTGTGCACGGTAATAACCACGGGCTTGCCTCTGAGGCGGAAACAGCCGCAAATCACGGCATAGACCGGTGCCAACACCACCGTCCACCACTGCGCATGCAGCAGTGCACCCGGGGTCGTCAATCCGGCCGCCAGCCATCCCAGGGGGTTGTACCAGGTCAACTTGCGCGATATCGAGCCGCCGCAAAGCCAATCATCCGGCGTGCGTTCCCGTTCGGCCGAGTCTCCGCCCGGGTAAAGAAAGCGCGGATAGAGCCGCTTGAACGAAAGGCAATGCAATCGGACCTTGCCGGAAACCGCCTTTGCGAGCTCCACGCAGTAAGGGCTGATGCCCTTTAGCGGCGGGAACGAGCCCAGCACCACGACCAAAGGCTCGTCAGAGCGAGCCGGTTGCGATGCTTCCTTTACGGACGCCGACACTGCAACGGAACTCCGCCATTACCCATATCCGGACAAGATTCACACGGAGGCACGGAGACACGGGGGTTTGAAAAATTCAGGGTCATGCCAGCGTGCCGTTGATGATGCGGGAGATGCCATCCCTCATCAGCGCTTCACCGAAATTCAGAAGATAGCCGAGTTTCCTGTCTGACAGGCGAAGGTAGGTGAGGAGCTGTTTCTTGTGGGTTTTCGTTACGAGTTCGACCGATTTCAGCTCAAGAATGACCTTGCCATCAACAATTGCGTCAGCCCGAAAGCCCTCTGTAAACACCAAGTCGTCGTAAGCAATCGGAATCGCTACCTGACGCTCAACCGGCAGTCCTCTCTTCTCCAGCTCGTGGGACAGCACCACCTCATATACGCTCTCCAGCAACCCTGGTCCTAGCCGCTGATG
>JAJDOL010000159.1 GCA_022340195.1 Chromatiaceae bacterium
CGAGTTGGGTAAATTCTTTGTTAACCACGCGCACAATGATTACCTCGAGTGGTTATTCGAGGGCGGCATTTTTGCCGCGCTTCTTATCGCTTTGATGCTTGGTCTATATATCGCTCAATGGCAAAAGGTCTGGACTCGAAAGGTTTGGTCACGTTTTCGCTTTATTCAGGTTGGAGCTGGCATCGGCATTTTCCTTCTCCTGCTACATGAGCTCGTAGACTACAACCTCTATATTCCCGCAAATATGGTGTACTTCGCGTTTCTTGCCGGTGTTTTTTTCGCTGATCCCGATCAAGAGGCGGTGACAGCTTCGAGGCGACGGAGGAAGCGGCGTACCCCAGCTTTGGAGCAGGCATCCACATTCGATACCTCCATCGTAAAGCCCATGGGACCGGCTCCGGATCAGATTAGAAATCCGTTCTTGGATTAGTCTCAGACGGGATTGCGCAGACTCGGCTCGTCCAGGTGCGGATTGGGGATGAATTCACACGGAAAAAAGAAAGAGCGCACTCCGTCACTTGCAACACCTTTTCGTTAGTAGTTCCCAGCGGTCTGACGTTGCAGCATCAGGATTTAACCATCGAATCTGCACCTGAACAACTCGAACTTAACCTACTCCGGGTCATTGGCTAGAATCTCAGCACCGGAACGTCATTCGAACCACCCAGCGTCGAGGCAAAACGCGCCATGAAAACCCAACGCCGAGTTACGATCACGACGATCGCCCTCTTTTGTACTTTCACGGCAACAGCCCAAACCGTTTACAAGTCCGTCGACGCGGATGGCAAGGTGACCTACTCCGCTGCACCGCCTCCCGACGCGGCAGCCGAGATGGTTGAGAAGGTTCCAATCGCTCCCGGTCCAACCGATCAGCAAAGAAGTGCAGCTGAGAATCGGACCAAGGAGCTCGAGAGCGTGACCGAGAGCGCAGAACAAGAGCGAGAAGCGCAAGACACCGAGTCCGCAGAGGCGGCATCGAGCGCCGAGCAGGAGCTGCGCAGAGCCAGGATCGCCCTTCAGGAGGCACAAATTCAGGGCGATGACGATTGGCAATATCTCGCCTCCGGCGGTCGCGTCCTAAAACAGAGCTATCTCGACGGGGTGGCGGAGGCCAAGCGCAGGGTCCAGGAAGCGGAGAAGGCATTGCGCAGTGCCAGATCGGGCCGGCGCTGATTCCCGCCGATGACCTGAATCAGGATCATCGTTTACGATCTCTCCATCTCAAATCCAACCAGCGCAAGGCCGGACTTATCAGATAGGCAAAGACTGCGGAGCTCAGAGACGCGACGGCGAGCAAACGCTGCACGTCCGAGGCGCCCGGGTAGCCCCCGTCCCAAAGGAGCAGCGAAATCGCCATGATCGCCGCCAGTGTGACAAACGCCAAGTGGATGGAGGGATCCGATCCGAACAACTGGGCCCCGCCTGCCAGCTTCACGCCGAGCCACGCAGCCGCAATACCTCCCGCAAACCCCGCCGCCACGTCCACCGGCCAGTGCACCCCAACCGCCACCCGACTGAGGCCGGCAAGGACCGCCAGCAGAATCAAGAGCAGACGGGATACGCGTGCGCGGGCATAGTAAACCCAGACTCCGCAGAAAATCGCCACGGTCACTGAATGTCCGGAGGGGAAGCTCCCCTTACGGTGACCAGGGCCAATGAGGTTGAAGGTTCCGTCCTCCAGCACCGCCGGCGGCCGCAATGCCGAGATCAGCGGCTTGAGGGAATGGGTAAAGGCAACGCCTAAGAGGGCCGCAGCGATGAGGGACCAGAAGACCCGCGGATAACGGCGCGTGAAGAATAGAGTGAGGGCAAAGGCGACGCGTTCGTCGCCCAACACCGTAAGCCACTGCCAGAACCGAGTCGGTAGCTGCGCGGCGAGGGCATTGAGCCGGAAGAACCCCCCCTGATAGCCGCAAAACAGCAACAGCGTCAGGCCGACGAGCACGCAGATCACCGCCCAACGGGCCAGCCACAGGCCGCCTTCGGGAGAGACCGCCGGAGTGCGCCGAAAGCCTGACTCCAGCGCATTGCGTAGGTCTTGCCAGAAAAAGGCGACGAGGCCCTCAGCCACCACTCTGCACCGCCGTCACCTTGACCAGGGCAACCGCACCGCGACGAAAGACCAGCTCCTGCTTCAATCTCGGATACCAAACTGCAAGGTTGTCCAACTTGTCCACTCGCAGGAAGACCAGGTCCCCGGGCCTCGGGTCGCGATCTGGCGTTATCGCCTGGCGGTAGACGCTAAAGCTCGGCATGCTGGTGCGGTAGACCACCGTTGGCATGTCGAGCTCGCGCGCCAAACGGGCCGCCTCCTTCACCGGCCCCTGCAGAATCTCCATCACGCGCGGCACAAGCACACCCGAAACCACGGCCATCTGCACCAAACCCACGAGCAGCAGCCCCTGCCAAGGCCGAAGCCGCGGCCAAAAGGCCAGCACCAGAACCACCAATAATCCCAAAGCGACCGCCATACGGTAAGACGAATCAAGCCACGCCTCACCCATCTCGAGCATGGCGAGCTCGTGGGGCTTGTCGGTCTGCCCCGCTACCATTCCTAAAATCTCAGGCAGGAAAAGCAACAGCAGGAAGAAAAGTACCGGCGGCGTGAAGGCCAGCCAGCGGCTTGCGAGCAACTCCCGGTGTCTGGCCATCAGGATAAAGAGGGGCGTTGCGCCATAAAGCATGTAATGGGGCAGCTTGGTCTGAGAGAGGGAAAAGACAACAAAGACAGCGGTGAACCAGAGCCACAGGAAACGATCCAGCGGATCCGCCCACGCCCGTTTCAAGACCGGAAGCAGGCGCAGAAACCAGCCCGTAAAGGGGAGCATGATCAACGGTAACATCACGAAGTAGTAGCCAAAGAAGCCCCTGTGCCCGTGGATGGCGCTTCCGAAGCGGCCCAGATTGTGATGCAGGAAGAAGCTCTCGAAGAAGCCGGTGCCGTTGTCCAGATAGATAGCGATATACCAGGGCAGCGCGACCGCCAGGAAAAGCGCCCAACCCCAACCGTGGACGACCGCCCGCAACCACCCCTTGAGGCAACCTTCGCTGAGAAAAAACAGGAAGCTCACGATCACCGGAAAAAAGACCGCTACGGGCCCCTTTGTCAGGAAGCCAAACCCCATCCAGAGGTAGACCCTCAGCAGGGTGCCCCGCTCGGGATTGATGTACCAGCGGTAGATCTCGAAGAAGGTGAGAGCCAAAAACAGGTTCAGCACCGCATCCGCGACCGCCGCCTTGGCGATAAGGGATACCTCCAGGGTCAGGGCCATGACGATTGCCGCAACCGTCGCCGTCCGTGAATCGAGATGCTCGCGAACGAACAGCCAGAGGGCCATGAGCCAGGCGGTCGCCGCCAAGGCCGAGGGTAGGCGTAGGGCGAGCTCGTTGAGCCCGAGCAGCTTGACCGACGCAGCCTGCAGCCAATAGATGAGCACGGGCTTGTCGTAGCGGGGCTCACCGTCCTTATGGGGCGTGATGTAGTTGCCACTGGCGAGCATCTCGCGTGTCGCCTCGGTAAAGGCCCCCTCGTCCAGGTCGTAGAGGGGCACCGACCCCAGCATCCAAAAGAAACCGAGCAGAATCGCCGCGATCAGCAGCCAGGGCGAGGTAAGGATCTCCTCGGCGTGATCCCGGGTTCTGCTCACTCGGGCTCCCGCCAACCCGCCTGGTCGGGGTCGCTCTGCCGGCTGATATCGAAGTTGGGATGTTCCGATGACTCGAAGAATGTCCGCGCCAGCAGCTCAGCCAGCACGCCGGTGGTGAGGAACTGGATCGAGACGACGAGAAACAGGATACCGGTGAACAACAGCGGACGTTGGCCGATATCCTGGTCCATGCCGAACTTGACCACCAGCAGATAGGACATGATCAGACCGCCGATAACGCCGAAGACCAGGCCGATGGTGCCGAAGAAGTGCCCGGGTCGTGCCCGGTAGCGCAGGAAGAAGAATGCCGCCAACAGATCCAGCAGGACACGGAAGATGCGCGAGATTCCGTATTTGGACTGCCCGAAACGGCGAGCCTCGTGATGCACCACCGTCTCGCCGATCCGCCGGGGATCCGTCACGCCCGCCACCCACACCGGGATGAACCTGTGCATCTCACCGAACAGGCGTACCCGTTTGATGACGCGGGCGCGGTAAACCTTCAGGCTGCAGCCGTAGTCGTGCAGGGCGACGCCAGAAACCTTGGCGATGAGGCGGTTGGCGATGCGCGAAGGGATCTTGCGTAGAAACAGACCGTCCTGGCGCTCTCGGCGCCAGCCCTGCAACAGATCCAGATCGCGCTCCGCGAGCTCCCGCACCATGCGCGGGATGTCCGCCGGGTCGTTCTGCAGGTCTCCGTCCAGGGTCGCGATCAGCTCTCCGCGGGCCGCGTCGATACCCGCCTGCATCGCCGCCGTCTGCCCAAAGTTGCGCCGCAGCTCGATGACACGCACATAGTCGCCGTAATTCGCCGCCTGCTCCCGCAGCCGCTCGCCCGTGCCATCCCGACTCCCGTCGTCCACCAAAATCAGCTCCCAGGCTCCCGGATACTCGTCAAGACCCGCGTGGACCCGCGACAGCATCGGAGCGACATTCTCCACCTCCTGGTACATGGGGATAACCACGGACAGACTACGGGACTCGGTGAAGGGGGTTCGCATTTCCTGCTATGGCGACGGCAACCGGACGAACCGGCACGCTATATGGCATCAAGGGAAATTTCAACTCGGAATCATCGGCGAGATCGTACTTCGCAGCTGGCACGGCGGACGCCGGATCGCCGAGCTCTCCCAACGCCCCTATACCTTCACCTTCAAGCTCATCGCCCAGGACATCCGCCGCCTGGAGCAATGGCGACTCGAGGGCCGGCGCGTCACGGGCGTGCTGCTCTACCGGCAGCTTCCTCGGCCAGCTGCTGGAGCTCGAGACTGACACGTCCTGGCAGGACAGCCTGCGCGCCGTCCGCGCCGCCTGCCGGCCCGGCCTAATCCGGGGCAACCGGACGACCACGTCGGGATCTCACTTCGCTGCTCCCCGTTACAGGTCTGGGTCTCTGGGAGAGGCATCAGGAGACCGGCCGTTTCCGCCCGCTGGCAACAGGAACGCGAGCGCCCCGAGAATCAGGGTCACGCCCAGCAGGAACAGGTGCAGATTCACCGCCCCGGCCAGGGCGGAAGCAGCGTCAACGCCGAGCGGCACCAGGGCCGCCATTACGGCTAGCTCATAGCTGCCGCTGCCAGCGATGCCATGGAAGGGCAGCACGCTCGACAGCTCTGCCCCCATGACCCCGGACAAAACCTGCCAGAGCTCCACCGGCAGGAAGTAACGCAGCACGAGCGCGAAAGCGAGGAACTTGCTGACCCAGATAAGGGCGGTCCACAGGTAGATCCGAAGCGCACTCGCCGCGGACCCCGGCGCCGCGGCAATTATGAGGCGCAACGCCCTGCTCGATCTGCTCCGACCGCTCGGCGTCAGGCGACCGGTCAATCCGGCAATCGGCAGTAGTGACACCCAGAGCAATGCGACTAAGGGCCAGAACCAGGCCGGATCGCGAAGATACAGGATGAGTACACCGGTCAATCCGAGAAAGTGCAGGTCCAATAACCGGATCCAGACCAAGGAAGCCGTGGCACCGAGGAAGGCGTGTCCGAAGTAGCGACCCATGAGCCATGGGAAGACCATCTCTCCCGTCCGCATCGGCAAGAGATTATTTGCCGTGATGTGCAGGGCCGAGAGCCTCAGAACGGTGCCGAAGCGGCCTTGAAGCCGGGGACGGAAATATTCCCGGATCCTCACCCCGCGCAGGACATAGCTGAGGGCGGTGAGCCCAACTGGAGGCAAGATCTCTGCCGGAGTCAGCGCCCGCCAAGGGGCCAACAATGGTCCCCAGCCAACAGTGAGCGCCACGGCTGCGACCACCATCGCCAAGAGGACACCGCCGAGGAGCCAATCGCGCGGCCCTCCGATCCGCAACCGAGAGCTCCAAGTCGTCCGCGGCCAAGTCATCCCGATGGCCGCTCAGCGCCGCCTCTTGGGCTCGTAAATCGGCGGCTCCCCCGGCGGTCGCGTCTTGAACCTGCGATGCACCCAGAAATACTGCGCCGGCATGGTGCGCATGCGATCCTCGATAGCTCGATTCATCAAGATTGTGTCGGCCTGCTGATCGTCTGTGGGAAAGGGAGCCAGAGGCGGGTCGAGGATCAGCTCCAACCCACGTCCCCAGGGCAGATAGCGGGCATAGGCCGGGATCACGCAGGCGTTACCAAGACGCGCAAACCGGCTCAACATGGGCACCGTCGAGGCAACTTCGCCGCAAAAGGGCACCAAGATGCCACGGCGGCCGAGGTCCTGGTCCGGCAGGTAATACAAGGGAGCCCCAGAGCGAATCAGTCGCACCATCCGTCGCAAATCGTCGCTGCGCTCTACCGACACGGCGCCGAATCGCGAACGGCCACGACGCATTTGATCGTCGACAACAGGATCCCGAATCTTCTGGTACATATACAATCCCGGCTTGATCAGGGCCGTATAGGCGGCACCGCCCAACTCCAATCCGACGAAATGGGGCGCCATGAGGATGACGTTACGCCGGTTTCGGTGCAGCGCCTCGACGCGTTCGCGGTTACGAAACGTCACGATGCGCGCCAGCCTACGCCGGGAGCCCACCCAAATCAGTCCCTGAGTAAAGGCGGCAACACCCAGGTACCCGAAATGTAGGGCCGCGATCCGCTTGCGTTCCGATAGGGTCGCGTCGGGGAAACAGATCTCCAGGTTGCGCAAGGCCACGCGGCGGCGGGAACCGGCGAGGATATAGCCCACGCGCCCAAATCCCATTCCCAGCGCCCAGAGTAAGGGGAATGGAAGAAGTCCAATGAGACGAAATCCCCCCACCAAAACCCAGCGTAGCCAATGACGCGGCTGCAGAAGCGCCCGATTCACGTTAGCCGGTCTCGCTAGTTTTCAATCTTGAAAAAGATGTCGCCTCCCTGCGAATCACCGATCTCGAGATGGAGCGCGATGATATCCTCGTAGCGCTCCAGGTCGATCAGCACCCGATGGCTGATCATTCTGTAATTCAGATGTCCCCGCTGGGCCGCGATGTAGCGAATCTCCTCCTTGGCCTTGTCGTACTCCGAATGCAGGAGCGAGAATCGCAGGGCCGGTCGGATGTCGGAGGGGTACGACCTAGGTCGAAGGCGCGGTTCAGTCATGACATCGGAATCCCGGCGCGTCCCGCCGAAACACACGGCGCCCTGCCGCCATATCGCATAAATCCTTCCGCGCGATGCCGGTGCGACTCGCCGCCGATGTTCGGCCAAAAAGTCATCTCCGCTCCTCAGAGAATTCTTGAAAAGGTTCTTGTATGTTGGCGCATAGTGGCCGTTCCGGCACAAAAGCGCCACCCTACCAGAGGCGCCCGGAAGCGTCCTCAGGTATCCCTGTCGCTGAGGTTGGCAGCGGATAAAACCTGACGTAACGCCGAGATTTCTTTGCGCAGGGCCCGCACCTCCACCCCGATAGACAAGGTGTCCTCGTGGACGACCTGCTCGATGTGATCCCGGTCCTGATTGTGCTCAGCACTGTGCATGGACTGCATGGTATCGACAATGATGCCGATAAAAAGATTGAGCATAGTGAAGGTGGCCACCAGGATGAAGGGAATGAAGAACAGCCAGGCATAGGCGTATTCCTCCATCACCGGACGCACGATGCCCATGGACCAGCTCTCCAAGGTCATGATCTGAAACAGGGTGTACATGGAATCCGCGATGCTGCCGAACCACTGCGGGAATTTGCTACCGAAGAGACCCGTGGCCATGACGCCGAAGACATAAAAAAGAATCAGCATGAGTAGGCCGATGGAGGAAATCCCTGGTACCGCTCGCAGGAGTGCCTCCACCACGAAGCGCAGCCGCGGAACCATGGACACGAGCCGCAGGACCCGCAAGACACGCAGAGCCCGCAGGACGGCGAGCGGGCCACTGGCAGGGATCAGGGCAATCCCCACGACAACGAAATCGAAGACATTCCAGGGCTCGCGGAAGAACCCCAGTCTCCGCGCATAGAGCTTGAGTCCGATCTCGACGACGAAGATGGCCAGGATCGCCCGATCGAGGAGGTGCAACAGCCCGCCGATTCGTTCCATCGCCGACCCGGAGGTCTCCAGCCCGAGCGTGACCGCGTTGATCACTATGAGGCCGACGATCAAGCCCTGGATTCGTTTGGACTCGATCCAGGCACCCACTTGCTCACGCATCGGGTTAATCGGCGAGAGGCTCACTCTGTGACCAACTCCGCCGCGTATCCGGCCTCCTTGATCGCCGCCAAGAGCGCCTGGGGATCCGCATCCCCTTCAACCAGCGCGCGACCGGGCAGAAGCTCTACTCGCTCGACCCGGATAACCCGCGGGACTCCCTTCAAGGCCTCTTCGACCGCACGCACGCAGTGATGGCAATTCATTCCCGTGATCTTCAATTCGACCATTTAGCACAACTCCGATAGACCGGTTTTCGCTTTATCTATTGCGACGCAAGCCGAACGCGATTTCTGTCAAATCACCGCTTGGCGAGATCGAATTCATCTGAAGCGACTTCAAAGCCTGAAGACCTTGTTCGGACGTCAGCTCGCGGCCATGAAACGCGCCGCCCCGAACAGCGGCACGCGCTGCTCGAGGATGACCTTGACCGGCATTTGCCGCATCAACGTCTCCATACGGCCCTTGTCGAAGAAGGCATTGAGAAAGGGCCCCCGCCGCAACAGATCCAGATTCTTCGGGGCAATTCCGCCGCCCAAATAGACGCCCCCGACAGCCATGTGCTTAAGGGCCAGGTTACCTGCCTCGCGACCGTAGAGGTCGGCGAAAAGCTGCATGGTCTCGGCACAGATGGAACAGGAGCCGTCCGCGGCCGCGGCCGCAATTGCCGCCGACTCGTCCCCGGCCTCCATCGCCTCCTGCAGCGGACCCGAGGAAACTGCACCATGCCACTCCAGTAGAAAGCGGTAGATATTCGCTATGCCCATACCGGAGACTACACGCTCCCAGCTCACGTGACCGTAGCGCTCTTCGAGGTTGCGAAACAAAGCCCGTTCCCGGTCATCCCTGGGCGCGAATTCCGTGTGGCCGCCCTCGGTTGCAAAAGGCCGGTGGCGGGCCCCGTCCCAGTGCATTCCCGCCTCCCCCAGACCGGTACCGGCCGCTACCACACAAGCGTTCCCTACCGCATTCGGCTCACCCGGGTGGAGCACATCGAAGTCCTCGGGGCCCAGAGCGGCGATTCCCCAGGCTACCGCCTCGACGTCGTTAAGCAGTCGCGCTGCGCGCAGCTCCAGGAGCTTCTCGAGGTGACGGGCATCCAAGTCCCACGGAAGATTGGTGATCTCGCTACGGTCGCCACGTACAGGTCCTGCGACCGCGAAGGTCGCAGTCTCGCAGACCACGCCCGTCTCGTCGACAAAACGGGCGACGACATCCTCCAGCGAGGGATAGTCACGGCTTGCATAACGCCGATCACCCGTCACACGGACGACACCAGACTCCGTTTCGGCAATAGCCAAAACGGTCTTGGTACCGCCGATATCGCCCACCAGCATTTTCATGGCATCGGCCTCAAAGTTGATCGGCACCCTTACACGCCGGGATGGCTGTCGAGGCTGCAGCAACGACCAGTCACGCTCGCACTGCGGCGCAAATCATAGCAAGCACGAACAACCGGGTGAACCTGCGTCGCCTTGCGGACGCGCGACCAGGCGACATTCGATCGACATTTTCGAATGACGTGCTGATTTCGGCCTGGACGGCCAATCATCAGCGTCTCCCTGGGGGAGCGAAGAAGCGGACGGGCAAATCGGCTCCCACGCCGTGCGACGTGGGAGCCTGTGGGCGTTACTTGTCGGAGCTGGATGCGGGGACCGCCGGCGCAGGCGCGGCCACAGCCGGATAGCCGAGATAGGGGACGCCGCCCCAATACGGATAGCCCCAGCCACCGTATGGATAGCCCCAGCCACCATAGTAGGGATAGCCCCAACCGCCGTAGTAGGGATAGCCCCAACCGCCATAGTAGGGATACCCTCCCCAGCCCCAGGGGCCACCCCAGCCACCCCAGGGGCCACCACCGCCCCAACCACGCATGAAGTTGAAGGGGCCGAAGAAGGCCTCGGCCGAGAGCGAGGTCAGGGCCGTTGCGCCGGCAATGGCAGCGGCCAGCACGAAGCGCTTATTCCGGGTCATCTGTTTCCTCCATAGCATCACGTCAAATGCGGACGAACAAAACCAAATAAGTCCGCACTAAAAAGCTTACTTCGACCTCGCGAATCCTGTGTTGACATTAATCAATTTCTGCTTATATATCGAATTTCTAATATGCTGGATCGCGCGGCCGTGCCAACTTGGCCGAATCAACCTGGAAGTCGCTGTCAACTGCCGTTTCCAGGTTCAGGTTCTAGAGCACGAGAGGCGCCAATGGATCCGATGTCAAGGGCTTGCGACAGAGGGTTGCGAGCAATAGTCTAGACACCGGCGCCAACGATTTAACCGTCACCCCCATCGGTATACGACATGCTCCTGGATCTGATACGCGCTTCGCGCTTTTTTCTTGCCGCATGTTGCGCCGCGGCGCTCTGCATCCAAACCGCTGGCGCCGACAACATAATGACCCTTCCGGCGCCAGTCGCCAAGCAGCTGCGCAAGCACAAGATAGCGCCCGACGACGCGAGTTTCTACGTCCACAAACTCTCCGAGGCCGCACCGCGAATTGCGTTCAACGCCGATACCCCGAGAAATCCGGCATCGACCATCAAGCTACTTACGACAACGGCTGGTCTCGGCATCCTCGGGCCCACCTACTCATGGAAGACTGTGGCCTATGCCGAAGGCACCATAGCGCAAGGGAGGCTCGAGGGAAATCTGATCATCAAGGGCTACGGTGATCCCAATTTGACTCCCGAAGCGCTTTGGCGCCTGCTCTGGGGTATTCGCGAACGCGGTGTCGAGACGATCGTCGGCGACTTGATTCTGGACAACAGCTACTTCGAGCCCTTGCAAGCCGGTCGCGGCGATTTCGACGGCAATCCCAACAGCGCGTACAACGCGCTTCCATCGGCTTTGAGCGTCAACTTACAGACGACCCGGATTCACCTGACCAAGGACGACCCAAACGGCGACGTGCGCGTGTTCACTGACCCGCCTCTGGCAAATCTTTCGGTGGACAATCGCCTCAGGCTCGTCAACGCGCCCTGCAAACGCAAGTATCACAAGCCGACTGTTTCGTTGGTCGAGGAGGATTCGAGGGCAACTCTGCGCCTGACGGGGACCTTCGCGACCGATTGCGGCGAGAGCACTTATGAGCAACTGCTATTGGAGCCGACCCAGCACATCGCGGGCGCGATTGTAGCCCTGTGGCGCACCATAGGCGGTCGCATCGAGGGAGCGGTTCGGGAAGGCACCCTGCCCGCGGGTTCGCAGAAGATATACGCCCTGAGCTCCCCCTCGCTGGAGGAAGTCATTCGACTCATCAACAAGCGTAGCAACAACCTCATGGCACGAACGCTGTTCCTTACGCTTGGAGCCGAGCGCCTGAGGGCACCCGGATCCTTGCCCAAGTCACGCCGGGCGGTGATCGACTGGCTGGACGAGCGCGGACTGACCTTCCCGGAACTGGTGTTGGACAACGGATCCGGACTGTCCCGGGAGACCCGAATCTCGGCCCGAAGCATGGGGCGATTACTGGGATACGTCTACGCCGGGCCAAACATGTCCGAGTTGTTATCATCCCTGGCTATCGCCGGCGTCGACGGCACCATGCGCAAGCGCTTCCGCAAAAGCAGCCTGAAAGGCCGCGCGCATATCAAAACAGGAACAATTCGAGGCGGCACCGGTATCGCAGGCTTCGTGCTCGACCGTCTGGGGGAGCGCTGGATCGTCGTCTCCCTAATAAACAACAAGCGCCTGCAGACATGGCGAGGGAAGGACGTGGAAAACACTCTGCTCCGCTGGGTTTACGAAACGGCGGGAGATGAAGAAGACGTTTCCAGGGCACGCGTAGCGGATCAGAACGGCAGGTCGAAATCCTCGATGCTACAGGCCAACGCAACGCCCGAGGCATGGTTCCTGAGCCCCAAGACCTCCACCCCTTGAATCTCGATATTTGTGACAGCGTTGAGGAGGAACAAGCACTACGTCACGTCCACATTCGGAAGGTCCGCGCAGCGTACCCTGCAGACAATCAATCGGTTAGCGTAGATCCGCTGTGCGGACCGGCGACATATTGCAGCCCATGACACATGGAAAACCGTCGCCTAACGGGTGAACTTCAGCAAACCCTAATTCCGGCAATCCGCGCATATTCCGTAGATCACGAGCGAGTGGTCTTCGAGGCTGAAACCATGCTCCCGCGCGATGACCCGCTGACGTTCTTCGATCGCCTCCTCCAGAAACTCTACAACCTTGCCGCACTTGACGCACACCAGGTGGTCGTGATGACCGCCACGGTTGAGCTCGAACACTGACTGACCGCCTTCAAAGTGGTGACGGCACACCAGCCCGGCGCCCTCGAACTGTGTCAGAACCCTGTAAACAGTCGCGAGACCTATCTCTTCTCCCTTCTGCAGCAGCGTCTTGTAAACGTCCTCGGCGCTCAGGTGGCGCTTGTCGCTGGTCTCGAGCGCGTTTAGGATCTTCACCCGAGGCAAGGTGACCTTGAGTCCTGCCTGCTTGATCTGTGCGTTTTCCAACCTTCCCTCCCCTGTCCGACTCTGTTCGACTCTGTTCGACAAGACACCAAGTCTGTGCGATATCATGCGCAATTGCACTGGCGTCCCGGTATCATCTCAAGATGCAAAAGGTTCTCACTTATCTGGTCATCTGCGCAACCCTGACCGCTGCGGGATGCTCCACACCGAAAAAGCAGCCCGACTACAAAACATCCGCCCTCGACAAGCTACCCTTCGTCTACAAGATGACGGTTCAGCAGGGAAACATCATCACCGACGAGATGGTGGACCGATTGGAACCGGGGATGACGAAGAGTCAAGTCAGATTTCTGCTGGGAACACCCATGCTGACCGACCTGTTCCACTCCAATCGCTGGGACTACACCTACACTGTCCGACGCGGTCACAACGAGATGAAGTTGACGCGGCTTACTTTGTTTTTCCGGGACGACAGCCTGGTACAGGTGCAAGGTGATCTGAGGCCTGATCCAAACCGCGCGGCCCAGCGCGAGCCCGCCGATCTACTCGTCTCGGTGCCGGATTGGGAAGACAAACGCGGATTGCTCGCCAAGACCGCCTCGAAGCTCGGCCTCGACCCGGCGGAATAGCCGACCGTCGCATCGCGGAATCAGGCGTCCCCTTTTCCGCCGTCACCCTTGCGCATCGCCTTGCCTTCCGCGGCTCGTTTCTTGCGCGCTTCCTTGGGATCTGCGATCAGCGGCCTGTAAATCTCCACACGATCACCCGGCATCAAGACCTGATCCAACTTGACGACCTTGCCGAATACGCCGACTTTGTTGATCATGAGATCTATTTCCGGAAACCGCTTCAGGATCTCGGAGCGCTCGATGGCATCCCTCACGGTGAGGCCCTTGCCCACCTCTACCGCGAGGATCGCCTGTTCCTTCTCTCTGGCATAAGCTACCTCGACCCCTATTCGATCCTCAGTCACGATAGACCTCCTCGGCCCGCTTGCAGAAAGCGTCCACGAGCGAGTTGGCAATCTGGTTGAAAACAGCGCCGAAGGCCTTGTCGATGAGCTTACCGGAGAATTCAAAATCGAGCTCGAGCTCAACCTTACAGGCGTCCGCACGCAGCGGCCGAAAGCTCCAAGCCCCCTGGAGCTTGCGAAAGGGGCCGTCGACCAGTTTCAGCTCCATGCGCTCGGCGGGCTTGAACCGGTTGCAGGTGGTAAAGGACTGGTGGATTCCCACACGGGCGACCTCCATGCGACCACAAATCTGGTTGTCCTCGCGCGACAGAATCTCGGCGTCTACACACCAGGGTAGAAACTCCGGGTAGGCCTCCATGTTCGCCACCAGATCGAACATCTGGGAGGCGGAGAATGTGACCAAGGCGCTCTTGGTGACGACCGGCAACTGCAGAGCCCAGGGGCCTAAATGAGCCCGATGGCGTTGAGGAATACGAGGGCGACCGCCAGGGGAGCGACATAGCGGATCAGCACCCGCCACAGACGATAGGCCGAGCCCTCGCCAATGGCCAACTCATCGCGCGTCGATGCCCGCGCCATGAACCAGCCGGCGAACAGGGCCATTGCCATTCCGCCCAAAGGAAGCATGAAGTTGGCCGTAAGGATATCGAGCAGGTCGAAGACGCCGTTTTTCTTCTCCTCCCCGGCAAAGTCGAAACTGAAGGCCCAGTGGCTGAACGACATGATGGTCACTATCCCAAGGAGCCAGGCGACGATGCCGACGTAAACCGAGGCGCGTACCCTTTGTAGTCCCTGGTTTTCCACCAACCAGGCTACCGCCGGCTCGATCAGCGATATGGCGGACGTCCAGGCCGCGAACACCAGCAGGACGAAGAACAGGGTGCCGAACAGCAGACCGCCCGGCATGTTGCCGAAGGCGATAGGGAGGGTCAAAAAGACCAAACCGGGCCCGGCCCCCGGCTCCAGACCGTTGGCGAACACGATGGGGAAGATGGCCATACCCGCTAGCAGGGCGACCATGGTATCCATCAGGGCGATGATGAGAGTCGAACGGGCGATGGAGGCATCCGCCGGCAGGTAGGAGCCGTACATCATGATGGCTCCCATACCCAGACTCAGGGTGAAGAAGGCATGCCCCATGGCCGTGACCACGCCCCCTGCGCTCAGTGCGCCGAAATCGGGGAGGAACAGGAACTCGAGACCCGCCATGAACTTGCCGCTGGTCAGCGCATAGCCAACAAGGAGCAAAAGCAGCACGAACAGGGCCGGCATCAGAACTCGCACCGCCTGCTCTAGACCGGATCGCACACCGCGGGAGATGACAATGGTGGTCATGACCATGAAGATGGTGTGCCAGGCGAGCAACCGCTCCGGATCGCCGAGCAAGGCGCCGAACAGGTCGCCCGCGGTCTCGCCGTTCAAGGACGTGAAGGCGCCACCCAGCGCGCGGAACGCGTAGGCGATGGCCCAGCCCGCGATTACGCTGTAGTAAGAAATGATCAGGAAGCCGGCGATCATCCCGCCCCAGCCGATCATTTGCCAGAAGCCGTGCCGGCTCTCTTCATGCGCCAGCGTGCGCATGGTGTTGATGGGGCTCTGGCGCCCGCGGCGCCCGATGAGGATCTCCGCCATCATGATGGGGATGCCGATCGCCGACACGCATAAGATGTAGACCAGTACAAAGGCGCCGCCCCCGTTCTCGCCAGCGATATAGGGGAACTTCCAGATGTTTCCCAGCCCGACCGCCGAGCCCGTCGCCGCCAGTATGAACGCGAACCGGGTGGACCACATGCCGTGGATCGAGGTCGTCGCCGTCATCGGTTACTCCCGTGCTGCCATCCGGGAGCGGCCCGCTGGCTGGCTCGAACAAAAAATTATTATTTTCCGGCAATCGACGGTGCCGCTCAAGCTGCTGCTGGTTCGCACAGTGCCGACGCACGAACGTATTTCTGATGGCAGGTATGGCACCAGTTGTGAGGATAACGAACCCCATGGCTTACTGAAAGCTGAATCGACAGCCTTTTGCCAAGCGCGAAGACAACCTGGACGTCGATGGACTTATCGGAGTTGGGACCGTACTGGTAGCCGATTGCGTTAATCCATTCGAAGAGTCGTCTGTTATGTCTCGGATTATTTCACCGCCACTCGAACTATCTTGGGGTATAAAAGAACAAGCAAGTGCACGTGATTGGTCATCAGAACATAGGCATGGACGGCGCAGCTCCACCACTTTGCCGCCTCGGCAATCCAGCCTAAATAGACCCGGTGGTCGTTTTCGGCGAAGAAGATAGCTTGGCGATTGTTACCCCGTTGAACGACATGGGTTGGTATGTCGCCAACGAAAAGCCGTGGCTTGCGAAGCATCGTAGCCTAATCCTTCAGGAGTCCTGCTCCGAGGATAACACATATTAAGGGCTCTGACCCCTTTATTTCTCTGACCCCTTTATTTCTTCTGACCCCTTTATTTCTTGACCCCTTTATTTCTCTTTATTTCCAAAAACGGAGTTTCCATTCAGGCACTAGCTAGCAAATCGCCGTGTTTAAACACGGCGATTTGCCGTATATCCCGCGGCGCTGTGTAGCTTGGCATTTCAACGTTCCAATTTCGTCCGATTGAAAAAGTATTCAGGAAACAAACGTATACCGGTAAGTTGTCGCGCGACGGGGATCTCGTCGAGTATCTGGGAACCGGTGAAAATACGGGAATTCGCCGTCTACCCCGCGGTGATCGTTCGCTGGCGACGGAAACGTCATATGCGACAGGCTGAGAGCCGCTGCGAAGGTAGCAGGCGCAGGGTTTCTATGACGCCGAGAGCCGAAAAAACTTCGTTGCCCGGCAGGAGAAAGCGGTCGGGCGAAAAAGAGCATTGAAGCTCGAACGAGCGGCAGGGGCACATCGGCCACGCCGACTGCAGGCGAGGAAAAGAAAGGAATCATGTGCTCTCCCTCCTGGGTCTCCTTGCACGTTAGCGGTGATCATAGCGGGAGGGGAGCTTGTTCGCTGTTTTCTTTCAGGAATCTTTCAGTTTGAGAAACCACAGAAGGCTCCAAGGAGGCATTCCGTCGGTCGTCGACTCCAACCCGATTTCCGGAGGATAAGCGTAAAGCTTCTCGCCGCTAGTCAGCTCCTCGGCCGTGACCGGCAGCGGCGCATCGCCGAGATTCGCCAGAAGGGTTAGCCTAGATCCATCGCCCATACGCCACGCGACCAGGAATCCATGCTCGCCGAGCTCATTGAGCTCGCCGGTACCACCTCCAATTCCGAACAGACGCGGAATGATCTCGCGATGGCGGAGCGCCAGCAAATCCCTATAGAAGTCGAGCCACTCGAGATGCGGTGCCTGGTCGATGCTCGTCCAGTTAAGCTTGCATCGGTGGAAGGTCGCCGGGTCGTTGGGCTCCGGAGGAGGCTCGCGCTCAATGAGCTCGGCGAAGCCCTTGAAGCGGGTGTACCCTCGGCTGCGGCCGTCGGAGACTGCGGCAGCCAGCTCGGGTTCGAAGTCACAGAAGAATTGAAAGGGCTCGGCGGCGGCGAATTCCTCGCCCATGAACAAGAGCGGAGGCGCCGGTGCCAGAAGCAAAACGGCCATTGCGACCCTTAGGTGCTCGGGGTCGGCGAGGCGATCGATGCGCTCGCCGAAGGGGCGGTTCCCGGACTGGTCGTGATTTTGCAGGAAGGAGACGAATGCAAGAGGCGGCAGCCTATGGCTGTGCTCGCCGCGGCTGATTCCCCGACGGTAAGCGGATGGCTCGCCTTGATAGCCGAAACCCTGGGCGAGGCAACGGCCGAGATACCAAACAGGCTGCTCCTTGAAGTCCTCATAGCAGCCGTCGGTCTCGCCGGTGAGCAGGACATGCAGCGCGTGGTGGATGTCGTCGTTCCATTGCGCGCTGTATTGCGGTGGCTGCCCGTTGTAGTCACGGCGAAGATAGTGGACCGCGTTGTGGTCATTCTCCAGGATCAGGTGCACGTGGCGCTCCCGCCCCGGTCCCTGGCGCACGGCGGCCGCCAGCTCCTCCAGGATATCCGGCGACGAGTCGTCCATGATGGTATCCACCGCGTCCAGCCGCAGCCCGTCGAAATGAAACTCCTCCAACCAGTAGAGGGCGTTGTGGATGAAGAACCGGCGCACCGTCTCGCTGCCCGGCGCGTCGAAATTGATGGCCGCCCCCCAAGGCGTGTGATGATGCTCGGTGAAGAATTGGGGGGCGTAGTGGTGCAGGAAATTCCCCTCGGGTCCGAAGTGGTTGTACACCACGTCCAGAAAGACCATCAGTCCCCTTCGGTGTGCCGCCTGGATCAGATTCTTCAGGTCATCCGGCCGTCCATAGCTGCTGTCGGGGGCGAAGTGAAGCACCCCGTCGTAGCCCCAGTTGCGCGTACCGTGGAAGTCGGACAGGGGCATGAGCTCGATGGCCGTGATACCCAGATCGGCCAGATAGTCGAGGCGTTGGGTGACGCCGGCGAAGCTGCCCGCCGCGGAAAAAGCGCCTACATGCAGCTCGTAGACGACTGTCTCCTCCCACGGCCGACCGCGCCAGAGCGTATCGGTCCATTCCCAAGCTCGCGGATCGACGACTTGGCTGGGGCCGAGCACGTCATTGGGTTGGAAGCGGGAGGCAGGGTCCGGAACCTTCAGTCCGTCGTCGATGCGATAGCGATAGCAGCTGCCGGATCCGGCCGCCTCCGTGACCAGGCCGAACCAGCCGTCAGACTCGCCGTTCAGGGGCAGTAGGATCTCGTCCCCGTCCTCTTCGATGCAGAGCTCGACCTTGGTGGCAGCGGGCGCCCAGAGGCGGAAACGCACACGCCCGTCGTCCTGCACCTCGGCGCCGAATGGCATGGCGTGAAGACGTTGCATCGGGTCATGAGCGCGTTGCCGGGAGCGTGCAGCTCCCGAAAAAATCGTAGTGATCGATCGCCTCGAGAATGCCCAACGCGTAGGGCCGGCCGGCGAAGTAGATCCGCTCCAGGTCCTCCAGCTGTGACAGCTCCTCGCCGTGGCGGTTGGCGACGACCACGGCCAGGGTATTGCCTCGCATCATGCCCTCGTCCGCCCCGGAGCCTCCGGCGACCAATATGTGCTCCAGGGGGATGCCCCAACGCTGAGCGACGTAGCGCAACGCCTGTCCCTTGCTGGCCCGGGATGGGATGACATCGAGGAACTTGCCGAAGGCGTGGACAATATTGGCGTTCAGATCTTTCTTTCGCAGGAGCGTGGCAATGTCTTCGATATTCGGACTCTGATCCGGATCGACTTGATAGGAGACCTTGAAACGTGTCTGCTCGTTTCTCTGTTGGGGCGTCAGCCCCGAAAGCTCAGACAAGGCGCGCCTAATCGCCGCCGGGCGCCACTGGTAGTCGATGTGCTCATTCCAGTATTCGTCGCGGGTGAGCCGCGGCGCATAGTGGATCTCGGTGCCGAGGCTCGTGATCAGGACGTCCGGGCGCGGGATGCCGTGCTCCCGGAGTACCGCCAAGGCCGAATCCAAGCGGCGACCGGTGGCAATTCCGAAGGTCGCGCACTTGCGGTTCTCGCGCATCACTTCGACGAACTGCCGTACGCCCTCGGCATCGCCCAACAGGCTCTGATCGATGTCGGTGAAGAGCGCCCGGTCACGATATCGCTTGCCGCGCTTCGGTGCGACCGGGATGGGCTCGTGTCGCTTCAGGAGCGGCTTGGCGCGTTCCATGTAGCGCTCCGCATGGGCCTGCCAGGAGTATTGCTCGCGGACCTTGGTGACGCCATTGTCGCGCATCTGCCGGTAGCGCTTCGGGCCGGTAAGAATCTTCAGCAAGGCGTCGGCTATGGCCTTTCTGCTCAGTGGATCGATCAGGATGCCGTTGTCACAGTTGCCGATTATGTCCACCGGACCTCCATTTTCGGTTGCGACCAGCGGCAGTCCGCTCGCGGCCGCCTCCAACAGGGTCAGACCGAAAGGCTCTGTCAGGGCGGGATTGACGAACACCCCGCCGCTCGCGGCGGCCAGGCGATAGATCTCCGCGACCTGATCCTGAAGAAGGTGCTTGGGCATGGCGACGTGGCCATAGAGGTCGTGGGCGTCGATGCCGATCAGCAGCTCGGTCAGCACCGCTTGTGCCCCCTCGTCGAGATCGCGGATGTCCTCGCGATTGCCGGCGACGATCAAGAGATTCGCGACCTCCTGCAGGGCCTTTGACTCCCCGTAAGCCTCGAGAAGTGTCTGATTGTTCTTGCGCGTGTCGGCGCGGGACAAGGCGAGGATAAGGGGCTTGTCCGGATCTTGCAGATAACGCCGTATCTGATCGGCAAAGGCAATGGGTGGATCGTCCGGTTTCGGGGGGTGGAAACGGCTCAGGTCGGTTCCCGGTGGGACGACGGCCATGCGCTCGGGCTGATAGTAGTCGTAGAGGCCGTACTGCTCGTCGATCTCGTTGTTGGTGCTGGCGATCACCAGATCGGCAGTGGCCAGCACCTCCTCCTCGGCGTCGACACGGCGGTCCATGTTATAGGTTTCGTTGATCGCCTCGTCGCTGAGGCCGGCGCTCAAAAGACGCTGGCGCTTGTCCCGTCCCAGCGAATGGCCGGTGTGGACCAGGGGAACGCCAAGCAGGTTCGAGAGGCGCACACCGACGTAGCCGGCATCCGCGTAATGACTGTGAACCAGGTCCGGCATCCGACCCTGCTCATTCAGGGTCGCGACCAGGTTGTCCATGAATCCGTCGAGGTGGTCCCAGAGCTGTTCCTTGGCGATGTACTCGTCGGGACCGGCATCGATCCGCAGGATACGTGCCTTGTCGGACAAGTGCTCGAACGGCTGGGCGTAATCGCCGGAGACCGCCGGATCGACGATCCGGCGCGTTACCAGGTCGACCTTGTCGACGTCGTCGCGCTCGGCCAGCGCGCGAGCGAGATCGACCACGTAAAGGGTTTGACCACCGGTATCCGAGTCGCGCCCGAGCTCCAACTCGTGCCCCCTTATTAGACCGTGGATGCTCAGCAAAAGGATATACATGGATTCGCTCCGTTCCGCCTTGATTCTGCGCTCAGCTTATTAAGCTACAGATTTGAAAGCCGGGCGTCGAGTCGAATTGCGGCGTCGCCGATTTGACCTGATCATCGTGGTTGTGCCGCGCTGCATCTCTCCTGGGACTGCCACAACGGAATACTACATGAGGCGCCGCGGTGGAATGAGGTGAAGCCGCAAGCCCGGCGTCTTGTTCATTCGTTACCCACAGGAATCGAAAGCACTATGCATCAGCTCGATATTGCAGCTGCCGACCTCGTCGTCATCGGAATCTATTTCGCGATCGTCTTCGCCATCGGTTTCCATCTCGCTCGCCGCACCCATGACAGCATGGGACCTTTTCCTGGCCGGGCGACGCCCGGGTTGGTTGCCGATCGGACTGTCACTGTTTGCCTCGAACATTTCGTCGACGACGCTGATCGGCTTGGCAGGTGCCGCGCATAGCTGAGGCGTCGCCGTCGCCAACTACGAGTGGATGGCGGCGCCGATCCTGGTGGAGCGACTATCGGCTTCAGGCGCTGGTGTCCCTGGTGGCGACTGTGGCGCTGGTCGTGGATTTTCGTTGACGCCTGCCCCGATCGCGGCATTCCCAGCTCCCGACGCGATCGGGAGCCTACAAGAAACAACCTTCACATTTGGCCAGTCTACGCCACCCGCCTGCCGCGTTGGTTGCAGGATGGGCAGTATCTCGCGACTAAACGCCCCTTTCCGCGCCTGATAGACAGAAGATAAAGATGAGCGGGCACGTATGTCATCCCACAGAAATCGCCTAAGGCTCGGAAGAGCTGTCCTTCTTGGCTTCCGGAGCTATCCCGGTCACTGCCTCCGTCACGGCCCTCAGATGCGACAGGGCATTCTCAATGGCCCTCATCGACAGCTCGGCCTGTTTGGTCAGCGCGTCTGTTCTGAATTTTCCCTGAGCCAGGGATTGCAGTGTGCTTGCCGCCTCGTGCAAGGCATCCTGAGCCAAAGCGGTCTGGCGACTCGCCAGATCCGCCGTGCCGCCGATCAGTGTCCGGTCGATCGCGGCCAGTCTTTCCATCCCTTTCCGGTGCTTTTCGAGGAGGGCGTCGACGCTGAGGTCCCCCAAGCCGTGCCTGGCGAGTATGCACTTGATCTGGGACGTGATGTGGGCGGGGTCCGTCAGCGATGAGGCCCCATGAGGATCTGTACATACATGGCGTCGACCGCTTTCTCGGCCTCCTTCCAATCCCTGAACGGATCTCCACCCACGAATGCGCGCTTCTGGACGCGAAGACAAGCCTTCTCGCGGATTTTCAGCCAGCGCTCGGCGGGGGAAATCGTCGGCTTGCCTTCACCGGATGAACCAGGCGCCGCCTCGGGAGGCGTTGATTGGACCCTACCCGTCTCGCTACTGGGAGCGCTACTTGCTGTAGTCATTTCCTCACTCTCCGAACGGGTTATTCTCGACCGATATCGAAATCGAAACGGAAGTGCTTGGGATCTCGGCAAAGGGAAGCGGACTGCGGCTGGGCCGCCTCTGAAAACACATCGATATCTCGATGCTCAGCCAGAAAGTATAATCGGTTCCGTCGAGCTCGGCTGGCTTTTCTGGCTTATTCGCAATCTGGACTGTCAGGCATATTGCTCATGGTCGAGAAAATGAGGTACCTTTAGAGCTTTGTGCCTGTCGCGTGTGGTGCCAGGCAGTTATTATACACAACAATAATGGTATTAGTGCCCTTCAATCCAAATGGCGGTTTCGGGTCGCGGCACGAACTGCGGATATGAGGCACGGAACGGCCGTTGGAAGAGCACGAGTCCTTACCAGCTTGCCATCAATAACAAGGTTAACGCCATGAAGAATGAGAATCTGCCGAATGGAGTCATGCTGAACGCCTACCCTGACAGCATTGGCGAAACCTTGGCCGATATAGTTTCTATGCTCAAGCGGCCTGAATTCGCGGATGTTTTCTCCTTGTTCTACATTCTGCCTACGTTCTTCAACAGCGACCTGGATCGCGGCTTTTCCATCATCGACTACGATATAAACAAGGAGCTTGTTACTTCGATGGATTTGGCCAGACTCGAAGAGTTGGGTATCAAATTGAAGTTTGACCTCGTCTTGAACCACTTGTCGGTTGCGTCTCGGCAGTTCAAGGATATGTTGAAAAAAGGGGACGAATCCAAGTACAGGCGCTTCTTTATCGATTGGAACGAGTTTTGGGCCTTGTACGGGGACATGGGCCCAGATGGTTATGTGGTACCAAAAAAAGAATTTTTGGACAGGCTCTTTATGAGGAAACCAGGACTTCCGATTTTGAAGGTGCGTTTCCCGGATGGATCGGATCGCCCCTACTGGAATACCTTTTACCAGAAGGTCGATTACCTCGAAATCGCCGCTGCGGACCTATTGGGTATCGAGGGAATCTGGCTCGGCAAAGCGCAGCAGATCGCGGCGCTCGTGAACAAGGGGATCAGGGCGAAGAAAGATCTTGTGAATATCGATTTCGGCGAGTTTTCCGGCCACAAGGACGCGGTCATTTCCATCGTCGAGCAGAAGCGGATCTATCTGGGGCAGATGGACCTGAACGCCCAATTCGAAGGGGTCTGGGACTTTTACGACGAGACCTTGAAGAAACTGCGCGACTACGGCGCGACCATGGTCAGGCTGGATGCGTTCGCCTATCTGCATAAGCAGCCGGGCATGGTCAATTTCTTCAACAAGCCGGGTACCTGGGATTACCTTGCACGATTGAAGCGGATCGCGGAAAAATACGACCTGATCCTGCTGCCGGAGATCCATTCCGAGTACGGCAATTTGCTACATGAGGAGGTGTCGGGAGAAGGATTCCCAATCTACGATTTCTTCCTCCCCGGGCTGGTTATCGATGCTCTGGATCGCTGCACCAGCCAGCCGTTGCGGCGTTGGATCGGCGAGATCATGGAAAAGAAAATAATGACGGTCAACATGCTCGGATGTCACGACGGCATTCCGATCCTCGATCTAAAGGGCGGGGACATTCCAGGCTTCTTGAGAAAGGGATTGCTGGAGGATGCCGAGATCGAGGCCGTTATGGAGAGGGTGATGGAGCGGGGAGGCCGAGTGAAGAACCTCTTTGGCGCGGATGGCAAGAAAATCTCTTACTATCAGGTTAACGCCACCTATTTCAGCGCGTTGGGCGAAGACGAGCAAAAACTGCGTTTGGCGCGGGCGATTCAATTGTTCATGCCGGGCATCCCGCAGGTCTGGTATCTCGACATCTTCGCCGGAAAAAATAACTACGAAGCGGCGGACAGGGGCGGCGCGGCTGGGCACAAAGAGATCAATCGTACCGAGCTTACGAAAAGCGACGTGGAGCAAGCGCTAAAAAAGAAGGTGGTGTTGGACCAACTGGAGCTCATGAGGTTGCGTAATACCTCGCCCGCTTTTTGCGGCGAGCTGGAGGTTGCCGATACGGATGTGCACCTCTTGCAGATGACATGGAAAAACAACGGCTGTGAGGCAACCTTGAAGGCCAATTTGAGGGATTACAGTTTCACCATTGCACGCAGGGATGAAACCGGTGAAAAAAGCCCACTGTCGTATGGTTAGAGCAAAATAACAATCGGAGAACGAGTGATGAAGATATTGGCTACCGATTTAGACAGAACCTTGCTTCCCAATGGCAAGTGGGAGGCGGACGCCGGCGCCATCGAGCTGTTTAACCGGCTGACTGAGGAACAGGGGGTCCTGGTCGTCTATGTAACCGGGCGAAACCTGGCGCTGACGGAGGGCGCGATCGAGGAGTTCGGCGTGCGGCATCCGAATGTGCTCGTGGGGGATGTCGGCACCACCATTAGAAGGCACGAAAACGGCAGCTGGAGCTTTGACGAGGGGTGGATTGATCACGTCAAGCGCGCGAGTCCGAGATGGCATGCAGGTGGCGTCAGAGACGCGCTCGTCGGGGTGGAGGGCATCACGGAGCAGGAGGCCGAGCACCTGAATCCATTCAAGCAAAGTTATTACGTGGATCATGAAAGGCGGGACGAGATATTGGCGAGCATCGATGAGCTGGTCAAGGGAAAGTTCGACGAGGTCATCATATACAGCTTCGATTCTCTGGATGGCAAGGGATTGCTCGATTTTCTGCCGAATAGTGCGACCAAGCAGACGGCGCTGGAGTACGTGTGCGAGGAGTTCGATTCACCAAAGGAGAAAGCCGTATTTTGCGGGGACAGCGGGAACGATATCTTCCCCTTGACCGCGGGTTTTTGCGGTGTTCTGGTTCGCAATGCAGATGAACAACTGGTGCAGGACGTGAAGATGGCGATGGAAAGGAATCCCGATCTAAAGGCCTACTTCGCGAAAGGCGGTTTTAAGGGTTTGTCCGGATACTATACGAGCGGTGTGATTGAAGGGGCATACCATTACGGAATTTTCAACGACACGAATGGATAAAGTGGGCGCGCCGGATAGCGAGTCAACAGTGACTTCGGTTTTGGCCGGAAAGTACCTTTTGTAAACCGCAAATCGTCACGATCAAAAAGTCGCCATATCCGGCGCCCCTCCCTTGCGTACGTTCGCCGTCCGTTATTTTTACAAGGGCCACTCAGTCGGGACGGGCAAAGGATTGCGCGTCAGCGCTACCGCCACGATATAGCCGAGAGCCATCAGCGCCGCGCCAAATGCGACGGCGCGAACACCTTTGGTCCGTCCCCGGCGAAGGGCGATACTCCCCAATAGAATGTAGCCTGACAGCCCGATCAGTTTCGCCATGAGCCATGCGTGGTCGAGTGGGTTGAGGTGTGCCATCCAAGCCAAAGCGACGGCGGCACAGAGTAGGATGCTGTCGTTGACATGGGGCAGAGTGCGGCTCAGGCGATGGTCCAGCAGCGGGGAGCGGCTTAACATCCAGGCACCGCGCAGCAGAAATCCGCCAGCTGTTACTATCACACAGGCGATATGGATCCTGCGTACCAGCAGATAGAGCTCGTCAGCCGGGAGATCGAGCACAACCGGAAACATGAGGGGGCACACGAGTCAATCGCCAGCGGACCTGCGTTGGACAAGCGGCGGGTGATTCGACACCTCGGTGCCGTACTCCGGGTATTTCGGCCGAGAATCTCAACCCGGTCGGCCGTCGGCTCGTGGCGAGATCAGCATTGGCGCGTAGATCCGGATAAACAAGGTAAATGCCAGGATCCAGAGCAGTCCCGATGCATACAGGGATATCCTGTAAACCTCGGGAATCAGAAGCGAAGGCAGGACTCGGGAGAAGGCTGCCAGGATCGCAAGCAGGAATGCCAGGTTGGTAAGGCGCGACGATCGCATTTCCCGGCCTGTGTGTCCCAGGGTTACGCGCGCCATCATCCCAAGGGTAAAGATACCGATGGCGCCGGTCGTCAGCGCGTGAAGAGCCGGCTGGGGTTGCAGAAGACCGAAATCGGCAAGCCCGTCGAGCAGATAACCGGCGATCAGCCATAGATAGCCCGCATACAGAACCGCGAGAATGGGAATGCGCCAGGCGCGTGCGTCGTACCATCCGGCGAGTCGGACCGCCTGAACGAACGCGAGCGCAAGTGCGAGGGCGCCGCTTAGGCTTGACCGGGGCGCGAACAGGTTCGTCGCCGCGGTCAATGGCGCGAGCACGAAGGTAAGGCCCTCGACCACTGGACGGGTGACAGGACGCGCGCCAAGGATCCCTCGTTCGGTGAAGAAGGGCATGATTCGGCCGGCCACTAAAAGCAACGTCAGAAGAACCAGATCCAACATCAGCCGGTTGCCCCGGCTCGCGGTTCCCACCGTCATGCCCAGGCTCTGCGCGTGTACCAGGCAGGAGGCCAGCCACATTCCCGCCATCAGGAGCAGAAAGACCCGGTTTACTCGATTCTTGCCTCCCCACAGCGGGCCGATCAGGCTCGCAGCCAGAAGGGGAAAAAAACTCAAGTCCAATACGGCGACAAGGACACCCGGGACGGGCAGGAAAGGCGCGATTCGTGCCGCGAGCCACAGCGTTGCCAAGGCGCCGAGGCCGGGTCCGGTCAGGGTATCGATGCCCGTCCAATTGCGTACCGCGGTTAACAGAAAACCCGCGATTACGGCCGCCGCATAGCCGAAGAGCATCTCGTGGGCATGCCAATCGACGACGCCATAGTAACCTTCCGTGGGCACGAAGCCACTCAGCATCGCGAGCCAAAGGCTCATCAGAACAACGGCCGACGCGCCGGCGCCGAGAAAAAATGGTCGGAACCCGAGCGCCAGCACACTTGTGCGCCTCGGTGTAATGGTAACTGGAATTTCGGCCACGCAGGATTACTCCGCAAATGCCATGCAGCCTAAGACTCACGCGGTACCGGCGTCCTTGACTGGAGTCAATGTCGGCATGGCGCCTCAATAGAGCGCAAATCGCAAAGTGCGCGAAGGATCCGTCCGGATGGGTTATGTCTGCACAGACGCAGAAATAACAGGCTTATCACGATACTCCTGCGTTATTTGAACGGGCGCCTTTTCGTCGACAGTCAATCGGAACTTTTCCGACAGGTCCTGTATAAAATCGCCGCCGTAGGACTGGAGATTGTCAGCTTCCTGCGAGAGATCGAGATCCGCTCCCGCGAAGTCTGTGAGCAATACACGGATCGTATGCTCTTTGCCGTCAGCCAGCTTGACGTATAGCTCGACGACGCCCTTCCCGCGCATAAGCTCGTCAGCGTCTGGTGGATGCCCGGACGGTGTCACGGCGTTAATGAAGAATGCAAACGAGATTTCCATGATGGACTTTTCATGCTCGGAGATCCATGCCTCGCAGGTGTCTTTTGACACACCGGTCTCATCCCAAAACTTATCGATCGAATAGGTTATTTCCGAGAACCTATCAACCAGGAAACCCGCATCGAGATAAGAGAGAAGTGCACCACCTTTCGGACCTTGGTGCTTATCCAGAAGCGCTCGATAAATTGCCTGGAAGGCCGATTTTTGATCGAGCGGCGTAAGACGCGCCATGTCGAAGATGAACCGCTGGTATTCATCCTCGGTGACCTGTTTCGCCGGAAATCGGCCTCCCATCAGATTGAGAAAGGCGCGTTGCGATTCACTGAGTCGACATACGGAATCCGGAACCTCTGTCTGCAGCTCGATGCGGTCATCGTCGGAAGCGAAATTCTCCAGCCAGTACTGAGCGGAGCGCAGACGTTTGCGAAGACTCTCCTTGTCCGCCATGCTCAAGGCGCCCGTCGACCGCCGTTCAATTTCCTTTTCAATATCTATGTGCGGAAGTTGGAGCAGCGCGGTGAGCAACTGGAAGCCGACGGGATGGTAAGCCGTAGATTGGGAATCAACCTCGATTGTACGCAACGTTTTTTCCTGCGCATCGGTTGCCCGCCCAGATAAGCAAGATTCCACGAGCCGATCATGCTCATTAAAGAGCTTGACCAGATACTCGTAGTCGGTCGAGAAATTCACGGTTTTCCTTGGCGGGGTTCGGATCATTAAGAATCGAAGGATTTCCGGAGGGAGCAAATCGGCCATTTCCCGCGCGGAGGAACCGACTCCCTTGGATGAGCTCATCTTTGCGCCGCCGACCAAGAAGAACTCGTAAGGAACATTCAACGGCGGCGACTCGCCGAAGATACCGCGAAGACATGCGGCCGCTACTTCCCTCGACCCGCCCTTGGTGCAATGGTCCTTCCCTGCACCCTCGATCGTTATGCCCAATGTATGCCATTTGGCTACCCATTCGAGCTTCCAGGGAAGCTTTCCGTTGCCGTCGAAAGGTGAAACACGCCCGCTGTATCCGCAGCCGGAAGCCCAGGATACGAGATCGGGTTTGCATTCATAGGTCACTTCCCTGCCATCATATTCCGTCACTTCCGTCGTACCGATCTTGCCGCAGTGCTCGCAAACAACCTGGAAAGGAAGCCAATTTTTCGGTCGCACCGCATTACTGACGTCGGCGTAGACCTTGCGAACTATGTCGGCACTTTTCAGAATTGTATCGATAGCCTCGTTGAAGCGGCCTGATCTATACAGGTCGCGCATGCGGTATATTTCTGCGCCGACGCCGAGCTCGGAGAATACATCCAGGAATTCCGAAATATAATGATCCGCGAGGTCTGTGCCGGAAGAATTGCCCGGTGGTGGAACATGACACAACGGACATCCCATATAATCCTTTAACCAGGGCTCCGCATCGGCGGGTAATCCATCCAATGGATCAAAATCATCGATTCCATAGGAATACTTGGCGTCGAAACCATGAGACAGCAGCGCCCGGTAAATCGCGTCGTGGATCAATACGCCACGCAGCGAACCAACATGTACCCGACCTGAAGGTGTCTTTGAGTCGTTGACGATCTGGCGGCCGCTCAATTTTTCTATTACTTTCTCGTTCCACATGCTGC
>JAJDOL010000174.1 GCA_022340195.1 Chromatiaceae bacterium
CCGTGCGAAACTCGGCTGGGCCGCTCACTTTCGTGCGGTCGACCTGCAGGATGATGGCGCCCGGTTCGATAGCGGCCATGGCGGCGACGGAGCCGGGTTGCACCTCGGTAACAACGACGCCCTCGCCCGGCCGCGCGTGGAGCCGCTCGGCGAGATGCGGCGTCCAGGCTTGCTCGGTCAGGCCGATCTCATCCGCGCGATGGGTCGGGCCGCCGGCGGATAGCTCGTCGTCACTCAGCTCCCCGATAGTCACCGTCAGGGTCTTGCGCTCGCCGTTGCGCACAACCGTCAGGCTTTTCCGGCTACCCGGTGCTGAGCTGTTGCGAAGGCCGCGGAAACTAGGGCACTTTGAATTTTCCGGGCAAAGGTGTATGCGAGGCTCGGCCAACTCGTCACGGCATTATTCGGTCTGTTTGACTTCCTGCGGACTATCTAGTTGAGTGTCTGCGTTCCTGGACTTTGGCACAAATGAATGCGTCTATGCGCACCGATCTCATTCGATTGACCTTTCTCGGAGCCCTTGTAGGCGTCGCCGCCGGTGCCGTTGTTCTCGCTTTCCGCTGGCTGATCGAGGCCGGACAGATGCGGTTTCTACCGGATGGCTCCCTTGGTAACTACGAGGCGTTGCCTCACTGGGCCATTCTGGCCCTACCCGCCGGCGGCGGGCTGGTGCTCGGTCTGATCTTCGACAGGCTGCCGCAGCACCTCAGAGCGGTCGGCATTGTTCATATTATTCAACAGTTGCGGCATACGGGGCGTCCCGACCTGCCCCTGGCTAACGCGGTGGTGCAGTTTCTTGCGGGGTCCTTTGCCATCGTCTGCGGTCACTCCGTGGATCGCGAGGGCCCCGGTGTGCATCTGGGTGCGGCTGCAGGCACCCAGGTAGGCCGTAAGTCGGAGGACGCGGAAACCTTTACGCTGACTGCAAGCGGTGCGGCAGCGGCGATTGCCGCCGCCTTCAACACGCCCTTGGCCGGGGTGGTGTTCGTGATCGAGGTGTTGGGGGTACGCTATCGGGTCGACAGGTTCATACCTATCATTACCGCATCGGTTACCGGAGCCCTTGTCAGTCGTGCGGCCTATGGCGCGACGCCTTCGTTTTCCATCGGGTCCGAGCTCAACATGGGATCCTTGTACGAATTGGGGCTGCTTGCATTGTTGGGGTTCGTCATCGGATTGATGGCGGTCGCCTTTACGACGCTCACGGAACGCGCGAGCTCGTTCACATGCGAGTGGCGTCCCAGCATCGCATTCACGACTGCAGGTCTCCTCACCGGTTTGATAGGTCTGGCCTATCCGCAGATCCTCGGCATCAGTTACGACACCCTCGATGGTATCCTGAATGCGCACCTCACCGGTGGGGTTCTGATTGGACTCGCGTTGGGAAAACTGATAGCCACCGCTGTCTCCATCGGTTTGAGGGTACCGGGCGGGTTGATCGGACCTTCACTGGTCATCGGCGGTGCAATGGGTGGGTTGCTGGGCTCGAACATCCAGTACCTGGCTTTGAATACGGGATCGGAAAGCTTCTACGCCACCATTGGGATGATCGCGATGATGAGCGCCGTTCTGCGCGCACCGCTGGCGGCCATGTTAGGCCTTCTCGAGCTGACTGCCGAGCCGAATATCATTTTTCCCGGAATGACGGCAGTTGTGTGTGCCGATCTGGTAGCGCGCCAGATGTTGGGTAAAGAATCCGTGTTTGAGCACCTGCGCCGACTTACCAACCCGAACGACTGAGCCTATGCCCCACAGACAGTGGCAAAGAAGCGCCAGACAACTCCGTTCCAAGCATGTCTGGGGAGTGCGTCTCCTGTTTTTGAGCGCCGCTGTGCTGATCGGTTTGATGGCAACCGCACTGGCCGTGGCGAGCGAGTATGCCAGCTCACTGGTCCGGTATGTGGCGCAGACATGGCCATGGGCGCCCTTGGTGCTCACGCCGGCAGGGCTGCTGGTCATCGCCTGGCTTACCAGGAGATTCTTTCCCACCGCCGAAGGCAGCGGCATCCCGCAGGCCATCGCCATGCTCGAGGAGCCGAACGAGGCCAGACGTCGGGAAATTTTGGGGCTGGGCGCCGGTCTGTTCAAGGGGCTGATGATCATCGTGGGAATCGCCTGCGGTGCCTCCATCGGCCGCGAGGGACCAACGGTACATATCGCCACGGCTATCGCTTATTCGCTCTCCCATGTCAGACGGTTCCGCCACTATGTACGTCGCCGGCGCCTGATCCTTGCCGGTGCAGCCGCCGGACTGTCCGCCGCGTTCAACACACCACTGGCCGGCGTTGTCTTCGCGATCGAGGAGATGAGCCGCAGCTTCGAGGCCCGCACCAGCGGCATCGTCTTCATGGCCGTCATTGTGGCGGGAATGACGGCGCTCGCATTGCAGGGGAATTACAGTTACTTCGGTACGGTCAGTGTACGGATGGAGCCGTTGGATGCGCTCGGCGCCGTTCTCCTCTGCGGTTTCGCCGGCGGTCTACTCGGTGGTCTGTTCAGCACTCTGCTGATCCAGGGCGGCTCCCACCTGGCAGGGCTTCGTCGGTCTCATCCCTTTGTTTTCGCCGCTGTCTGTGGTCTGTTGTTGGCACTGATTGGACTGCTGTCCGGGGGATCGACATACGGTACAGGCTATGAGGAAGCCAAGCTGGCCCTTTCGGCCGGTGAAGGAGGCGACCCGACCGCTCCTCTGCTGAAGCTGTTGGCGACCCTGATCTCCTATCTCAGCGGCATTCCCGGTGGCATTTTCGCCCCCTCTCTCTCGGCCGGCGCCACACTGGGCGTAGAGCTGGCCCCTTTGTTACCCTCGGTGCCGGTAGCTGCGGTCGCCTTGCTCAGTATGGCCGGCTACTTTGCCGGTGTCGTGCAGTCGCCTATGACCACGGTGGTCATCATAATGGAGATGACCGATGAGCAGCAGATGCTGCTTCCCCTTATGGCGACCGTGCTGCTGGCCCAGTGGGTCTCGAGTCACGTCTGTCCACGACCAATCTACCTGGCCTTGGCGGAAAGCTTCTTGAAGCAAGAGAAGCAGTGACAGCACTTCAACGCATATTTCGAAGGCCGGCGCTCGTTCTCGACAACCTCCCGGCCCGGGGTTCATCCGGGGAGGCATCGACCCGCACACGGCTCGCTACTTCGTCCAGAACGAGGGTGTGAGCACCACAAGCAGGGTGAAGATCTCCAACCGCCCGAGCAGCATGGCGAAGGTGCACACCCAGGTCTGGAAATCACTGAGGCCGGCGTAGTTGCCGGCCGGCCCGACCTCGTTCAATCCGGGGCCCGTGTTGTTGAAGGAGGCCACGACGGCGGAGAAGGCGGTAACGCTCTCCATGCCCGTGAAGGAGAGCAGGAGGGTGAGAGTGGCAACGATCACCATGTACATGAAGCCGAAGGCCAGCACGGCGAAGATGATGTCGCTGGGCAGGGTCTCCCCACCCACCTTGATGGGCCTGACCGCGGTAGGATGTGTGGCGCGGAGGATCTCACGAAAGACATGCTTGAACAGGATGTGCGCCCGAATCATCTTGATCCCGCCTCCGGTGGAGCCGGAGCAGGTGGCGAAGCTGCACAAAAAGAGCATCCAGAGTGGGGCGAACTGGGGCCACAGACTGTAGTCCGTGCTTGCGTATCCGGTGGTGGTCGCAATGGAGACCACGTTGAAGGCGGCGAAGCGCAAGGCACCGGGTAAGTCCGCATAGGTACCCTTTTGCCACAGGTACCCGGCAATGACGAGCACGCTCGCGTACATCACGACCAGGAACCAGAGGATCTCCGGGTCGTATCGGTAGGGAGCCAGTCCCCTGCCCCGCCAGGCAAGGAAGTGGGTTGCGAAGTTCATCCCCGCCAAGGTCATGAAGAGGATGGTCACCAGCTCGATCCGGACCGACCCGAAGTAGGCAAAGCTGGCGTCGTGATTGGAGAAGCCGCCGAGCCCCATGGTGGTGAAGGTATGGATCAGGGCATCGCCCCAATCCATCCCGGCCCAGTGCATGGCGAGCAGGCATGCCAGGGTGATGCCGCCGTAGATGAGCCAGAGTCCCTTTGCCGTGTGGGCCATGCGCGGGGTGAGCTTGGAATCCTTCATGGGTCCCGGGGTCTCGGCCTTGAACATCTGCCGCCCGCCCACCCCGAGGAGCGGCAGGATGGCGACCGCCAGTACGATGAGCCCCATGCCCCCGAGCCAGACCAGCTCGGCGCGCCAGAGGTTGATCGAGTAGGGCAGGCCATCGAGTCCGCTGAGCACCGTGGCCCCGGTCGTGGTGACCCCGGAGACCGCCTCGAAGTAGGCGTCGGTGAAGGACAGCCGCGGCCAGAAGAAGACGAGCAGGGGCAGGCAGGCGAAGGCGGGCAGGGAGGTCCAGGTGAGCACGACCAGGAGGAAGCCGTCCTTGATCTGCAGCTCCCGCGTGTGACGATGCGACACCAGCCAGAGCAGGCCGGCCGTGGCGGCGGTGACGAGGAATGCCTCGTCGTAGGCCCAGTGGGCCCCGTCGCCGAGCAGCCAGGAGACGGCCAGCGGGACCAGCATGGTCGCCGCGAACATGGCCAGGATCAGAGAGAACGCCCGCAGAACGGGGAGAACGCGGCCCATCGCGCAACCTGCCTCAGATGAATGTGATGCCGACGTGGAACAGCCGCTCGACCTTGGCCACGAGGGTCTTGTTTACGAGAAACAGGATAACGTGATCCTCCGGCTCGATCACGGCGTCATGATGAGCGATCACCACCCGACTGGTATCTGAGGCCCTGTCCTCGCGGACCATGGCGCCGACCGTCACCCCCTCTGGAAGGTCCAGCTCCTCGATGCGCCGGCCGATCACCTGCGAAGAGCCGGCATCCCCGTGGACCACCAACTCGAGGGACTCCGCCGCCCCCCGGCGCAGGCGATGGACGGTGGCCACATCCCCGCGGCGCACGTGGGCGAGCAGGGTGCCGATGGAGATCTGCGCCGGCGAGATGGCGATGTCGATGCGGTGCGCCTGCATCAGCTCCGCATAGGAGCGCCGATTGATCAGGGCCACGACCCGCCGCGCTCCCATGCGCTTGGCCAGCAGTGCCGCCATGATGTTGTTCTCGTCGTCGTTGGTGAGGGCGAGGAACATATCCGTGTCCTCGATCCCCTCGGCGACCAGCAGGTCCTCGTCCGTGGCGTCCCCCTCCAGCACAAGCGTTTGCCTCAAGTTGGCGCCCAGGAACTCGGCACGCTCCCGATTTGTCTCGACGAGCTTGACCCCGTAGTCGTCCTCGGTGGCCAGAGCCAGTCGGAAGCCGATATTGCCGCCGCCGGCGATCAGAATGCGCCGGGTCGGCCGGTCCCGGCGCCGCAGCTCGCTCATCACCGCGCGGATGTCGCGCGTCGCTGCCAGGCAGAACACCTCGTCCCCGGCCTCGACCAGGGTATCACCGGCGGGGATGATGGGCTGATCCCCGCGGTAGATGGCGACGATGCGGGCATCGACGTGGGGGATGTGCCGGCGGATGTCGGCGATGGGGTGCCCGACGAGGGGACCGCCGGCGAAGGCGCGAACGGCCACCAGGCTCACCAGCCCATCCGCAAGCTCCAGAACCTGCAATGCCTCGGGGAGCTCGATGAGTCTCACGATGTAGTCGGTGACGATCTGCTCCGGACAGATGCTGAAGTCGACGGCGAAGTTGCTTGCATCCAGCAGTTGGGGGTAGTGCGAATAGTCCCGCGAGCGTAGCCGGGCGATTCGTCTCGGTACGCTGAACAGGGTGGATGCCGTGCGGCAGGCACAGAGGTTGGTCTGATCGCTCTGGGTGACGGCGATCAACAGCTCGGCGTCCGCCGCTCCGGCCCGCGACAGGACCGAGGGGAGAGCCGCGTTGCCGGTCACCGTGCGCAAGTCCAGCCGGTCCTGCAGCCAACGCAGGCGCATGTGATCGGTGTCGACGATGGTGATGTCGTTGGCCTCGGAGACGAGACTTTCGGCAACGGAGGAGCCGACCTGACCGGCACCCAGGATGACGATGTTCACAACAGACAGACCCGGCAGAACAGAGTTTCTTGAATGGTACCATCGTCCTGTCCGAATCCCGGCACTTCCCTGCCGGGATGATCGGTCGCCGTAAGTTTTTGAGAGGAACGCACACTGATCTCGTAGTAATATTCCTCACTTTCTTACTGGTAGAATTAAAGGCGCTCTAGATCCGGTTTTTCAATCAGTCGGCAAAGGGAAGATGTCGTTTCCCAGACACCGACCCGACATTCACTCCTTAGATGCAAGGTGAGAGGCATTCCAATGGCGATTGCAACGAAGAAGCGCGTCCACTATTTCGGAAAGACGAAATCCGAAGGGACCAAAGAGATGAAAGATCTGCTGGGCGGGAAGGGAGC
>JAJDOL010000202.1 GCA_022340195.1 Chromatiaceae bacterium
GCGACGGGCCGAGGCGCTCGGTTGGCGCGGCAAGCTCGGGTTTCGGCAACTTCTGGACCAGGCGCGCCGGGACACGGGACTGGATGATTGGGGAGACGATTACTTTCTAGAGCCGCTGGAGAGGCTGGTCGATGCGCTCAATCGGGAGGCGGCCTTGACGGCGTCCGGTCGGTACTTGATGCGGGGTGTCCTGTGCCGAGGCGTCTGCAACCAGTTGTTGCTGCAGCGGCATCTGCGCGAGCACCCGGACGCCCTCGAACAACCGTTGGCAGCGCTTTTCATCGTCGTCGGAATGCCACGCACAGGCACGACGCTGCTCTACAACTTGCTTGCTCAGGATCCCGCCGCGCGCCCCTTGCTTGGTTGGGAGTCTCTGTATCCGGTGCATACAGGCACGAGCCGTGGCGGCGCGCGGGACAGACGGCGCGAACGGGCCGCAAGGCTCGTTCGCGGCATTAACCACTTAGTACCCGAGCTGCAGGGCGTGCACGCTTTTTCCGCTGACGGACCGGAGGAATGCACCTGGTTGATGGCAAACAGCTTCATTTCTCCGGTCTATTCGATGTTCGCCCGGGTACCCAGCTATACGAATTGGCTGTGGAAGCTCGATGAAGCAGCCTGGGAGCCCGTCTACCGTGATTACCGTCGGCAATTGCTCGCCGTCCAGCATCAACGGGGCGGTGCCCGGTGGCTCTTGAAATCTCCGGTCCACCTGATGTCGCTCGGTCCCTTGTTGCGGGTCCTCCCCGAGGCGCGGATCCTGTTTACGCAGCGTGATCCCTGTCAGGTCGTACCCTCGACCTGCAGCCTGTTCGCGCTCCTGCGAGGGCTTTACTCCGACGACGTCGATCCCTCTGCACTGGGCCAGGAGATTGTGACTGACCTGACGCGCGCCTACGAGAGGGCTATGGGAGTCCTGATCAGGTATCCGGACAAGGTGGTTGGTGTAGAGTACCTGGACCTGGTAAGCGACAAGACAGGAACCGTCCAGGCCTTGTACAAGTACCTTGGAGTTCCTTACGACGGACCAGCATCCTCAGGTGTCGAGAATTGGATTGCCGAAGATCGGCACAGGTCAGTTCACAGATACAGGTTGGAACAGTTCGGCCTCACGCAGTCCGACATCGTCAACCGGTTTCCATCGGCCGAGCGGGGGCTTGCGGATGGATGATCCGGGGACGGGGATTTTTCTTGTTCGCGGCAGCTTTCGCGGCGGTGTTATGCAGTGAAACGTTTCATTATCAGGATGCTTTTGTTTCTGGTCCTGGCAGGACTGGGAGCGCTCGCCTATTGGCGGGCAACCAAAATCGAGGTTGTTGACGTCCTCGTCAAGCCCGTTGAGTATGGCTCCGTGGAGCGTATCGTTGCCAATACCCGCGCCGGGACGGTCGAGGCCTGTATGCGTTCCTCGCCGACACCGAGCGTCGGCGGACAGATTGCTCGGCTCGAGGTCAAAGAGGGAGATTTCGTCAAGGAAGGGCAGCTTCTGCTCGAGTTGTGGAACGACGACGTCAAGGCAGAGGTCTCCCTCGCGCAGAGCCAGCTAGCCGAGGCAAAAAGCAGCGCTCAGGCGGCCTGCCTGGAGGCCGAAGTCGCAGAGCGGGAAGCGGATCGGCTTGTTCCGTTACAGAAGCGCGGTGGCGCGTCCGCCGATCAGACCGACAAGGCGGTCACGCAAGCCAAGGCAGGGGCCGCACGGTGCGAGGCCGCGAAGTCCGGGGTCATGGTCAGTGAGTCGAGGCTCGCCGTGGCCAAGGCCAAGGTGGCCCGCACGCGGCTCATCGCCCCTTTTGCCGGTGTGGTTGCGACCGTGACTGGAGACTTGCTGCAGTACGTCACCCCGTCACCTCCCGGAATTCCGACTCCGCCCACGATCGATATCATCGCCAGTGACTGTTTCTACGTCACGGCCCCGATCGACGAGGTAGACGCCCCAGGAGTAGAACCGGGGTTGCCCGCGAGGATCAAGCTGGATGCGTTCCCAGACGTTGCCTTCGACGGCAGCGTCAAACGGGTAGCGCCCTTTGTGCAGGATTACGAAAAGCAGGCGCGCACCGTCGATATCGAGGTTGCGTTCGAGAACGAGGCCGACATGGCCAAGTTGCTTGCCGGCTACAGCGCCGACGTCGAGGTCATTATCGAGGTGCGGAATCGGGTGTTGCGCGTCCCGACGGAGGGTGTGATCGACGGCAAGCGTTTGTTCGTCCTGGATACCAAAGAGGCGGTTCTGCGAGAGCGGGAGGTGAAGACAGGGTTGTCGAATTGGAACTATACAGAGGTGCTGCAGGGTGTTGCCGAGGGCGATCTCGTAGTCACATCGGTCGATGCTCCCGGCGTCGAGGACGGCGCGCCGGCGACCAACACATCGGTCTCGCAATGATCGAGCTCGAAGGTGTCGAGCGTTGTTTTCAGCTCGGCGGCGAGCAAGTTCACGCACTGCAGAGCATCGACCTCGGCTTCGAGGCGGGGGCTTATGTTTCGATCATGGGCTCGTCCGGATCGGGAAAATCGACGTTGTTGAACATTATCGGCCTGCTCGATCGGCCCAACGCCGGCGCGTATCGGCTCGACGGAATCGACACGACCGAGCTGAGCGACGACCAGCAAGCCGACGTCAGGCGCAACAAAATCGGCTTCGTCTTCCAGTCCTTTCACCTGGTACCTCGTCTGACGGCCGAGCAGAATGTGCTGCTTCCGCTGATGCTCGCGGGAATGGACCCCGCCGAACGACGGGAACGGGTCGAGCGGGCGTTGGATGTGATGGGTCTAAGGGACCGGGCGGGTCACCGGCCCGATCAATTGTCCGGTGGTCAGCGCCAGCGTGTCGCGATTGCGCGGGCCGTGGTGATGGAACCGGAGATCATTCTCGCGGACGAGCCCACTGGAAATCTGGATCGCGCCGCGGGAGCCAACGTGATCGAGACGCTCGAAGGCCTTAATCGGCAGGGCATCATCCTGATACTGGTTACCCATGACCCCGATATCGGGAGCCGAGCGGGACGCAGGCTGCACCTGGTGGATGGTAAAGTGGTCTCGGACACCAGAGCGCCGAGACCGCTGGCGGCCGCCGTGAATCATCCTGAGAAGATCTCTGCGCCCGCCGCCCAGCGATGAAGCTGGAAGATGTCATCGTCTTCAGCTTGGGGGCGTTGCGTGGGTTCAGGTTGCGCACTTTGCTCCTGCTGTTGGCGATGGCAATCGGCGTTGCCTCAGTGGTGCTGCTGACCTCTTTGGGCGACGCCGCCCGTCGCTTCATCGTTTCGGAGTTCACCGCACTCGGGACGAACCTACTCGTCGTACTTCCGGGAAAGTCCGCGACGAGTGGCGACAGTCCCTCCATGCTCAGGGGTGCAACGCCCCGAGAGCTCACCTTGGCGGATGCGATTGCGCTCTATCGTAGCCCCGGCATCAAACGGGTCGCACCGCTCGTGCTGGGAGCGGCCTCTGCCTCTACGGGTGGTTTGGAGCGGGACATTCAGGTTCTCGGCTCGTCAGCCGAATTGCTTCCCGTGCGTCAGTTGGTGCTCGCCCAAGGGAGATTCCTCCCAGCGGGGGATCCGGCGCGCGGCACGCCGGTTTGTGTCTTGGGCCATGAGGTCAAGCGCGCGCTCTTCGGAACGGGAAGTGTGTTGGGAAAGTGGCTGCGCCTTGGTGACCGGCGCTTTCGGGTCATCGGGACCTTGGCCGACAAAGGGTATTCGGTAGGAATCGATTTCAACGAGGTTGTCATTATTCCCGTGGCGTCGGCGCAGTCCCTGTTCAATACGCCGTCCCTTTTGAGAATTCTGGTCGAAGCGAAGAGCCGGCCGTCGGTAGCGCGTGCGAAACGCGACATCCTGGAAATCCTGCGCGTGCGCCACAATGGCGAGGATGACGTGACCATTGTGGCGCAGGACGCCGTTCTGGCTACCTTCGATCGCATCTTTGTCGCGCTTACGCTTACGGTTGGCGGAATCGGTGCCATCTCTCTGGCCGTTGCGGGTATCCTCATCATGAACGTCATGCTGGTATCCGTTTACCAGCGCACATCGGAAATTGGACTTCTCAAGGCAGTGGGTGCGCGCAAGCGCCATATTCTGTCGATATTTTTGGC
>JAJDOL010000213.1 GCA_022340195.1 Chromatiaceae bacterium
GGCAGTGTTCTGCCCATCAGCGTAAGGCTGCGCGGCGAGTACGGGATAGAAGACGTCTGTCTCAGCATACCCGTGCGGGTAGGCATCGAGGGAGCCGGCGAAAGGCTGCAGATACCACTGTCAGACGACGAGCACCGGGCGCTGGTGAGCTCCGCTGACACGCTGAAGAGCAGCCTGTGCTCGCTTTCGCTCTAGCATGCAGTACCATGCGCTTCATTTCGAGCCCTCTGTTTGCGGGAAAGCACTCCTTAGCTGGTGGGGCGCGCATCGGATTTTGCGACGCCTGCGTCAGCGACGACGCCAAGTACCTGCGCGGTCGCGCGCAGTCTCGAGTAGGTCAACGAAACCATGTCGCGACACATCAATAAAGATACCCGCCTGTGCATCTCCCTGGCAGGCCGACCCAGCAACATCGGCACCCGTTTTCACAATTACCTCTACGAGGAGATGGGGCTGAACTTCGTCTACAAGGCATTCACCACCCAGGATCTGGCGGCGGCTATAGCCGGCATCCGCGGGCTCGGCATCCGCGGCTGCGGGGTCTCCATGCCTTACAAAGAGGCGTGCATTCCTTATCTGGACGAGTTGGACGCATCGGCCAAAGCGCTCCGATCGGTGAACACCATCGTCAATGACCAGGGCCATCTGCATGGCTTCAACACGGATTACATCGCGGTCGTTCATCTGCTGAAGCAGCAGCGGCTGCCGCACGACCTGCCTGTTGTCCTGCGCGGCAGCGGGGGCATGGCCAAGGCAGTGGCCGGCGCCTTGCGCGACGTTGGCTTTCGATCCGGCATCGTCCTGGCCCGCAACGAAACTACTGGCAGACCCTTGGCAAGGACTTACGGATACGAGTGGCGTGCGGAGCTGGGCGACGGCTCGCCAGGTGTGCTGATCAACGCCACCCCCATCGGTATGGCCGGCGGTCCCGACGCCGAGACCCTCGCCTTCGATCCGGCGGTCATCGACCAGGCCTCGCTCGTATTCGACGTGGTGGCCCTTCCGCCTGAAACCCCGCTCATCCGGTATGCAAGGGCAGCCGGCAAGGCCGTCATCACCGGGACCGAGGTGATCGCCCTGCAGGCGGCGGAACAATTCGCCCTGTACACCGGCGTGCGACCGACCGAGGAGCAAATCCGCCGCGCCTCCGAGTATGCCCGCAGCTGAAGTGCGTTCGACCGCACTGTCAATGACCTAAGGTCTCGCGAAACAATAACTCCCGAACTTGGACCGCCGATCCATCCCGCCTGGCTGTGTTGCGGAAAGGGTTACATACCGCAAGTATGCGCCCCCTTCCGCGCCTTGCCAGACAGGCGCCTCGACGCCCCAAAACCGGAAGTTATTAATTCGCGAGCCCTAAGCCTGGGGGATGAAACAGTCCCAATCCCGAAAAGGCTTGTCCAAACAGTATGGATCAGCGCAATGGTTTAAGCTCAACCCCTAATATCGGGGGAAGAGATCAGTTCGGTCAGCACATCCAACGCTGAATGGGTTGCTCCAACTTTCCGGTTAGTGCCGGTCTGCTGCCAATAAGGTTCTCCAGCTACCGTTGAGTGGTAGGTCTCCCACCACCTCCCGTGCTTGGGATGGGCGGAAGCCCCTTGCAGCGTCTATCTGCCGCCGAGCCTTATCGAATCGGCGTCCGCTTTCGAGGCGGTGATCGTGATCGCCGACCTCGTTCCCGGTGACCGCGTTGCGACATGAGCGGTCTTCCGAGAGTCCGACCGTCAGCGGCAGCAAACAGCGTCGAGCCGTCGTTGGGGGTCAGTCAGTGTTCGGGTTGGTTGCACGGACCCGTGCAGCTGATGATTCACACGAAGGTGCGTAGCCTTCTTGCCACAAAAAGGATTGCCGAGGTGCTTCGGTTTAGTCTGCTTATGGCCGTTCTGAAACCTTTAAGCGATCCGCCAACACCGGCCCGATAAAATCTCTGCATGGCGTATCGATAAGTTCTATGGGCTGAAGGCTGGCTAGGTCTCTTCCCGACCCCAAGGAGCATCCGGGAACGTGCTCACGTCAAGTGTTCGCGATGTAATCGACTCGAGAACAAAACCAAACAGTGGACTATTTCAAAACGCGTGCGGATCCTTCAAGCAAGCGTTCGTTGAGCCGTTTTGCGGTAACGAAAAGCTCGCCCTCGGTGTGATGATCCGCGAAGAGCAAAGCGCTCTTTTGTCCGCTAATCCACTTCAGGCGCATCACGCGTGTTGTAGAGCGCTCGTTCGAGAACTCTACCCAACTTCCGATTCGCAGGTTAGAAAGTTGGTCCGAACCGCCGTTATCAATCTTTGGTGGTTCGTCTTTCCGGGATTTTTGAGGGAGTAGCGCCTCACGCTGAGTAACGGAGTCATTTGTCGCGGCCGAATCGTTTTGGGTTTCGATTGGTTTGGCGCTTGCGGAAAAATCGATAACTTCGCTAGAGCGAGAAGCGCCAATCGATTGCTCTTGCGGACGCAAGGCCACGGCATGAAGCCGAGCTAACTCTGCAAAAAACGCGTCTTCGTCAGTAGCGGTTAGTCGTTGCGACTTTAACACGGTATGTACCCATTGAAACAAATCCGGGAGGAGCGCAAATAGCCGCTTACGGTCGTCTTTATCCTGTTTGGGTTGAAGGCTCCATATCAGCTTCTCTGTTTCCTCCAAGGCGTTGCGCCAGTTCTGGCCGTGGTCTCCCTCAGCAAAATAAAGGTCTATAAGATAAAAACGGCAATGAGTCGTTATAAAGCGAGCGACAATCGGCGGCAGAGGGTGTTCAACGATTTGCGCACCCAGAAGACGAGAAACGATCTCATTAGCAGTCTCTATATCCGAGCTCTGTTTCGCTGCTTCGAGGGTTGCTGGCGCGCTACCTGTGCCCTCCGTTCGGGACTCCGTCGAGCGAAGACTACGATTGAGTCTAGGTTGCGCGAAGTGATTGCTGTCGCTGGTTATGGCTGTGTCCATGATCTAGATCTCTTGCATCAGAGGCGTCGGGGGCTTTCGGGAAGACTAGCCCGAATGTCGGACCTCTGGCGTGACCTCCTTCGCAGAATATCTCCAGGCGAAGGTTTTGAGGCTCTGTTACGTTTGGTGTGGGCGACGTTTCAGACCCCATTGTGCGAACGCAATGCCGCGGAAAATGCGGCTGTTTTGCGCCATATCGCCCTCGGACTTCTGCAGAACGACACGAGCACCAAGCTCGGAATCAAAAAACAAACGCCTCAAGGCCGGTTGGGACGAGAGCTACCTCGCTGACCTGTTGTTTGAGCAGCCGGGGCAATGAGCAATATTAGAAAAGCTTGATGCGATTGCCCTGCTCAAATCCGGGGTCCACTATATTGACCTTGGTCAGAATGCCGTCGCCTAATTGGCGTGGCGGTTCTTCTTGGATGGTCTAATGAAATAGAGGGGCACTTATTGCCTGAGTGGAGACAGCCATCCATGGGAGACGGGGACGGCGCCCCTGTGGAGTGGGTAGGAATGGAGGTAATGAGCCATGTTGAACGTATACACATTAATCCCTGTTGTGCCAATCCATGCGCTATCGGATTTTCAAATCAGTCTAGCGCGTAAATTGGTTATGCGATCGTGGTTGCGGCGAACAGGGCACACCGACGGAGAGACTCAATGCAAACAGATGATTTCGTGACCGCGTTGAACAAATCGGAAGACCTCCTGTGGGCTGCACAGCCGGACGAGCTTCAGGACGGTCTACGCATACTTGCGTGCCAGGTTGCCTACGCGAGGGGCCATCGGGCGTGTCTCCCCATCGACGACGTCAAGGAGTGGCTCGAAGCGGGTCGCAAAGATCCGACCAAACGGAAGATTGTCACCGAGGGTATGGAGAGACTCATCGAGGTCTTGACTGCTCTCGGTGTCGAGTCAGCAAAAAAGACGGCGATCTAATCGCAGAAGACGCGAGGGTGGCGCACGGCGTATCGCGGGGTGTGGTACGAGCTCCACCGACAGACGTTAGCGAGAATTGGAGGAAGAATCGGTAATTTGATCAGGCGATTACGAGGGGACCAAGAACAGGTCCATTTCAGCGTCAGAAGTCCGGACTTGGTCGATCAGTTTCAGGAGCATATTCCTGTACACGATGCGCTCGAGGTTTTTGTTCGCGTCCAACAGACTTTCTAGCGCTTCGCAGGGAATCCTGAACAGCTCGGTTGGCATCGTCGCTGTTACCGTAGCGGATGCCGGTTTCTTGTCGATGAACGCATATTCGCCGATACAAGCTCCCGCACCGCGCGTACCTAGACGAACAGCAGAAAGCCGTTCTGGAATCTCGGGAAGGCACACCTCGACTTCACCGCTCAGTATGAGGTACACATAGGCGTTTACTTCTCCCTCTTCGATGATTCGATCGTCGCGATTGGCGCTGACAACCTCGCCGGCATCACAAATCGGCGCGAGCGCCTCGGCACTAATGTTAGCGAATATGCAGTTTGCCGCGAGCTTCGCACAGCTCATTTTTTCTTTATTCTCACCCATCAACTCCCTGAAAAACAACAACATCTGCCGGGCTGTTTCCGCCTTGACTGGATTATTCCCTTCCGCTTTTGCATCCCGAACCAGACGTTCGAAACGTTTAATCTCTGCAACGATGGCGGGTTCACTGGTATCAATCTTTCGTGCTGTAGGAGCCGTATACGGCCGTTTCGTCATTGGAGCTTCCTCGCAGCTGCATTGCCTCCATCTCATTACAGTATAGATGGAACATTCCGACGTAGTCCTTCGATGGTTTCGTTGTAAGATTTTTCTGATCTTGTCGCAGCAATCGATGATTTTCTTAAGAACCGACGTTGAGCATACAGATTCCAAAGCGCATAAGTACTTCCAGGACGTGTAGCGGAGGTAGCAAAGCTGAAAGACTATCGACCGATCGCCAACGAAATTGTGCGAAATACTGCTTCAGTGGGTGTGTCGTTTGAGGATGTCTTTGAAATATTTAGCAATGTGCTGTAGCAAGTAGGTTGGAAAGGGAATTATCCTC
>JAJDOL010000229.1 GCA_022340195.1 Chromatiaceae bacterium
GTTGCGCATCAGAATGCCGATGGAGCCCAGCCCCTTCAAATCGAAGCGTTCGCCGACCAGCAACCCGAAATGGCTGCAATTCGTCGTGGCGGAGCAGCATTCGAGCAACCGTCCAAGTGCTCGCATTCCGACGCGCCGATCCGGATCGTCAAACAGACTCAGATCCACACCAGCCTCGGCGAATACCTGCCTCGGCGCAACTCCCAGCTCCCTCAAGACAGCCGGGATCGCAAGAATGGGTCCGATGCGCACGTCGTCCGTCACAGAGGCAACAAGCGTGTGAGAAGCCCCTAAACGCGGTTGAGATGGGCGTGGTATTGATCTTGCCATGTCGCCCACCGGGCAAACCTAGTGGCCGAAACTGCAAAACATAATAACGCCAATCGCTGATAAGATTCCGGGTGTCCCGTGAGCCCGAGATTTCAAGTGGTGCTCCACTGGCCGGTCGAAACTGCGGATCCGACCCCAATCGAGATACGCGGGACGCCCTCGCTAGAGGCCAGTCGAGCGGCGATCCGTGGTGAACGGCTTCACAGACCGCCAACTAGTTCGGAGGAACCATGAACATCGGTCGATTCACGCACACACTCAACACCCTTGCACTGGTGGCCACCTTTGCCGGCTGCTTCAGCGTCGGCAGCGCCATGGCTGCCGACCAGGGCCCCCGCCACCATGCGGAGGGGCAATACGAGACGGTTACCGCCACCTATGTGGTCGTCGAAGGCGATGATCTGATCGCGATCGGCGAGCGCTTCGAGGTTTCGGTCGACGATCTGAAGGCGCAGAACAAGCTTTCCTCGAACAAGATCGAGGTGGGACAGAAGCTGGTCGTCGCCGGAACGTCTGGATCATCTGCGGCGACTCAGTACAAGATGACCACACCGATCGCGCCGGGCGTTCCCACGCCCAACACGCTCGAAACCTCGCTCGGTACCCTGCACCTGAGCGACGGCGTTCCGAACGCAGACACCATCGAAATAATCTACGACAACCTGGATCGCTCACGCGCCTTGCAGGCTTACATGCTGGCTATTCCCATGGTCAATCAAGCCAGCATGCGCGACTCGCTGCGCAAGTTCGGTCCGGACAACCAGACCGACGTGATCTGGGAGCAGTTGGTCGATCCCAAGACCGTGGAGCTGACAGCAAACGACAACACCATCTACAACTTCATCTGGATCGATACTCATAAGGAACCGGTCGTGCTGGAGGTTCCGCCGATGTCCTTAGGCGCCATCGACGACTTCTGGTATCGCTGGGTCAGTGACATCGGTATCACCGGTCCCGACAAGGGCAAGGGCGGTAAGTATCTGATCCTGCCTCCAGGCTACAAGGGTGAGGTTCCGCAAGGCTATTTCGTCGTACGCCCGAGCACCTATGGCAACTGGGCACCCTTCCGAACCTTCCTCGTGGATGGATCGCCCAAGCCGGGTGTCGAGTCGGTCAAGAAGACCCTGAAGATCTATCCGCTCGCCGATGCCGCCAATCCCGCCCCGGTGAAGTTCGCCAATGCCTCGGGCATCCCCTCGAATTTCGTCTTCCCCGGCGATTACAGCTTCTGGGAGCTATTGAGCCAGGTCATCCAAGAAGAGCCGAGCGAGGGCTCCGATCCCACCACGCTGGGCCTTTTCGCCTCCATCGGTATCGAGAAGGGCAAACCCTTCAACCCCGACGAGCGGATGAAGAAGATCCTGACGGATGCGGCCAACATCGGCGCGGTGACCGCGCGCGCCTTGGCATTCAAGATGCGCGAAAAGGACGCCTATTTCTACCCGGACAGCCAGTGGCGCCTGCCATTCTTCGGCGGCTACAAGTTCGAGGTCTCGCCGGGCGTTAGCAACCTGGACGGGGCCGCCTTCTTCTACTTCTTCGCCACCGGCGTGACCCCCGCGATGGAGGAGAAGATGGTCGGCAAGGGGTCCCAATATCCCTGGACCGCTCTGGACGCGGACGGTAACCCGTTCGATGGCGCCAAGACCTACAAGCTGCACCTGCCGCCGAACATCCCGGTCAAGGACTTCTGGTCTGTGATCGTCTACGACACCCAGACCCGCTCGATGCTGCAGACCGATCAGCAGGCCCCGAGCGTGAGCAGCCAGAACGCGGGCGTTACGGTCAACGCCGACGGCTCGGTGGATGTCTTCTTCGGCCCCAAGGCCCCCGAGGGCATGGAGAACAACTGGGTACAGACGATCCCGGGCAAGGGCTGGTTCATGATACTGCGCCTCTACGGCCCATTGGAGCCCTGGTTCAACCAGACCTGGCGGCCGGGCGAGATCGAGCTGCAGCCCTGACTCTTGTGCAACAAGGGTGCGTCGGACGCTTTGGCGTCCGACGTTTTTCGTCCCCTTGGCTCGCAGCGCGGATCACCGGCTTTGCCAGTCGCCCGAAGCCCGATCACGATCGAAGTCTGACATGATGCGTTTCTTAGGAGTATCAGCCTCTGTCGTTGTTTTTCGTCGTCTCGGCGCTCAGCAAAATCGTCGGCAACAACCCGGCGGTAATGTTGCTCGTCCCGTACTTGGATGCGGGCGGCGGTCGCGATACTCTGGGCGCCGCGCTTACCCTAGGGACCGGGTTCGCGAGCAATCTGATCGCCTTCGGCAGCCTCGCCAGGATAACCGTTGTCGAGCAGGCGGCGAGGCGTGGAGTGAAAATTTCATTCGGCGAGCTCGCCAGTGCCGGGGTTCCCGTTGCCCTCGCCCGCATGGCCGTCGCCGCCGTATGGATTGTCGTATTGGCAGAATAGGCTGCACACAGCGAGAATTCGTTGCCTACCCTCGAGCCCAGTTGGGGTGAAAAATGGTACTGGAGAATGCAGCGTCGCCGTAAGCGGAGGGCTTTCCCGGGCCCCCAGGACTTCTGAAGAACCAAAGAGGAGATACTTCGTGAAGATGAATTCAGTCATGACCTATGCTGCAGCCCTGCTCGCCAGACGCGCCGCCGCCGCGGCCTTGGCCTCGCTGCTTGTGGTCGGAGCGGCGCTGGGGGCAGACAAGGGGCCACGTACCCATGCCGAAGGCACGTACGATTCGGTTACGGCCACCTACGTGGTGGTCGAGGGCGATGACTTGTTCGCGATCAGCGAGCGGTTTGAAGTTCCCGTGGAGAGCCTCAAAAAGCACAATGGTCTGGCCTCGAACGAGGTGAAGACAGGGCAGAAGCTATCGGTCGGCGGCGCCTCCAAGCCGGCAGCTCACCACGCCGTAGCGAGCAAGCCGCTCGCCATGATGACCTGCAAGGACTTCATCGGCCTCGACGAGACCTTCCAGCCGAAGGCGGTTTACTGGGCCGTCGCTTACGGGAAGCATGGCCAACCCGACGCCGAGGAAATGGGCGTGGAGGGCGTGGAGACGGTGATTCCATTCGTCGTTCGGGCATGCGAAAAGACGCCCAAGGAGACCTTTTGGCAGAAGGCCGAAGCGGAATGGGACAAGCTCACGAAGTAGCCGTGGAAGCCCTCGCAGAATCCAAGGAATGGATCTGTCGAGGTCCCGTGAGCATATCCAACAACAAGTGAAGCTGATTCAGATGAACATGAAATCGATGATGTCAAAAACGCTAACGATTCTCGGCGCTGTCTGCGTTGTTACGGGCTGTGCCACCGAGACCCAGTTATTGGATGCCGGTCAAGGACTCGCGATCCAGACGGCCGTTGCCCGAGGGAAGTTCGAGCTCAATTGCCCGAGCGCTCAGGGAGAGGTGATCTCCCGCGAGGTGATCCAACCGCCGGTGGAAGGAACTTACGCGATGAGCATAGCGCGTGATGAGTACACGGTCGGGGTGAAGGGATGCGGCAAGCGTACGAGCTATGTGGTGATATGTCCTCAAGGCGGTAATGGTTGCTTTGCGGCCGCTCCGGGTGAGGTTGTCTCGGACGGCTAGCAAGCGGTCTAAAATGCGCGCTCCGAGCACCTCATTGCGCTCCTCTATGTCGCAGCGGGCATCTTGATCATCATGGACCCCGTGCTCGCCTCTGGCGTACTGACCCTGGTGCTGGCAGGTATCCTGATCGCCGTCGGGGTCATCCGCATCGCCATGGGCATACAGCACCGCAAGGCTGCCGCCGGATGGTATTGGTCGGTGCTCTCCGGCATCGTGTCCATCCTGCTCGGCGGAATGATCTATCTGCAGTGGCCGGTATCAGGCCTGTGGGTGATCGGTCTGTTCGTGGCGATTGAGCTGATCCTAAATGGGTGGTCCTACGTCTTTGTCGCCCTCGCCGCGCGCAAGGCGGGACGTGCGGATACCACCACTGGGACCCAGGCAACTGCCTGATTCGAGCCCAACGACTTGCGCAGTCGGGGCTGCGCGAAATGAAATGAGAGGAGGGCATCAATGACTGATCTCGAGACGATCGAGATCGCGCGTTATCACCGGGAGATCCGGGAAGACATGCGGCACATGTTGAAGAAGTACCACCGCATCCTGGAGTGGGAAGTGCCCTAGATCGGGTCGACCCCAGGCTGACGCAGGGCGCCGACTGGCAGATATCGCTCAGCTTAAGGTGAGACGATTTTGAGATAGGATCGCTGACTGAAGGACCAGCGTCTGCGGCGGCGGGCGGGGTGTACCACCGCGGGACGTCCCTAATGCACCCTATCGAAACCAAAACCAAGGAGATTACGATGAAGCTGAAGAAACTCGTCCTCTACACGGCGCTGCTCGCGGTGATGGGCTCGGCAAACGCCATCGATCAAGACCTCGTCGCGTACACCTGGGCGGAGGGCGACGACATCCAGACTGTCGCCGGAAATTATGACGTCTCCGCCGAGCAGATCCTTGTCAGCAACGGGTTGGAGACCGACGAGATCACGGTTGGAACCGTCATCTACATCCCGCCACAGCATGCGACGGGCTACTTGAATCCCGAAACAGGCGTATACACCATTGCGCCGGGGGACGACCTGTTGGAAATCAGCCGCCGATTCGGGACCACCGTACAAGCCATCGAGCAGGAGAACGACCTCAGTGGCACCGAGATCATCGCGGGCCAGACGCTGCTGATACCGGGAGCGGGAACCGAGTAGCGAGACCGCTCGTGCTTGCATTCGCGTGCACCCGCTCGGCGCGAGCCGACAAGAGCAATGATGCCAAAGCTGTTCATATCCCTTGTCCTTGTCTGCTTCGCCTTACTCGCTCATGCTGAAGACGAGGCTTTCTGCCGACTCTTCAGCAATTGGAAGGCAAGATCCCAGCAAACGCCGGGTTGGCATCGCTCTCTATCGACATCATCGGTATGCCTCTGACCCCGCTGTCCTTCGCTCGCGCCCGCTAGCGGGCGTGGCGGCGAGCGGTTTGGCGCTGAGGTCGGCCTATTCGATCCGGCCCCGATACCGCATGCTGCGGGGCTGGTCCCGCAGCACGAAGTGTACCGCCCGGGGTCCGCGAAGACGGAAAATGAGAATAAAGGCCCCACAAGGGGCCTTTGTATAGCGAGCTCAGCCTAGCTTGCATTCGAAAATTGCGATCTCCGAATGCCTTCATCTTCAACGCCCTACGGGCGTCGAAAATGGCGGGGCATCGTGCCCCGCGCGGGAAACGCAATAAATCAGCGTTTCCCTAGGCGAAAATCACTATTCCATCGTGACCTTGATGCCGCTGGCAGAACCTACGTTCAACTGCAAGCCTTGGGTTCGCGACTCCAGACGCATGATCACACCATTCTCGTTCTTGAGATGCAAGCCGCCGACACCGCCGCCCAGTGTGACGCTCGCTTCCAGCTTGGTGTAGGTACCAGGGAATTTCGACACCTCTTCTAAATCGTAGACCTCACCGGCGGCGCTCATCTTCGACACACCCACGTTGGCGCCCGCCGTGAGGCCGCCGACCTTGAACGGATATTGCTTGCCATCGAACGTCAACGTACCACCGCCGACACTGCCGCCCAGAATGAAAGCGAATTGTGTCTCGTCGATCGCAACCGTCCCGGACTGCTTTTTCGCATCCTCCGCCAGCGCCAAGCCAGCGACTAACAACGTTGCAGCCAACAGGACGCCGCTGGTCATTTTCCAATAGCTCTTGATCATCCGAATTCTCCCCGTTTTTCAGGTTGAATAAACAGTCAAGTCCTTGATCAGGTCGGTTGCAGCATCAGTATGACTGGCCTTGCCGGGTTGAAAGCCATCCTCCAAGCTGTCCCGCACGCAGCTAGGCTGCGACGTGCCGAACCTAAAACAGTGAACATCATACTCACTTTTCTCCTTGCAGAGTTTCCCTGGTGGACTCCCGGAGCTGCCGAACAATCTGCGCCCCCCGTAAAGCCGGGGGGCTTCCGGTTCGGCGACCTCGCGCGTCTCTCCGAGTACGGGAAGTCGCCTGAGTGACTCTTGCCTATGCTCGCGTCGCCAAATCAGCAGTCGTCCTTGCACAACCTAAGGTCTTCTTCGCAGTCAGCGACGCAATCCGCTACCGGGAGATCCGGCGTGTCGAAGTGGCGTTCCCGGGCCGTTGCGCGGCTGTTGTCGCATTGTGTCTTGCAATCGGTGAAGACCTGCTGGCACCCCGCAAGACAGGTACCCTTGGCGTCGAAGGATGCTGGATCAGCAATGTCCAAGGGCGGCTGTGTACCTTGCGCGAGCGCCAGTGACGAGCCGAGAAGCAGAAGCGGAAGCATGCAGCAGGTCGCTTTCATGAGGGGAACCCCGCAATAGTCGAAACATTTGTGAATTACTTGTCACCCTCGACCTGGGCGAGCGCCTCTTTCATCGCACCGATAATGAGACCACGTGCCTCCCCTTCGTCGAGCTCGGGTACCTCCCATGCCATGATTCGGCAATACTTCGCAACCATGTGATTCATGTCTGCAACGACCTCACGGTGGTAGCGAGCGATTTCGATCTTTTCAATGTCAGACATTGCGTTTCTCCTTTTAGGGTTTGCGACAGATGTGCAGGATCGGATCCTGAGAGTCGGACTGCGTCTTCTGTGGTGTTGCTTCTTGTTGCGGTCTGTCTCGTCCCGACTCTTTGGCCCGTACCGCTTTGATTTCTCGCCGCGATCTCCGGACCATTTCCTCGGTACCGCCACTGGTCAGTTTGACCGATTCAGTCGTGTTTGTCTTCTCAAAGCAACGTGCCCGCCCGCATCCGAATCCCAAATCTGATAGAGTCATCCATCCGTGCGTGTTCTGGTAAACCGTCATTGACAGCTGCAGACGTCAATCTAACCCGATCGAAAGCCGGCACGGTACACAACGCGAAAGATATCGCTTTCGGCGGTGAAAAGGATCGGATCAATGAATTCGGTAAAAACCATGCGTAACCTGGTAGCTGTAACCGTCTTGCCAATCTTGTTGGCCGCGGGCGCCGTTCACGCGCAGGCGACGGAGGCGACACCGACAGGCGCCGAGAACGCGGCGATTGCAGCAGAAGCGACCGCGACCGGAAGCGTCGCCAAAGCGGTCTTCACCACCGCCGTCGTGGATGGGGAGCCGACGGATTTTCATACGGAGATCGAGAACACAGTTCCGAAGTAGTTTTTTTTACCGAGCTGGAAGGAATGTCCGGTCAAACGGTCACCCACCGGTGGAAATACAACGGCGCAGTGATGGCCACGGCGAAGCTCGATGTTTAACGTGACGCCGATCCGGTTTGGTCGACGAACAAGATGAAGCCCGAGTGGAACGGGGGATGGGAGGTAGAGGTGATTGACGGCGGTGGTCGGATCATCGGCCGCAGTTCATTCATCTTTGAGACCCCTCTCTGATCACGAATAGGTCGCACCTTCATCAGGAATCTCAATGTTGCGAGCGAGGAGTCTCGGATCCGATGCGTTCCGACAATGACCCTAAGCTAGGTACATTCTCCACATTGTCCATCGGCATTGGAGGCATGGTCGGCGGAGGTGTCTTTGCTGTAACCGGACTCACGGTGAATGTCACGAGAGGAGGGGCCCCAACCGCCTTCGTGATCGCAGGGATAGTGGCACTACTGACCAGCTACTCCTATCTGAAGTTGACGCTACGCTACCCGGGAGAAGGCGGCTCGGTCGCGTTTCTGAACGAGGCATTCGGCGGTGGTCTGGTGACCGGGGACGCGAACATACTCCTACTGCTCAGCTACGTAGTACTGCTTGCGGTCTATGCTTACGCCTTCGGAAGCTATGGCGCCGTCTTCTTCCCGGCGCCGGATAGAGGCTTCTGGCTTCACGTCCTGATCAGCGCCGTAATCGTCGGGCTGGTCATCGTCAACGTCTTTGCCGCCGGCCTCGTCGTCCGCTCCGAGAACCTCTTTAATGCCGTCAAGATGTTGCTGTTGGCGGCCTTTGTGGTGGCCGGTTTCCTGACACCAATGGAGTGGTCCCGTCTCGGCACCGAAAACTACGTAACGCCGCTGGGTCTGATCGCCGGAGCCATGCTCATCTTGACATCCAAGCGATAGTCGATTGGTTAGTTTCCGATACTGAGCTTGCCGCAGTTGGCAGACAGCTGATTACGGAACGCATCCGATTGCGGACCCTCGGGTGCGACGAGACCGCCGCCGCAGCTCGGAAGCGCAAGGGTGGTGACGGCGAGAAGAAAGCTCCGGGGTAGGTCGAGCGTCATGGTTGGTCCTCGTCGTGATGGTGGACACCAGGCTTAAAAAAAGCGCGCCGAAAGCGCTCCATGTTTCCCTCTCCCTCCGAAAGCGATTGGGGAGTGAGAAACCGGTATGGCGATCACGCTTTCATGTTCGGGCGCGCGACGCCGTTCGTGATGATTATTAGGTCAGCGTTTGGCCGTTCCGAGTCAGGAGACAGCGGCGGATGCGGGCTCGCGCTTCGGCCTGATGCCGTGTGGTCTACCACAAAGGTCCCCAGGCACCCCAGGCGCCCCAATTCATCGCGGCCATCTCGTTGTCGATCGCAATCTGCTGGTTGATTGAAAGTTGCTCGTAGCGGTCGTAGGCCGCCTCGGTCCCCACATAGAGACACTTGCAGTCGGTGGCGTCGGCCCACAAAAAAAGATTTTGGCCATCCGGACCAGCGGTGTGCGTTAGCTTACGCTGCGGCAGCGACCCGACCTTGGCGACTTGCTCAGGGGTCTTGGCGAACTTCATCTGGAATCCGGCGGCGGCTAGTTCCCGCTCTGTGGCTATTGCGTTTGACTTCTGGATTTCCGCGCAACCCGCCGCAACCAGCAGCGTGGATATGGCTAGCACTATGCTCATGCTCTTGTTACCCATAATCATGTCTCTTTTGCTCCTTTCGTTCAGACCCCTGCGGGGTGCTTCTTCATTGGTAATCTTCGAAAGAATTTGTATTTTCTCTCTGTGTTGTATGTCCCACAAGAAATTAATCAGTGCCGCCAGCGGATTAGAGCATGTTTGGGATCAGAGCTCGAGCCTGCTCATGCGCCTGTAGATCCGTATTGCATACAGCAGCGGTTCACGGCTTGCTCGAATTGAAAGGTGCTCTCGTTTGCCCGCTCGATCGTACCGGAACGCCCCTATTGGACGCGGACCTTTGCTGGCCGAAGATTACGAGGAAATACGAGGGTCTTGCAATCGCGGTCAGCCTTGATCGAGCCTTCCGTCGATGGTACGGTCTCCCGCACTCTCACTGTACGGTTGGACTCCCTACGCCGACGGTTCGGCGAGTAAATGGTACCTGTTCAGCGAGGCAAGAATACTAGCACCTAACGATCATGTATCGGGCTGGCATCACCCGGGAAATGAAAGCGGTAGGGTGGATGAGCGTAGCGAAATCCACCGACTTTGCTGGTGGACTGCGCGGTGCTTGTCCACCCTACAGGATGTTCTTTCACGGTAACCTTGGCGACCGGACCCGATGAACCTGAAACCGATTCAAGGAAGCCGTGCCCGCTCCCAGTCGTATCGACCAAAAACATTGATCAAGCAAGAGGTATGAAACATGGCCGCTCTTACCGTTTGGAAATTCCATACCGCGACCGGCGCGCGTGAAGTGCTGGCCAAGTTGGAAGGTTTGAAAAAGCAGCATCTCATTGAGATTACAGATGCCGCCATTGTCGAATGGCCGCAAGGCAAAAAGAAACCCAAAACCAAACAGGCCGTCAATCTGGCCGGGGCCGGGGCACTTAGCGGCGCTTTCTGGGGAATGCTCTTCGGGCTGCTGTTTTTCGTTCCTTTCTTCGGCATGGCCGTGGGCGCAGCGATGGGGGCTCTGGCAGGCCACTTCAGTGACTACGGCGTTGACGACGACTTCATCAAATCGGTTCGCGACCAGGTAACGGAAGGGACATCCGCCTTGTTCTTGCTTACCGGGCAGGTAACGCTGGATAAGGTCGAGGATGAGCTCAAAGGCCATATTGGCACGCTGATCAAGTCCAACCTGACCAAAGAGCAGGAGGAGAAGCTGCGCGCGGGTTTTGGCGAGGAATAGACAACGTAAATCCCGCTTGACGCCCGTATCGCCGGGGATGATGAAGGTGCGGGTTGCGATTGCGGCTTCGCTTCCGTCAGCGCAAGACACCCTCAAACGCCCGAACGGCGTCTGCGATATCACGACTCAGGCGTGCAACAGCTCGACTGTGCGCGGCTGCGAGCCCGTCGAAGCCGGGAGTCGATACCTGCTCCTGCGCGCTCGTGCGCCCTGTCCTGGGCCTATCGTCTCTGACACGGCGCAGAGTCCAAACCGCGTCCAGCCTGGCATGCCCCCCCGGCACCGATTCGAATCTCTACACCTCGATCGAGACACGATAAGCGGTATCCCTGGTCAAGGTCTGGGGAGATTGGGTTACCCTCCCGGTACCCAGCATGGCGATGAGGTTCTCGGCAACCACGCGCGAGATCTCATCCTTCAACGGCGAGGCCCAGCGATTGAATTCATCGAGGCGTACCTGATTCGCTCCGGTGGCGACGGCGATCTCGGGGCGGTCGACCGCGGCCGGAACGGATACCGGACCAACGGAAAGGGACAGGGAGGACGCAGGCGCGGCCGCTGTGTCCGTGGCGCTCAGGGTATAGAAGCGCGATGGCGGCGAGGCACAGCCCGCGGCGAGTATCAGAGCCATCCCCGGAGCGATGAGAGCGGCGAGACGGCGCATCAGGGTTTCTCCCCGGATTTGCCCCGAAGCAGCGCGCCGGGATGGCGTTCGAGATAGTCGCTGAGCAGGCGCACCGAGCGCGCGGCGCGCGCCACCTCCTGCATGGCGTCGCGTAGCTCGAGCTGGCCGGGAGCGTCCTCGCCGAGCAGGGTCGCGTCCGTGTCCTTGAGCACCCGATTGGCGGTTGCAAGCACGCGGCGAAGCTCGCCGTTTGCCTTTTTCAGCCCGGGCGTGATCCCCGCGTCGATGTGATCGATCGCCTCGTTGAGCGTCTCGATGGTCTTCTCGATGTCGATGCCGATCGCCTCGTAGTGGATTTTGTCCAGCTTCGCGAGGATACCCGTGACCCTGGCCGCCAGTTCCGGCAGGGTGCTCGGCACCGATGGGACCACGGCGTTTCGGCGCTCCAATCGATCTCCGCCTTGGCCGCATTCTGAGCGGTCACCATCACCTTGGAGTAATCATCATGCAGCTCCACTGCCGTCACCTGACCGATCTTGACGTCCTTGTACTTGATGTTGGTCTTACCCGCCTCGATCCCATCCGCCGATTCGAAAAGGATGGATATGGTCGGACCTTCGTTCAGGATGCGTTGGACGGCGATCCCCACTGCCACGATGGCGGCGATCAGCGGGATGAGCCAGACCGCGGAGATCCGCGAGCGCTTGCTCGGCGTCAGGGTCGCCCGAGGAAGGCTATCGCGGTCGATCACTTCAGACAAACCAAGGCTCCTTATTCGGTTTCGGCGTCCCAGATCAGGCGCGGGTCGAAGGTGCTTGCGGCGATCATCGTCAGCACAACCACCGCCGCGAAGAACACTACCCCGGGGCCGGGCCGCACCGACATGAGGGGCTGCAACTGCACCAGTGCGACGGTGAAGGTATCGACGAACACGTCCAGCATCGACCAACAGCCGATGACCTCGACCATACGAAAGAGCCGCGTGCGCTCCCGGTTGCTCTTTATCGAGCCGCTCTGCACCGAGATCAGCAGATAGCCGAGGGCGACCAGCTTGCCGAGCGGAACCATAACGCTCGCGATAAGCACGATCAGCGCCAGCGGCCAGGACCCCGAGGTGTAGAGGAACACCACACCCCCCATGATGGTGTCATATTCGGTTGATCCGAAGGTGGTGGTAGCGAGAAGCGGTAGGAGATTAGCGGGGAATAACAAATCGTAGCGGCGACAACGAGCGCCCAGGTGGTTTGGATAGGCCGGGGTCGACGCCACTTGAGCCGCGCCCCGCAACGGGGACAGTAACCGGGCTCGGCCGCGCTGGCGGGCTGCGACAGGAGGCCACAGGCTTCGCAGGATACCAGTCCGGCTTGGGCGCCGCTCAGCGCGGCTGTTGTCATGGCGCCGGCTCGGTCCGCACGGTTTCAGAGGTCGGAGCGTCAGGCATCGCGGACGCTCGCTCTCCATCGGTCCAGGTAAGTCGCGCCCAAAGTCCGTCCGGGTCCAAGCTGACCTGGATGGCGGGAAGAAGCAGCATCAGGACCCCCACCGCATACATGCCAACGCCCGGCTCCACCTTGGCCAACTCGGCGATCTTGACGAGCGCGACCAGGATTCCGAGCATCATCACCTCGACCATCGACCACGGCTGCATCCCATCGGCCCAGCGCAACACCTCTCCAATCCACCTCGGTGCCGGCGGCCGCGTCGCTGCAAGCAGAACCACCAGGGGAAACAAGATGTAGGCAGCCGGGGCGATCACCGCACAAAAGACCACGATCAAGGCCGTCAACTCTTGGCCCTCGATCCACATCTGGTAGGAACCGCCAACGATGGTGGTACTTGCGTGGCGACCCACCACCGACAGACCCAACAGGGGCGCCGTGTTGGCGATGACCAGTACTGGCATTGCGGCAAGGCTAAATGCCAGCGGGCGGTCAACGGGGTTCCCGGTCCGAGTCGCCAGGGTCCGTCCGCAGCGCGAACACCGCACCTTGCCACTGGGGGGCAGCTCCGGAAGTACCTGCAGTAGGTCGCAATCCGGACAGGCGAGGATCGCAGAATGAGTCATGGGACGGCTCTGGTCGTCGCACAGGGTGAAGAACCGGAACGCTCGCGCGGATGTCCTTGGGCAGCGTGTCTTGTTGAGTCTGGCCCTCGACAGGATGTTCCCGGTTTCTCTTGGCCGGCGTGGATCTAGGCTCTGCCCAGTAAATTCGTGCCCGCGACGAGGCTCACTTCGCGCCCGGCAGTTGACCGTCGGCGATCGCCATCCGGTTCGTTATTTCCAGGCGACGAAAGAATCGAAATAGCCCATTCTCGGAGTACCCTAAATCGAGTCAGCCGAGCATGGGCGCGGCTATCCCAAGCCGCGCCTTTCCTAACCTTCGCCCCCGTCTTATTCTCGATGAAGCACTCGCTGGTTCATGCAACACGCGAATGCCTCAACCCTTGCCGCCTTATTGACGGGCGGGCTTCGTCAGCCGCTTTACTACTTCGGGGCCTTGATCTGGGCGGCGTCGTCGGCATTCATGGGCATGTCTCCGGAGACCTCCGCGGCTTCACCTTTGAGCATTTTCTCCGTTTTTGCTTGGGCCCCGGCGGAGGGATCGGGCGCTTTGATCTGGGCGGCATCGTCGGCATTCATGGGCATGTCCCCGGAAACTTCCGCGGCTTCACCTTTGAGCATCTTCTCCGTTTTTGCTTGGGCCCCGGCGGAGGGATCGGGCGCCTTGATCTGGGCGGCATCTTCGACATTCATAGGCTCGTCGCCGGAGATCATCGGGTCTTCCGGTTTCTGGACCTTCTTCTTCACCACACCGCTCTCGACCTCTTTTTCAGCCTTCATATTGGCGGCGATGCAGTCGGCGATATAGCCCGCGAGCTTATCCGCAGCCACCCCCTTCTCCTTCGCCTCCTGGCTACAATAATTCTCTATATCTGCCTTATCGACAGCAGCGAAGGCAGTCAGGGGAGCCAACGCAAAGGCCGCGATCGCGAGCGCTGCCAAAGTGTGCTTCGTCATAAGCTATCTCCTTAGACAAATTTTTTTCTACGGGGTCGCCGCTCTCGGTCCGCAATCTCGGTTGAACGGATGGCGCAATCCAGTCGTCGGCGACTGACAAGTATAGTACAACGCTCATCGTGTAGGAACACGGAGCCAACTTCGTTGCTGCGCACTATAATACGAGGCCCCAACGATCTCTTTGCTCATCGTAATTTCGGAGATCAAAGAATGACGACCAGACGCGAATTGCTTGCCGCCGCAGCCCTGCTCGGGCCGCTGTCCCTCGTTGCCAAAACCGCTCAGGCGGCCGAGGAGGAAGAGAAAACAGGCCACGGTGCCCACAAGATGGCCGATTTCCTTTTTGTACAGAACGCGCGAGGCATCTCCTACGCCGACGGAAAGCTCACCCTCAAAGGGGTCAACCCCGCCGCGGTGATGTTCTCCGATCGCCCGGAGCGCATCGCGGGCCACATGGCTACCTCCCGGTTCGTGCCCTTCTGGAGGGAGGGCAAGGACAGCTTTCTCAAGGACGCGCCCAACGCGACCCTGTCCTTCCTCGAAAACAAGGATATGGCCGATGCCGTGGTCGTACTGCATGACCCGGTACTGTCCGGGGACGACCTGACCTACCGCGTCGAGGTACTGGAAGGCGAGATCCCGGCAAGCGCCGGGTTAGCATCGCTCTTTATCGACATCATCGGTATGCCTCTGACCCCGCTGTCCTTCGCCGGCGCCCGCCGGCGGGTTTGGCGGCGAGCGGTTTGGCGCTGAGGTCGGCTCCTTTGATCCGGCCCCGGTACTGCGCGCTGCGGGGCTGGTCCTGCATCGCTATCCCTAACGACCGAATCGCCCTCGACAGCAACGGGTGCACTTCGCGGTGCGTAATCTGCCGATGCCGAGGCGGTGCAAAGACGGGTGCGCCGCCGCATCCTGCGGGCCTTGGTGCGGCGCAGGATCCTGGACAAGGACGAGCGCAAGGAGATGGAGTTGTGGAACCGGATTCTCCCTGGAGGCAACCGTGCGCATCGCAGCGCTGGTAGCGCCGCCGCGCGCATCGCCACCGCTATTACGGCGTGCTGGCCCCCAACGCGCCCTTGCTCCTGGCCGCGCGTTTCGCCGGCCAACGTCAGGGTGGCGGTTTCCTGCGGGACACGACGTCGCGGCTCATGGGGCTCATCGTCCTCTCCATGGGGGTCCAGTTTGCGCTCACCGGATTGCACGCGTTCGCGCCCTAAGTATACGATTCCGATCCCCCTTCGATGCCGGGAAAACCACCGGGCTCGACCGGCACCGCCTCAAGGTGTCAGCACGTCGAAAGTAAGCACGAAGCTCACGGGCACGGCGTAGCTAATGCTGGTCAGGCTGGCGATCTCTGCCAGTTTGTTGATGCCTTCAACTAAGCCGAACTTCTCGGCTTGAACGACGACTGGTCTTGCGCTGGCGACCTGGACGCGGTTGACGCCAGACTTGGTGACAATCACGTCCGCGCTGAGTGGTTGCTTCGCTCCGTGCAGGCTGAGCTCCCCGTCGAGCGTGATGGTCAGTTGGTCACCCGCTGGCAACTCACTTATCCGGGTGACCGTCGTGTCGTCCAGGCCCACAGTGTAGACGGCAGTGGGGTGCTCTTTTATCTGGAACAGCGTCTCCCGCAGCTGCTTGTCGCGTGACTCTATCCTCGTGTCGACGCTTGCCAGGTCAACGCTGACCGTACCGATACCGGCGTCGTTGACCGAGCCCTGCAGGCTCTTGAAGGTATGGGTCTCTGCGACATGCTCCTTCTTAATGGACACAAAGCTCAGGTGGGACTTGTCCGGCAGCATTTTCCATTCGGCCCACGTAGATGTGGTCGCAAGAATGAGGGCCAGAGTCAGAGTTGTTAGAACGAATCTCATTGTGGCTTACTCCCGTTTCGGCCTAACCGGAAACAAATGAAGCTAGTCGAGGCGATTTCCTTAACCGGAGAGAACCTAACGGAACGTAGAGTTGGATCTGGGCCGCACAGCAGATCGCGTTGGAATAAGGAATCGCGCTTAGCATTAGCCGAGTCGCTCCTCGCCCGCAAATACGGTTAAGCGTATGTCGGAGTCCGGAGCTCACCCAAGGAAATCTTAACACCTTCTCCATTGGGGTCCATTTTGCGCTCACCGGATTTCACGCGCTTGCGCCCTGACAGAGCGCCGATCTGTTCCGCTGTGCGGGCAGCGTCGGAACAAATCTGTCAATGCTTGAATTGCGGGGCCGGCGCTTTGGGTTTGTGCTCGTCCATGCCCTCAAACCAGGTAACGGCCTTTCGTATATCCTCGAGCAGCATTCCGGCCATATCTCGGCTGAATCCTTCCCGCACCACGATGCGCAGCACCGCCACGTCCTCCGCGTGCTCCGGCATAGTGTAGGCCGGCACCTGCCAGCCGAATTCCCTGAGCTTGTCGGAGATATCGAATACGCTGTAGTTCTTTACCCCCTCCTTTAGCTTGAAGGCGAACACGGGTATCGCACTGCCGTCGCTGACCAACTCGAACGGCCCCAGTTTTGCGATCTCGGCGGCTAACCCGGTTGCGATGTCGCGCATAGCGCTCATGATCTGGATGTAGCCCGCCCTGCCGAG
>JAJDOL010000307.1 GCA_022340195.1 Chromatiaceae bacterium
AGGGCTCCAATGAGGGTTAGCAACGTTGTCTTGCCGGACCCCGATGGGCCGGTCATAATCACGACCTCGCCGAAGGCAAGATCAAGGCTACAGTCGAATAAGACCTGCTTTTCCGTTCGTCCCCTTCCATAGGAAAACTCCACACCAACTGCCTTTACCCCACGATCCATTCCAAAATCAAGCACTTCGTTCGCTTTATCAGTACAAATCGGCAGGATCTGCCCGAATCACGGATTGCTGCGCCATTAGCGCCGAAACCATACACATTATTACAGTCAACCCGAATATCGCCAGCCCACGCTGGAAATCGAGAACCATTACCATGGAGGTTTGTTTGCCTAAAAGATCGAAAAGGTACCAGACGATTGGTAGAGCGAAGGCAAACCCCAATAAGCACAACGCCAGCGCTTGTTCCAGAACAAGCCGCCCCAGAAACCAACCTGAGAATCCCATAGCCGTGAGTGTCGCATATTGCGGTTTCAAATCATTGAGCTCATTAAACAACACCTGGTAACTAACGACGATTCCTATGACCAGTCCTGCCATCATCCCTACTCCGAATACGACACCAATGGGAACAGATGTGGCTGTGAACTTCATTTCCCTTTCTGCCAACTCTAGAGGTGTCATTACCGTCAGGTCCGGGAACATTCCCTTCATTTGCTGGCGCACGAATTCCAGATCGGCTTCCGTGTTCAGTTGAATTATTCCCATTACAGGCTGAGCGGCCGGATATTTTTCGAGAAAGGTTCCATCGCTCATCACCACTGAGCCGTCACTTATGATGTTCGGACCAATGTCCACGAATCCCGCCAGCCGGAATAGCTGATCGTTCAATTCGAGATCCTGATCCGCTTCTATCCGCCCGTAGATGTCTCGTGACTTTCGGTCAAACAACACGGTCCTCGGTTTGCGCAACTTTGGTAGCACTTCGGCAGCATCGCCGATGTTCAGCGGCATGCTGTCTGGTGGAAACGCGTAAACGAGAATTTGTTTTACTTGGTCCGTCTCCTTATTACGCAATCCCATGAAACGCTTATAGAGCGGAATCGCTTTCTCTACGCCACTGAGTACATCAGCGCGATAAAGGTGAATCTTGTTTAGAACACTCCATTTGTTCAAATGTGTCCGGTCTTTATGCAACACGACGAGATCGCCGTTTATCAATGGTGCCAAGCGAGCCTGGGAATCCAAAACACTGAAGAAAAAACCCTGTTCCAAAAACATGATTACAACGGCCATCGTGATGCCAGCGATGGATAGAAGAAACCGACATTTAGCCCGCCATATAAATAGAATACCGATGCCCATTAATACAGATCCGCTGGATGTGCCTTGGAAAGCTTCCTCAACGCCGAGACGCCAATAACAAGGCACATCATCAAGGTTACAACCAGTACAAACTCGATCAAGCCACTATTTACCTCGGCCGGAAGGTGAGTCAACTCGTAGACGCGACGAAAAATCGCAATACTGATAAAACAGGAGAAAGCAAACGCGGTCAACGCCAGCATCATTGTCTGCACCATAGCAGAACCGTAGATAAATCCAATGCCGAAACCCATCGCCTTCAGGGTGGCATACTCGTTCATCCGCGTTCCAATGTCGGTCGAGATCACTTGAAAGAGGATCACCGCGCCGGTTACAAAAGCGATGAAGACTCCAACCTTGAATACAATTCCGAGCGGCTTGACGTTTATAAAATAGTGTTGCTCTTTGTCGATCAAGTCACTCTTGGACAACACAATAACGTCATCCGGAAGGAGCCGCTCCAACTTCGCCTTCTCCACCCATGGGTCATACCCATCCCTCAAGCGTATCAATCCGAAATTCACGTCCCGCGACGGACGCCTGGACAGTCGAACGAAGGCGGTATTGTCGACGAGCGCCGCCCCTTCCGTGTAAAAGAACATTCCGAGATTGAATTGAGAGGCTATTTCCACCTCCTGCCGATTTATCAGAGCTCTCGTGCCAGGAATCAAAGGCCCGAAATCGGAGTGAGAAAAGGCATCGATCAGTATGTTACGGCCTCCATTCAAATTCCTGACACCATCGCGAATCCGTTCGTCGAGGATGAATTCAGGCTTCCTGTCGACACCCAACAGGAGTAGTGACGATCGCAGTTTCGACGTTTTGTCTTCCCAATTGGTGATGGCAAAATTCAGTCCGAACGAATCCTGGACCGAGGGCAGAGCGCCTGCCTGCATCAAACGAACGCGATCGAACGGCTGCGCCGTAAACATGAACTGGTAAGTCTCTGAAAGTAAGACAAGATCATAATCGAACTGGGTATACAGCAAAGTAATTTGTTTTTTTGCCGCCTGCAGGAACCCCCACTGGAGAAAAATCAGGAAAAGTGCAAAGCAGATTCCGGCGCCTGCAGCAAGCGACCTGGCCTTGTGCGCCGCCAAGTTCCGAAAACCGAGTGTCAGGCAGGCACTGAACAATCCCATTAAGCAACTACCCCGTTTTCGATTCTATACCGGTACCGGAAACGTCGCTTTAGCCAGTTCCGGCAATTGGCTACCCTTCATTGCGGATAGATCGTCACCTGAACCTCCATCCCTATGAATTGCGACGCCAGATCCGCTTCATCGAGAAGAACCCACGCATTAGCCAAACGGCTCGACGTATCCACCTCCCGACTAAGCCGCTCGACCTTACCGGTAATCTTGTTCGGCAGGGCATTACTTGCCACGTCAGCCTTCAATCCCTCCCGGATATTCAGTATATCGCCCTCATACACTTCACAGACGGCGTACATACGGTCCAACGCCGCGACGCGCAGTGTGGCTTCCGCCTTGACATAACCGGTATCGGACGGATCTCCGACTCCTATACTCTCTCCAACTTGTTTCAGCACCGCAAGCACTGTCCCCGAAATCGGGGCTCTCAGGAAAGCATCCTTGAATTGGGCTTCAGCGAGATCCAAACGAGCCCTTGCTTGGAGTGTTTCCGCCTCGAGCGTTATCTCCAGCTGCCGATATAGCATTTCTTCCTTTTCGACCAAGCGTCGGGCGTCCAAGGCGAGATCCTCCAAATCCGTCAGCTCTCGCTTCGAAGTCGCCACCGCACCAAGCTGCTTTTGATCGCTCAGCTTCTTTTCCGCTCGTTCATGGGCCAACTCAGCACTCTTAACGGCATGCTTTTGCAGGGCAAGCTTCGAATCCCGAGTCTTCTCCAGCTCGCCAAGCTCCAATGAAGCAAGCTCGCGTTGGGCTTTCAGCAGGTCGTAATTGTCGAACTTGAGCAAAATATCGTCCTTTTCGACCTTCTGACCCTCCTTTACGAGGATTTCATTTACTCTCGCCCCTGGGGTACCGATCAAATCGAGAATTCCACTACTGGGCTCAAGGTGACATACCGCCCCGATCTCTCCTTCGGCGCGCACTTCGGAAGGAGCGACGCCCCATATCAGGGCCAAGGCGAACGCAATTGCTGCTTGTCGGTTTCGCCTGTACCGCACTTTTGACTTGAACATCAACGCTCGACAGCCTGGGATCGAAATGGTTATGTGCACGCAAAAAATAGGACCAAAAGAGACCGGCTATTGCCTTCCAACTTGATACCAGTAATCAATGAGGAAAGAACCGAATTGACCGTCTAATCCGGTCTTTCGCCTGCTTATCGGCCAATCAAAGGAAACACCAGTCAGTCCAGTGTTTCTTGCCCGGTAGGTAGCCCCGCCATTTTCGGTCGCGTCGACCAACTTAAAATGAAGGCATCCGGAAATCGAATTTTCCAGTACCGTGCTGATCTCAGCCAGAATGGCAAGCAATCAGCGTCTTCCCGGGATCTTGCACCAAACCTGCAGATCGGGAAGGATACCCGTTAGGCGGATACACGGCTCAGTTCTTCCGCCAGCCAAGTCACCGCGGTGCGAACCTGCTGCTCGTCGTGCAGTGAGCTGATGAAGAACCGCAGCCTGGCCATTCCCTCCTCGACTGCGGGATGGACGACCGGTTGCATGACCACGCCTCGCTCAAACAGTGCGTTGGCGAGCCTGACGGTCTTGATGGAGCTGCCGACGAGGGCGGGAACCACCGAATACCCCCTGCTTTTTCCCGTGTTGATCCCTCGTTCCCGAGCCAAATCGAGAAAAAGTCGACCGTTGGATTGTAACCGGGCTACCCGCTCCGGCTCGGCTTGCATGACCCGCAAGGCCTCGAGCGCCGCTGCCGCCATCGGCGGCGCTATACCGACGCTGTAGAAAAATCCGGAGGCCTGAACTCGCAGCAGGTCGATCAGTACCCGTTCTCCCGCTATGTAACCCCCAGAAGCCGCCTGGGTTTTGCTGAGGGTTCCCATCCAGATGTCGACCTCTTTCGGATCGACACCCGCGTGCTCGGCGATTCCAAAGCCACGACTGCCCAGCACGCCTAGAGAGTGGGCCTCGTCTACCATCAGGAATGCCCTGTGGCGGCGTTTCACGTCGACAAACGCGGGAAGATCGGGGATATCACCGTCCATGCTATAGAGCCCCTCGATGACAACCAGGGCCCGCTTGTGGCTTCCACGTAGCTGCGCCAATTTACGATCCAGCGCCTCCCAGTCATTATGAGGAAATGGCACCCGGTGGGCTCCGGACAACCGAATGCCGTCGAGGATACTGTTGTGCGCGAGGGCATCGTGAAAGACAACGTCCTGCGGCTCGAACAGGTTGCCGATGGTGGTCACGTTGGTCGCATGCCCACTGACGAATGCCAGGGCGGCGTCGACACCGTGGATTGCGGCCAGGGTTTGCTCCAGATCGCGCTGCACGGGTCTTTCACCTGAAACCTGCCGGCTTGCGGAGACCGATGTACCGTAACGATCGATGGCCTCGTGCGCAGCCTTGCGCACCGCCGGATGACCGTTGAGACCCAGATAGTCATAGCTGGCGAAATTCAGACAGGATCTGCCGTCGACCACGGTGCGAGACCCCGGAGTCCCATCGTGCACGCGGAAGAAAGGATTCGTCAGCCTTAGTTTCTCGACCGCGAGCATCTGTGCCTTGAGCCGTTGATACGCGGGAAATCGATCAAAACGGCAGTCATTTTCCGATATACCACCGATAGCCCGGCGCAGGCGATCCGCCGCCGCGTTCAAGTGACCCGTCCCTTGTGTCGAAGGTTCCGTTTTCTTGTTGCGCCGTTCGAGTGCCTTGCGAATAAGAAGCTCTTTAACGTTGACGGGCAACTCCGATCCTCTGCCCTTGGCGTCGCTCACTGAAACCACCCCTCTGCACGTTCCGGTGTAACGTCGAGCGTTTCCACCAGTTCTTTACTGCGCATCTCGTCGATCTGCTCCCCGTGCTGCGCAGAGAGCGCCTTGAAGTCCGCGAGCCGCTCCTCGGCCCCATCGACGTCACGGCCCCCCTCTAGAGCGACTAGGATCCGCTCGGTGATGCGGTTAAGGGTCGCCCCCCCCTCACTGATGACCATCAT
>JAJDOL010000363.1 GCA_022340195.1 Chromatiaceae bacterium
AGGGGGTAGGAGCAAGCTGCTTACACGCTCGGTTTTCCAGCAGCAGTCGGTCGTCAACGAGCTTCTCGCGGAAGTCCACCGCACCGTTTTCCAACGCTTCTCCGAGATCCATCCGGAAACCTGCGCCCGTCAGGCCGAGCGCCTGCTGGAGCTCTTGCGGGCCTACGAATCGGAGGATCTGGTCCTGGTCGGTGACATCGTCGACCTTTGGAGCATGAAGCGGGGTATCTTCATGTCACGCCAAGCGCTGGTGAAGCTCCTCGTCCCAATCGGCCGTGAGCGCGCGGAAAAACCATCCCTTACGGCATCGCAATCGCTGGTAAGCGGCCTTCAGGTCGAGGATCATGGTGATGCGGCGGCTTGCACACAGCAGCTCGCTGATTCGATTGCAGTTTTGAGTCTTACGCGAATCCGGCAATGTGCGCTTTCCAGACGTTTCCGGCAATCGCCTACGCGTTGCGCGGACCGGCGAGACAATCCTATCGAACCAGAATGGTCTCCCCGGCAAGGACCCGCTCGCCGGGCTGCACTTGTACCCTGAGATCCTCGCGCCAAGGTACGATCAGGTCCACCTGGGAGCCGATGCGAATCATTCCGAAGGTGGTTCCGCGTTCGATCCGATCCCCCGGACGGAAGTAGCTTTCGATGCCGTGGACGTTGCGAGAGCCGATCTGAACTACGTACATCCCCAAGGGTGAGCCCAGGTACTCCCCTTGCAAGTAGGTTACGGTGCGCTCGTTCTGGATGATGTGCATGCTGTTCTCGTAATACGGCTCGCGTTTCATGAGGATACGCAGGTGCATGGACCCCATGTCGAGGTTCTCGCCCCGGGCGGGATAATGGCGGATGAAACCGATCTTCCCACCCAACGGGGCACGGTTGTAGTGCACATCGAAGGGGCTCATGAAGATGCCGATGACCAGCTTGGGCAGGTCGAGATCTTCGCGCAGGATGTCCTTCAGGGTCGCAGGCACGCCTTGCTTGATGGTGACCACGTCCTCGCCTGCGTCGACCTTACGCACATATACGATGGTACCGTCGGCAGGGCTCAAAATGCCGGCCTCGATTGGTGGCGTACGTGGAGGATCTCGGAAGAACCAGACGTAGCGCCAGTAGGCGGCAGCTGCCCCCAACAGCAGCAGAATGGCAAGACCCGTGAATATCAGCTTACGGGCTCCCATGCACCCTCACTCAGGACTCGCACCAGCGCGACGCCGGAGGAGAACGGAAAGTCGATTACCTCGAAGTGCTCCTTTTCCTTCCCGAGTACCTTGAGCCACCGCTTTACCCCGGCGTGGCGCACTAGCTCACGCACGTAGATATTCGTATCGTGCAGGAGGATGTAACTGTTCCGGTGAGAATGCGCGAGGACCTTCAAGAAGTCTTGACGGACATCCCTATAGGCATGGCTGCCGTCGATGAACGCGAGGTCGATCCCTGGCAAGCCACGTTCTTTGTAGGCGGCGAAAAAATCCGCGCTGGTGTGCTTGAAATGGGTAACCAGCTGCTCAACACCGAAATAGCGGAAGTGGGCCGTAACACGTTTCGGGTCGTCCCACTGTCCGGTGCCGCCCACGGTGCGTAGAGGACCTTCTTTGAGCACGGAGTACGACGGATCGACGAAGCTCAGCCTTCCCTGGGCGTTGTCCCTTAGACCCAAGGCCAGGCAGACGACGCTGAACCCGAAGCCGGACCCGATCACCAGTATGTGTCGTGGCCGCAGTGCCCGGACCAGTCCGTAATAGAGGAATCCGAAGCCGAGGTTGAGCCGATCGCGCTGCTCGTTGTGGCCTAACGGTCTGGCGTGGTCGAAAATGGAGCGCAGTAGGACGGGATTGAGACTGAATGGGTCGGGTTCGATTGAAGTGATGGTGTCGAGTTTTGGCACACTAGCATTCCGGCAATGGGAAGAATTGAGCTGTATTGGTCGGGTGACCGCCAAATCATCCGAGTGGCGGATAACCGCGAAGCGAAACGGTTTGGCACGCTCCCGGGGAGCGTCGAGGTATCGCCGAGGTCCGGTCCCGGGAGTTCCGCGCGCTCACATCGAAAGCGAGCTTACACAGGTACTGTTACGGCCAGGTTGCAATAGCGAGCTCCCCGAGCTAGGGGCTGTTGATAGTCACCTGGGCGAGTGGGATTTCGAACGTTTTTTCGTTCTGTAACGGTTATCGACCTCCGGGATTAGACGAGTGTCGCCACTGTAGAAGAAGACGCCTTGCAGCGCGATACCGAACGCCCCCATGTGCGCATGGTGACGGACCGCAGTCGACGAGCAGGAGAGGCTCGCCGCCCAGCTCGAGCACGGCAGCCGAGCATCCGAGCGAGGTGGCCTGGGAGTTGCCGACGCCGAGAAAACGCAAACCGAGCTCCGGCCTGTGAGATCATCCATCGGGCAGGCCTACCAAGCGGCTAAATGTAAAGCGGCGCCATCTGCCGCCAGTAACGGCCCCGGTGGGCCCGCTGGTCCCACTCGTGCAGGGCGTGCCAAATCCCTTTGCTCCAGAGAATTCCACTGAGGTGCCGATTGTTGTCGAGGAAGGGGTCTTCCTTGCCGATCACCAGGACGATGTCCATCCGCCGCAGGGTATCGAGGCGCCAGCCGTCGAGACCGGGCAGGTAGTGGACGGGCGTGTGATAGTAAAGGTGGTCATCACGGTGACCGTCGAGCAGGTCGCGGAAACAGTCCACATTCAGCGTGGGATCATAGCGGCCGGAAAAGGCGGCAAGCTTCTGAAATAGGTGCGGGTGGCGGAAGGCGATGTTGGCCGCGTGGTAAGCGCCGAAGCTGCAGCCGTGGGCGATGGTGCAGGGGTGTCCGTTCTTGGACGCCATCAGCGGCATGACCTCGTTCAGGATGTACTCCTCGAACGCCGCGTGGCGGCGGACGCGGTCTGCGGGGCGGCACCACCAGCAGTAGAAGGTCTCCCAGTCGACACTGTCCAGGCAATAGAGCTGCAGCTGTCCGGCGTCGATCTTGTGGCGCAGGGACTCGACGATCCCCAGATTCTCGTACTCGTAGAAGCGTCCGTCCCGGGTCGGAAAGACCAGTACCTTGGCACCGGCATGGCCGAAGACCAGAAGCTCCATGTCACGGCCCAAGCGCTGGCTGTACCAACGGTGGTATTCGCGGTTCATCGCAGCTGAAAAAACCTCGTAGCTCCGATAACAACTCCCGATCCTCCGCGGCGCTTCCCGGGTGCTCGAAGTGTCCGGCGGTCAGCACGAACAGCTCCTTCGGTCCGGGCAGGGCATTGTAGACGGCGAATTGCCCCGGCGGGGCCACGGCCGGATCGAACCGGGCCAGGGCCAGATGCATCGGCTGACGGATGTACCTGGCCGCGACGGCGGCATCGTAATACGCCAAGGTTTCAGCAACGTGAACGTGACGGCGGGCGAAGGCCTGGACGGAGGCTCCGGAGCCAGTGGTGGGCAGTTGCAGTCGTAGCGGCTGGTGGCCGAAGGTCGGGACGTTGAGGTGGCCGCGAGCGATGCGTGAATCCCAGGGCAGGGCCAGCGCCCCGATTCCGCCGCCGAAGCTGATGCCCATGTAGCCGATCCGTCCCCGCAGCTGCGGATGGAGCTGCAGCAAGGCGCTGACGCCGATCCAGAGGTCCTCGACGCAGCCGCCGAGGATGTAGCGGTCCCGCAGGTGGATGTCGTGGAGCACGTGCCAATAAGGGTCGCTCGAGATGGGTGGCCGGGCGCTGCGGCACAGGCCACGAAAGCAGGGCACCAGGTAAACCGCGTCGGCGCAGGGTAGAGCGAAGTCCGGCTGCTCGATGCCGCCATAGCCGTGGCCGACGACGAAGCCCCGCCGGATCGGGCCTCCCTCCGGCTCGAGCAGCCAGCCGTGGATCGGGAAGCCATCGGTGGAGCCGTAGTCCAGGTCGTAGATCCGTATCCCTGCTCGGGTGAGCCCCGACGGACTCAGTACCGGCCTTGGATTGATCCTCAGAGCCATTTCGTACCGTGCCGTCCAAAAAGCGGCGAATCCCGTCGGCTCCGGCGGCGGCTCGACCGCGAGCAGACCTTCGCGGTCGTAGCCGTAGGATGGATCGAACGCAAAATCGTGCTGCAGATTGGACATCCGGGTGACCTCGATATCGATTGGAGGCGGGAACCTTATCACGGTGCCTTTCGACGAGAGGGATTGCTCCGTATGAATCCGGGAGGGGTGCGCTCCGATCTCACCTATGCCGCGTCACAGACGCCGGATGAGGGAGACGGTGTGGTTACCTTTCGCGCAAGGAGTCCAGGCAGCTTTGGTCACGAACCCGTTACCGCTTCCTCACGGGATCTTCAATCGGTTGTCACTTGAATAGGCGATGCTGCCACCCTGGCGTGGAGGCCTTTTCTTGCGCAGGGACCCAGAGCAATTCTGCCGGTTCCTGACCCGGACCCTGCGAGGGGAAACCGGCTATGAAGAATGCGCTCCACAGAGCGATCACTGTCCTGCTGGCTACCGGCTTCGGGCTCGCCGGTGCCGACGTCGCAGCGAATACCCTGCTTGGCCCGGGTGACCTCGTGATCACCGGGGTCAATGCCGTCGGTATCCTTTACTGCGCCGATACCCTGCAGATGATCGACGAATATCGCGCTGCCGGTGTCCATCCGCGCGACGTCTGGGCGCAGTCCTTGACT
>JAJDOL010000364.1 GCA_022340195.1 Chromatiaceae bacterium
CGTAGCGGATGGCGGATTTCGCAAAACATCGCAGAAGCTGTTTCCAGAGATATGCGCGCGGTACCCGGCGAGCTTTGCCGACCTGACGATGTTGCGTCGTTGCGGTGGTCAGCTTGCGACCATCTTGTCCGGTAAGACGGATCCGCTGGAGGTCCTTTTCGGACAGGACAAGAACCAGGTCGCAGAGCACTTCTACCAAGACTCGCCGAGCCCAATTCACTATAACGGCCTTGTTGCGAGCTGCGTCGAGAGTGCTGTAGCGGCCGCACCGCGCGATCGAAAACTCCGCATCCTCGAGATCGGGGCAGGTACCGGGGGGCTGACGACCTACGTCCTCCCGGTCCTGCGTCCGGAAAGCACAGAGTACCTGTTTACGGACATCTCGAGTGCCTTTTTCGATCAAGCGCGAAAGAAGTTACAGGGTTTTGACTTCGTCGAGTACCGCGCGCTCAACATCGAGAGCGCGCCGGACGAGCAAGGGCTTCCCGTTGGCGAGTTTGACCTGATCCTCGCCTCGCAGGTTCTGCACGCTTGTCGGGATCTGCGTGAGGCCCTGAGGCACGTATACTCGCTCCTCGCTCCCAGCGGCATGCTGCTCTTCCTGGAGATCGAGCGTCCCCGCGCTTGGATCGACACCATATTCGGGACGATGGAGGGCTGGTGGCGCTTCCAAGATCAAGACCTGCGTCAGAATCATCCACTCATGCCGGCAGACCGATGGGTCGAGATACTCCTGGAGACGGGGTTCGCCGGCGCCACCCCGATGCGAATCGAGTCGGACGCCAGCAAGGCGCAGCAGGTCGTGATGCGTGCCCGCAAACCGATATCCGGTATCGACGAGCGGCAGCTAACTGCCGCCCTCGAAATCGAGGCGGATCACGCCCAGAACTGGCTCGTCTTCGCCGACGATCAGGGCTTAGCAGAACTGGTCTGCGAGAGGCTGAAGGGGGCCGGGCATCGGGTTACCAAGGTATCCGAAGGAACGGACTTCGGCATCAAAGGAGATCGCGAGCTCGTGCTTTCAGCGGGGGACCGGGTGTGCATGGGACAGCTGCTCGAACGCCTCGTTAGCAAAGCCGAGCCCGTTACGGGCGTTCTTTATCTGTGGCCGCTCTCTGCCCCCGCTTTGGACGAGGACACGCAGTCCGCCCCGGCGGACGGTGAGGCGTTGACCTGCTATGCGCTGATGCACCTGCTCCAAGCCTGGGAGCAATCCTCTCTCGATCTGCCGCAACGGCTGTTGTTGGTTACCCGAAACGCGCAACCCGCGATCGTGGGGGAGCTTTCCCCCCAGCTTGCCCAGTCACCGACTCTCGGGATTGGACGGGTCATCGTGAACGAGCACTCGCAGGCAGGCTGTTGCCTGGTTGACCTTCAGGAGAAGGACGCGGCTGACGAGGCCGAGGCCATCCTCCACGAAATCGCCTGCGACGACGACGAGATAGAGGTTGTCTGGCGGCAGGGCGTTCGCTACGCGGCAAGAGTTCAGCACGCTGGACGCCCGAGCTCGCAGGTCGATCCTCTTTCTCCTACCCCGCCACGCTTCCGCTTGTTTCCTTCGGACATCGGAGTTCTCGATCGTCTGGTGCTGCGCGAGATCGAATCGGATCCGCTCAGGACGGGCGAGGTGGAGATACGCGTACGGGCCGCGGCACTCAACTTTCGCGATGTCCTGAAGGCGCTGGGGCTGTACCCGTCGGACGGCGGGGATTTTATGCTGCTCGGCGACGAGTGCGCCGGCGAGATCACGGCGGTCGGCCCGGACGTTGCGGACTATGCTCCGGGTGACCGCGTGCTTGCCATTTCCCCGGGCAGTTTCGGCTCCTATGCACGATCTCGACAAGAGATGGTCGTCCCTATACCAGCGGGCATGTCGTTCAACGCGGCGGTGACTATACCCATCGCCTTTCTGACGGCCTACTATTCGCTGCATTCGCTCGGACAGATTCGAGCCGGCGATAAGGTTCTGATCCAGGCGGCTGCCGGTGGTGTCGGTCTTGCGGCCCTGCAGATCGCCAAGCTCGCCGGTGCCGAGGTCTTCGCGACGGCGGGAACGACCGAAAAACGTGAGCTGCTTCGCTTGCTCGGCGCAGACCACGTCATGAGCTCGCGCTCCCTCGCGTTCGCCGACGAGATCAAGATGCTGACCGGTGGGCGGGGAGTCGATATTGTTCTGAACAGCCTTGCCGGCGAGGCGATCCGTAAGGGAATCGACTGCCTCGCGCCGTACGGACGCTTCCTCGAGCTCGGAAAGCGGGATATCTATCAGGACAACAAGATCGGATTATGGGGCTTTCGGTCGAATATCTCGTTTCATGCCATCGACCTCAGCCGTGTAATCCAGCATCGTCCCGATTTCGTCCGCGAGATGCTTCAGCGCATCGTCGGCCATTTAGCGAAAGGCGAGCTATCTGCGCTGCCACTGCGCCCCTTCCCCGTGAGCCGCATCGTCGAGGCTTTCCGCTATATGGCACAGGCGCGGCACACCGGCAAGGTTGTCATCACGATGGACGGAAGCCCCGTCTCGGTCGAGCGGCACTTGCCTGCTGAGATCGAAATCGACAGTAACGCTCGTTACCTGATCTCCGGTGGCCTCGGCGGATTCGGCCTGAAGGTCGCCGAATGGCTGGTTGAAAAAGGCGCCGATCACCTAGTGCTCGTCGGTCGCAGCGGTGCCGCATCGACCGAGGCACAGCAAGCGGTTGCCGCTCTGGAGGCGCAGGGTGCGACCGTCGACGTGCAGTGCGTCGACATTTCCGACCCCGTGCAGACCGATGCGCTGCTGGCAGGTCTGACACGCGAGGGACCACCGCTGAAGGGTGTCTTTCATGCGGCAATGGTCATCGACGATGGTATTTTGCTGCAGCTCGACAAGGAGCGCTTCCGCCGGGCGATGGCGCCGAAAGTGGATGGATGCTGGAATCTGCACCGGTCGACCTTGGAGCAGCCGCTCGATTACTTCGTGCTCTTCAGCTCTTTAAGCGCAGTGGTTGGCAATCCCGGGCAGGCAAACTACGCCGCGGCAAACGCCTTTCTCGATGCCTTCGCCTATTACCGCCGTGCACATGGACTACCGGCGCTCAGCGTGAATTGGGGGCCGATCGTAGGCGCCGGATATATTGAAAAAAACCGCGAGGTCGCGGAGAGCCTGGATAAGCGCGGACTACTCGGGCTGAACACTGCGCGTGCGATAAAAATACTCGAGAGCTTGCTGGCACAAAATGTTACAAATATCGGGG
>JAJDOL010000002.1 GCA_022340195.1 Chromatiaceae bacterium
ATAACGGCTCGCGAACAAAATCGGCTGGACTCGCAAACATCCGCCGTATCGGGCTCAAATTAAATGCGAACGAGCGGTTTTCTCGGCTCGCATTATTTGCGAATGGACTCATGAAAATGCAAATGGGCTCGCAAACATCCGAGTCGGCTCACATTATTTGAGAACAAGGATGAAGTGGTCCGTCTCAAGGGTCACACTGGACTGTAACGCAGCGTTGCTGGATAAAATACCAGGGGTTCGAGATCACCGAATTGACCGTTCTCGCCCCCCTTCGGACCGTCAAGCTCGGTCGACTTCGGTCCGTTCTATCCGGTGATCTCAACGGGTCGACGCAACACTCTAATGTTTGCAGAAGCAGGAGCTGCGGGATCTGGTTGAAGAACGCTTCGAGTCGGTCAATCGCCGCATCCTCGCCGGCGAGAATCGGTTCGTGCGCGTGCAGGACGGGAAAACTGTTCCGGTCCACTACCACCTCTTCGCAACCGGCTTTCTCCAGCTCGTCGCGTTGCAGGTCCGGGTTCTGGTCAAGGGTCGAAACCCGTGCGTAGCCGATTTTCATGGGAGGCCCTCCCCTTCCGGTTAAGAAACCAGTCACGAATTCGAGAAGGCTTCCTTTGTTTTCTTTACCGGATAACCGGCCCTGTTTTGCACAGCAATACAAGGAAAATCGGCGAGCGGGAGAGATGGTAAAGAAAACCCTCGTTTTCTTTACTCTCGTCTGACGCGCAGTTTCGACATGAAGAACGAGAGACCGTAGGAAAAAGAGAAATCGTACAGAAACCGCATCAGGCCGCTTCCAGGGCGGGCATCAGGCGAGTATATCTTCCTCCCGCAAGCATCTTCCGATGAACGTTGCCGTTACGCTCACGGCAAATGCACCCGTCGCGAGAAGGAACACAAAGCCGAACAAGCCGGGGAGACGAGTAGGTATTCAGAATCACCCGATTGGTTGTGAACGGATAGCTGGGCAAGGACAGCTTCATGATCTCGGCAACTGTCATGAGACCGGCGGCAAAGGAGAGAAACGGTATTGCTGCATCGATCTGTTCTGTATCTTCAGCGCCAACGCTCACGGGGGCGGTGGAACACGCCATCGCGGCCTTGGGTACGTCGTCCGGGAAAAGACAGCAAGTAGGGCCACCTGGCCTTCGTATTTTTCGACGTAAGCCGGATCGGCTGTGATAGCGATCCAACGCTTCGGATCAAGGCGGCGTTCGGCGTAGCGCAGCGTTCGGTCGTCCCGCTCATCGTGCCATTGCTGCTCATTCATGGACCTTTCCTGGAATAACAATAACCTGTCTGGGTTCAAGCTCGTCCCATTGCCCGTCCGATGTAAAGACATAGACAGCGGCGCCGGTCAGGCTGGGCAGATGACGACCGTAATCCGGTAAGACAATCGAGCTGTAGCCCGTGTAACGGATACGCGTGCCCTCCACATCCCCATCACTGTGGTAGGCCGTCCCCGGATGGGTGTGCACCTGAGCCACAATTTGCAGGCCAAGATTGGTCGCAGTCCGGACACCGGCAGCCATGGATTTTGTGTCGACAAAGAAACTCCCGGCTGTGGTCTCCGCTCGCGGCCTGAAGACAGCAACGGCAAGGGTGACAATCCCATCGGTGCGACCGAGTAAATAGACGATTCCCTCGTTCTTGTTCCGTATCTCCGGGGCAAGCCCGGCCTGAAGATCGTCGAGGCACTTCTGGGTCAAGAGCAACTTCGCGCGCGGAGTCGACGCAGACGGCTGATAGCGCGGTTTCCAAAACCCAAGGAGTCGGGCGATCTGGCTCAGCATCTGTTTATCCCTTGCGCCCCTTAAACCTTGATTCTCGCAATTCGACCGCCAGACGCAACGCCATGGCGGAGAGGGTCTTGCACCCGCCGGTGTACCGATTAGCGCGCCAGTTGCCGATCGTCCAATCACCATGAGGCCCGCGCGAATCCTCCGTCTTATAGGCAAGGCGGTTCCAAGGAGCGCAAATCACCCCCGAGCCATGGAAGAACCCGCTCCCGGTCGGCGTGTCCTTTGGATGATCAAGCGCTTTTGTCTGGGCCGAGTTCCACCGCTTCGAGGACGACCTGATCAGCGACACCCGCTGGCAAGACAACGACGAGGTGCTGCGCGAGGTCGGCGCCCCGATTCTCACGGCCCCGATCGAGGAGACCCTGGCGGCTTTCCGCAAGGCGTTGGATGCCAAGTTCGAATCGGTCAATGAGAACATCGACAGCGGTCGGAACAAACACATCAAGATCACCGGCGCCGGAGAGAAACGCCGCTGGACGCTGAGATCACCCGGCATCGAGCAGCCGACCGAAAGCCCCTTCTACAGCCGGTTGCCGGTGATCGGCATCGCCGACTTGCTGTGGTTCGTCGCCGAAAAAACGGGATTCATGGACGGCTTCACCCATGTCCTCGACCGCTGCGTCAAGTACGAGGCCGATGCCCGGAGCATCCTCGCCTGTATCATCGCCATGGGCACCAACATGGGACTGTGGAAGATGGCCGAAGTCTCGTGGCTCGGTCATCCGTCACTGGTGAGTGCGGCGCGCAATTACCTACGCATCGAGACCCTGCATGCGGCCAACGACGCGCTGACCAACGCCATCGCCTCGCTGCCGATGTTCCGCCATTACGACATCCACGACGAGCTGCGCTCCAGCAACGACGGTCAACGCATCGAGACGCAGATCGAGACCATCAACGCCCGGCGTTCGCGCAAGTATTTCGGCCTGAAGAAGGGGGTGAGCTCCTACACGCTGGTGGCCAATCACGTACCGATCAACGCCCGGATCATCGGCACCCACGAGCACGAGAGCCGCTTCGTGTTCGACCTGTTGCACAACAACACCACGGACATCAAGCCGGAACGCCACTCCACCGACACGCACGGCACGAACCAGGTCAACTAAAAGATTCGTACCTCGAGTTTCATACTCCAAACGAGGCCCCGTCTTCAGTATTTTTCCGCCGCCACCTCGCTAAGCCTTTGTTTCCCCTATACTACGCGTCGTCTCAGAAGAGCCGCACCCAAAGCATTTCACGGCGGTGGGTCTCTTCCTCCCCTTCGCCCCACCCAATGTACAGCTAGGATTTCTCCAGTTGCTCGTCCAACCGGCGAACGACTGTGTGCGTGAATTCCCGAGTGCCGAGTGACCCACCGAGGTCGCGGGTCGTTTCGCCATCGCGGATTGAGCCCAAGAGAGCGAGCCGCAAGGCGTGACCGAGGTCGTAGCGATCTATGTGATCAAGCAGCATTCCGAATGCGAGCAGCATCGCCGATGGGTTGCATAGATTCTTTCCTGCGATGTCGGGCGCGGTGCCACCGGCGGGGTCGAACATGGCGATGTCGACGCTGCGATCGGGATTGAAGGAGTAATTCCCGCTGGCACCTGTGCCGATGCTCCCGACCAACCCCGAAGACATATCCGAAAGGAAATCGCCGTACTCGTTGAGCACCAGTACGACCTGATAGTAAGCAGGGTTGAGAATGATCTTGGCAAGCAACGCGTCGAACAGCTCGTTACCGAACTCGACATCCGAGTAGTCCCGGGAAACGTCACGCACGACTTCCTCGAACAAACCGTCCGTGATCTTCTGAACCGTATGCTTCGAAGAGGAGGTCAAGCGAAGCCCTTTCTTTCGGGCAAGGTCAAAGGCAAAGCGTGCGGCTTGCGCACAAGGCTCGCGCTCGACGACGCGGATCGAGACGGCCGCATCGTGGCCGATGAACTGACCCGGGTCTTCGTAGGTGCCACCGGTCGCGATGCGCACGATGTGCAGGTTTACGGCTTGTTTGAAATGGGATTGGATCCCTTCTATCGAGATACAGGGGCGGTAGATCACGCTGAAACCCAATCGCCGGCGTATCAGGGCGTTGGGGCTGCGGCTCTTGGTTACTGTCGGATACTTGAGCGCAAGCTTGTTGTTACGCATCGACTCCTCGGCGGCGTCGATGGCCGCATCTCCCTCGCGCTCGCGCGTTGCGAGCGACCAATCGACCCGCTCGAATTCCAACTCGATCGGCAGCGCGTGGGTGACAGTCGCGACAGACTCCTGCAGCTCCGCGCCGATGCCGTCCCCTTCGAGCTCTGTGACTTTGATGGCTGGCATGTGTTGACCTCTTTTCTCGTGCTCTCGGCAAGAGTCCGGGTTCCGAATCAAAAATGGATGGCCCGCCCGTCTACGGCCAGTGCCGCTTCGTGCACGGCCTCCGAAAGCGTCGGGTGCGCGTGCACAGTGCGGGCGAGATCTTCCGTACTGCCATGAAACGCCATGGCTGTGACGGCCTCGGCGATAAGCTCCGAAGCGCTGGCCCCGAAGATGTGCACGCCGAGGATCCGATCGGTTTTCTGGTCACCGATGATCTTGACCAGGCCGGTGGTCTCACCTGCCCCGTGGGCCCGTCCCAATGCGCGGTACGGGAAGCTGCCGACGCAATGGGGAATACCATCCGCGGTCAGCTCGGCCTCGGTTTTACCGACCCAGGCAATTTCCGGATGCGTATAGATGACCCAGGGCACGTTCCCGTGATCGATATGGGCGCTCTGGCCGGCGATGAGCTCGGCCACGGCTATGCCCTCCTCCGAGGCCTTATGGGCAAGCATCGGCCCCTTCACCACATCGCCGATCGCAAAGATTCCCTCGGCGCTGGTGCGGCACCGGTCATCCACCTCGATGCGCCCGCGTTCGTCGGTTTTGACACCCGCCGCCGCCAGGTTCAAGCCGTCGGTGTAGGCACGCCGGCCGACACACACAATGAGCTTGTCCACCTCCAGCTCATGTTTCTCGTCGGCCGCCGTATCCATGTAGTGCACCTGCACCGCGTTTCCGGACTTTCTGGCGTTCGTGACCAGCGCGCCGAGGCGGATATCGAGCCCTTGCTTCTGCAGAATCTCGAGCGCTTCCTTGGCGATCTGGCGGTCGACGGGAGCGAGGAATTCCGGCAGCGCCTCCAGCAACACCACCTCCGAGCCCAGCCGGCCCCACACGCTGCCCAGTTCCAAGCCGATGACACCGGCGCCGATAACCCCCAATCGCTTCGGGACTTCGCGAAAAGCCAGCGCCCCCTCGGAATCGACAATGGCATCCCGGTCCAGGGGGGCCGCCGGAATCTCGATGGGAACAGACCCAGTGGCGATAATCAGGTGCCCAGCGCCCAGGGTTTCGGTCTTCCCGTCGTGCCCGGAAACCGCAACCTTCCCATGCGATTGCAGCGAGCCGCTGCCCTGAATCCACTCGACCTTGTTCTTCTTGAACAGACCGGCAATACCTCCGGTGAGGGTTTTCACTACGCGGTCCTTGCGCGCCAGCATGGCGCCGATATCGATCTTCGGGTCCTTGACGGAGATGCCGTGGGCCGGCAGCAGGTGAGCCAGATTGTGAAAGTGGTGGGAGCTGTCCAGCAGCGCCTTGGAGGGGATGCAGCCCACGTTCAGGCAGGTACCCCCGAGGGATGGTTTACCCGCCGGGTCCAGCCACTGGTCCACGCAACCGGTCCTGAGTCCGAGCTGGGCGCAGCGGATGGCCGCCACGTAGCCGCCCGGTCCGGCGCCGATGACAAGGACGTCATAAGTCTTCATGCGCATTCCTCTGTTTCAAGAACGCGGGTGTGGGGGCTGCTCGGGCGCATGGATTTCAAAGCTCCAGCAACATTCGCCCCGGATCCTCCAGCGCTGCCTTGATGGTCACCAGGAACTGAACCGCTTCGCGGCCGTCGATGATGCGGTGGTCGTAGGACAGCGCCAGGTTCATCATGGGCCGGATTACAATTTCGTCGTCTTCCACCATCGGGCGTTTCTGGGTTTTGTGCATGCCCAGGATCGCGCTCTGAGGCGGATTGAGAATGGGTGTGGAGAGCAAGGAGCCGAATATCCCACCGTTTGAGATGCTGAAGGTGCCTCCGCTGAGCTCGTCGACGGTCAACTGAGCCTTTTTCGCCTTCTCGCCGAACTCTGCGATCTTCGCCTCGATCGCCGCGAAGGAGAGCCGGTCCACATCTCGCAGAACGGGTACCACCAGGCCCCTGGGCGAGCCCACGGCGATACCGATGTCGTAGTAGTCGTGATAGGCGATATTGGGACCCTCGATGGAGGCGTTGACCACCGGAAAGCGTTTCAGAGCCTGCACGGCCGCCTTGGCGAAGAAGGACATGAATCCGAGCCGCGCCCCATGTACCTTTTCGAACTCCTCCTTGTGCCGGGCGCGCAGCGCCATCACGGGCTGCATGTCGACCTCGTTGAAGGTGGTGAGGATGGCGGCGTTTTGCTGGGCTTCGAGGAGCCGCTCCGCGATGCGGGCGCGGATTCTGGTCATGGGAACGAGGCGTACTCCACGCTCCTCGGTGCGGGGCGCCGGCTCGGGTGCGACCGGCGGTTCCTCCGGCGGCGGTGGTGGTGCCAGCGGCGCCGCGGGCTCCCTGTCGCTTTCCTCCAGATAGGCCAGCACGTCACCCTTGGTGAGGCGCCCTCCCCTGCCGGTACCGGCGATGACCTCAGGATCCAAGTCATGCTCCGCAACCAGCTTGCGCACCGCCGGGCTGAGATCCCCCGGCTCGCCTTCCGAGGGCGGGGACTCCGTTGCATTCTCGGACTCGGTCGCGGCCGGGGCGGCAGCGACCCCTTCTGTATCGATGCGGGCGATGACTTCCTCGCTCGCCACCGAGGCCCCGGTTTTCCGAACGATCTCCTTGAGGACGCCCGCCTCGGGTGCCGGAACCTCGAGCACGACCTTGTCGGTCTCGATCTCGATGAGAATCTCATCGGTAGCCACCGCGTCTCCCGGCTGGCATTTCCAGTCGAGGAGGACCGCTTCGGCGATGGATTCGGCGAGAGCTGGAACCTTGATGTCGATAATCACGTTTCTGAATCCTCGAAATTGAAGCTTTCTTATGACTTGGCCGAGGGATCCAGACCCAGTGCGGTGCTCACCAGCGCCCGCTGCTGGGCCGCGTGGACATTCAAGTAGCCCACCGCCGGCGACGCGGACGGACCCCGGCCCGCATAAGACAGCTTGTGCGTTGCCGATATGCTGCCTGCCAAACAGTCCGGGGACTGCATGTGGAACCAAGCACCCTGGTTTTTCGGCTCTTCCTGCGTCCACACAACTTCGGCGACGTCGGGATAACGCCCCAGGAGTGCCTCGATCTCTTCCCCGGGATAGGGGTAGAGCTGCTCGACGCGGGCAATGGCAACATTCTTGAGCCCCTGCTCCCGACGCTTCTCCAAGATGTCGTAGTAGACCTTGCCACTGCACAGCACCAATCGCGTCACTGCCTTCGGATCCAAGCCGTCCACCTCGTCGATGACGTTATGGAACTTGCCCTGGGCGAGATCCTCTCGGGAGGAGGTCGAAAGCCGGTGCCGGAGCAGGCTCTTGGGACTCATGATGATGAGGGGCCGGCGCATGGGCCGCAGCATCTGCCGGCGCAGCATGTGGAACATCTGCGCCGGGGTGGTGGGCACGCAGACCTGGATATTGTCATCGGCGCATAACTGCAGGTAACGCTCCAGGCGGGCCGAGGAATGCTCCGGGCCCTGACCGTCGAAGCCGTGAGGCAGCATCATCACCAGTCCGCTGAACCGATTCCATTTCGCTTCGGAGGAGGTGATGAACTGGTCTATGACGACCTGGGCGCCATTGGCGAAGTCGCCGAACTGGGCCTCCCAGATCGTGAGGCACTCGGGATAGGAAGAGCTGTAGCCGAATTCGAAGCCCAGGACCGCCTCTTCGGAGAGCAGGGAGTTGTATATGTGAAACGCAGGCTGACCTTCAAAAAGGTTTTCCAGCGGTATCCAGTCCCCCGGCAGGCTCTGATGGTGCAATACCGCGTGCCGATGAAAGAAGGTCCCGCGTTGGCTGTCCTGGCCCGACATGCGAACTGAATAGCCCGCCTCCAGCAGTGAGGCGTACGCCAGGGTTTCGGCGAAGCCCCAGTCGATGGGTCGTAGGCCGCGGGCCATTTCCCTGCGCGCCGCGTATGTCCTCCCGATGCTGCGGTGCACCTCGAAGTCTTCGGGTATCTCCGACATCTTCAGGCCCAGGCGCTCGATGCTCTCCTCCGGGATGGCGGTGGTGACGGGATCCCGCCAGTGGCCGCCGAGATAGGGCGTCCAGTCCACATGAAATTTGGTCTTTCGGCCCTCGAGCATCGGCCGCGAGACCACCTCGTTGGCCTCCAGAGCCATACGGTAGGTCTCCATCATCTGCTCCGGCTCGCCCTCCTTGAGCACACCCTCGCTCACCAGTTGCTGCGCGTACAGGGAGCGCAGACTCTCCTGGGCGCGGATCTTCTTGTACATCATGGGCTGGGTGACCAGGGGCTCGTCCGCTTCATTGTGTCCGTGGCGGCGATAACAGATCATGTCGACGACCACGTCCTTGTTGAAGCGCATCCGATAGTCCAGGGCGAGGCGCGTGACGAACAGGACGGCCTCGGGATCCTTGCCGTTGACGTGGAAAATGGGAGCCTGGACCATCTTCGCCACGTCGGTGCAATAGAGCGTCGAACGCGAGTCCAGCGGGTGGCTGGTGGTAAACCCGATCTGATTATTCACCACGATGTGTACGCTGCCGCCGGTGGTGTAGCCGCGGGTCTCCGAGAGATTGATGGTCTCGGCGACCACACCCTGGCCAGCAAAGGCGGCATCGCCGTGGATCTGCACCGGAAGCACCTGGTTGCGCTCCAGGTCCCGTCGGCGCTCCTGACGCGCCCGAACGGATCCCTCGACGACCGGCCCGATGATTTCCAGATGCGACGGGTTGAAGGCCAGCACCATGTGAATCGGGCCACCGGGGGCCTTCATATCGCAGGAGAACCCCTTGTGGTACTTCACGTCGCCGGATCCCTTACCGACATCGATATTGCCCTCGAACTCCCCAAAAAGCTCTTTGGGATGTTTGCCGAGGATGTTCACCAGCACGTTGAGGCGCCCCCGATGTGCCATGGCAATGACGATCTCTTCGACTGACGCCGCACCGGCGCGCAGCGTCAGCTCGTCCAACAGCGGGATGAGGCACTCGGCCCCTTCCAGGGAGAAGCGCTTTTGGCCCACGTACTTCTTTCCCAGGTACTCCTCCAGCATGCGCCCGGCGGTCAGGCGCTCGAGGATGTTCCGCCGCTTGGCCCAGGAGAATCCGAAATCGCCGGCGACACTCTCCATGCGTTTCTTGATCCAACGCTTCTGCTCGGTAGAGGTCAGGTACATGAACTCCGCGCCGATGCTGCCGCAATAGGTTCGTTTGCACAGGTCTAGAATCTCGGTCAGCTTGGCCTCTGCGGGTCCGTACAGGGTGCCGGTGTTGAAGGTCTGCTCCAGATCGCTTTCCGAAAGGCCATGGAATTCGAAATCCAGGTCCGGTGCCTCGGGTGCTTGATAGAGCTGCAGGGGGTCGAGGTTGGCGCGCCGGTGACCCCGAAACCGATAGGCGTGGATGAGCTTGAGAACTGCGGCCTGTTTGCTCGCCAGTTGGGAGGCCAGACGTCCCTCGGGTCCGGACTGGCCCAAACGAGGCGCTGCCGGCGCAACTGCGTTCAGCTGCTGGAAGTAGCTCTTCCATCCCTCGCTTACGCTGGTTGGATCTTCCGTGTAGGACGCGTAGACCTGTTCCTCGTAGTCCGCGTTGCCGAGGCCCGGGGAGAGACGCATATTCATGACGGTGTTCTCAACTTGATATCGGCGAGCCATCGCGCGAACCGATTTTCCTGAATTCGGCAGTTAACCGCGAATGAACCCTACTCAGGCACTGCGCTGCCTTGTAGCGCCCACTCACCGAAGAGGTTGCAGTCTGCGCTGCTCGACTTACTGATTCTTCTTGACATTCGCAGCGTTTCTGCGGTTCAGCTGCTCTATTTTTCGGATCTTCCTACCGCGGCATCTGCGAGCGCGCCTCGACCGGCACATAGTCCCGTTTGTCCGCCCCGATATATACCTGGCGGGGCCTCGCAATCTTCTGCTCCGGATCCTCGATCATCTCCAGCCAATGGGCCAGCCAACCCGCCGAGCGCGGAATGGCGAAGAGAACCGGAAACATATCCGTGGGGAAACGTAACGCCTGCATGATGAGGCCGCTGTAGAAATCCACGTTCGGATAGAGCTGACGGCTAACAAAGAAATCATCCTCGAGGGCGATGCGCTCGAGCTCCAAGGCAATGTCGATCAGAGGATTGGATCCGGTGACCTCGAACAGGTCGTAGGCCGCTTGCTTGATGATGGCGGCGCGCGGATCGTAGCTCCGATAGATCCGGTGTCCGAAGCCCATCAAGCGCATTTCGCCTCTTTTCACGCGCTCGATGTAACCCGGGATTTCGGACTCCGAGCCGATTTTGTTCAGCATCCGTAGGACGGCCTCGTTGGCGCCGCCGTGCAACGGGCCATAGAGGGCCGCCGCGGCCGCGGCCAAGGCAACATAGGGATCGCCCCGGCTGGACCCCACCACCCGCATGGTCGTGGTCGAGCAGTTCTGCTCATGGTCCGCATGCAGAAGAAACAAGACGTCGAGCGCACGGGCGGCCACCGGGCTCACCTCGTAGTCGCGCTGGTTCATGTAGTCGAGCATATACAGGAAGTTATCCGTGTACCCCCGACTGCTGTCCGGGTAGTTGTGGGGACGCCCGATGCGCAGGCGGTAGGCAAAGGCAGCCAGAGTGGGCAGCTTTCCGAGTATTCGCCAAATCTGCTTTTGGCGGACTGCGGGGTCCTCGATATACCGCGATTCCGAGTGGAGGGTCGACATCGCCGCGATGGAGCTGACCAGCGTGCCCATAGGGTGGGCATCGTAACGAAAGGTCGCGATCATCTGGGCAAGATTCTCGTGGATATAAGTGTGCCGCATGATCCGGTTCGTCCAGAATTCCAACTCGTCCTTTCGCGGCAGATGTCCATGAATCAGCAAGAAGGCGACTTCGAGAAAAGAGCTGCGCTCAGCCAACTGCTCAATCGGATAGCCGCGGTGGCGCAAGATCCCCTTGTCGCCGTCGATGTAGGTAATGGCGCTGCGGCAGGAGGCGGTGTTCGCGTAGGCCGGATCGTAAGTCATCATCCCGAAATCGTCCGGCTGAACCTTTATTTTCCGCAAGTCCAACGCGCGAATCGTGTCGCGCTCGATCGGGACCTCGTAGGATCGCCCTGTGCGGTTGTCGGTGACCGTCAATGTGTCATTCGACGCCGGTGATTTTTCGATCGACTGGTTCTTTTCTGCCATCGGCTTCACTCCAAATTGCAGGTCATCTTGCCGGTTTACGATATTTCTCGTGCTCCGGAACATAAAACATAGACGATACCACGCCGGTTTGTCGGCTGTGGGTAAAAAAGCTCCCCTAATTCGTACCCGGTATTTCCGGTTGCGACAGTGCGCATCTCCGTCGTGATAGCCGCAATCCGAAGCCGCCACAAAACAGAGAGGGTTTCTGCGGGCTGATTCGTTAGATGGGGCTTTGAAATTGGAGATTGCAAGAAATAACACGCGAAATGCAGGGGCTTGATTAAAGACTCGGTGGCTCTCGCACGGTCATTTCTTCGAGCTCGCCCGGACGGATGAAACTCAAGGCGGTTGAATCCATCGATGTCGCCGACTATACAACCGACTAGGGGTCAGGCATACATACGCCAAAGTTTTCGGTTCGCGAGGCCAGAGTAGCGCTTGAACGCAATCAGGCGCTTGACATAGAGCTCATACGAATGAATCTAGAATGGGGCGTTTTCGGGTTTTTCATTATCTTGG
>JAJDOL010000053.1 GCA_022340195.1 Chromatiaceae bacterium
CGTATAACCGCTTCGTAGCTATACCGCGGGTTGATCAATGAGGGGCAACAGGCCGCGATGGGTCCTGTCGCCACATCCCGTGCCGGATCCGGCGTCGACAAAGTGATGAGTGGCGGCATCCGCGCGATGATGCCCAAATTCACTGTAATGAGTAGTGGCGATCGATTTCTCGTGCCAGCTTCCGGATACTGGTTACTCGCGCCATCAATTTCGGCTCCTTCGATGCCCGTTGCTCATGCCAGCCCTCTAGGGGGAAGCATCGATCGCAAGAGTGAAAGCCCAGATTCATATAACCTAAGGAAGCTCCTGACATCACTCGGTCAATCGGCAGACAACGTCGCTCATGCGGCGGCGACCAACCCGAGGACACCGATGACGATCAGGTAAATGGCAACGACGTAATTGAGCAGAGCCGGACGGACAAGAATCAGGATTCCCGCCACCAAGGCGATGATTGGCTGAATCATAGGATGAAACATGATGGCACCCCTCGAAAGGTACTGAACCGTATCTCGTACGTCAAAATGGACGACACCCCGTTCCTTCCGCAAGCTTGGTGCCAATTTGCTTTCGAATAGGACGGGGTCCGTTTTGTCGGCCGCAAACGGGTAAAGAAGCGGTTGGTATCACCAAATGGAGAAAATGAATCAGTACGTGCATCCATTGATCTGCCGAGAGGCGTGCAAGTCGAGGAGGTTCGGACTCAGATACGGGGGTTGGTCAGTCCATCGGCCTTCGGGCGGATCAACCGGTTTCCTTCTGATAGCCATCTTCAGGCCGCTGCCAAGGTAGTTGTTCACCGGAACGGCGATCCTGGAACGGAATGGCGGGCAAGTGCGCATCCGTTTCGGGAACAGGTCTTGCGCGGTTAGCGGAGGCAGGTAGCCGACCGCGCGGAGCATGCTATCCGCGGAAGGCGCAGAAAGTTGCTTGGGTGATATCCCCCGTCACCGGTGGATTTCGCCCGCTACGGTACCTGTCCGCATCGGTTGGGCTCGAAGACAGCTCAAGAGGAGACAGCTTTGTGTTCTTCAAGCAGTTCTATTTTGAAAGCCTCGGGCACGCCTCCTACTTCGTCGGCTCCGAAGAAAGCTGCAGGCGCGCCAGTAGGCGTCGAGCTTGGCGAGTGCTTTCTGTGTCAGAGGACCTCTGGCGGAAGACAGCTGGGCGGTGGATGTGGCCATGACGGAAACCCTGTTCGATGAATTCGGAGAAGCGATTGGTCGTTCGATCGGCACGGGCGACTGGCCGGATCCGTCTGCACCCGGCGGGTCGGAGAGATCCCCAGGCCGGTCGGCCCGGCCCGGATTCGAGTGCCCGGCAGGTGGCACGCGTTTCGCTCGGATGCTGTCAGCCGCCGGATCGGAAGGAGCATGTCATGACCCAAGAGAATTCTCCGGCTCGTTCGCAGTCGTCGGTATGGGTGGTGCTCGCGTCGGCGGCGATCAATCGCGGTCTCCCCGGGCCGCTCCTCATCCCGCCTTCTGTTTCGACTCCCGACGGCTGGAGATCTTGAAGGGCCAGTATGCTGGGCAGAACCCCACTGCGCTGGTCAGCAGAAAGGCGGCCGCCACAACGGCGGCCACGCCGGCCCAGGTCTCGGCGATGCTGCCCGTGTCGATGACGACGGCTACGAGAGCGACGGCGATAACTGTGCGGACGATACGGTCGGCGGTTCCCATATTCTTTCGCATGTTCGGCGATCTCCCAGTGCTTGCGGTGATGCATTTCACAATTCGGCAGTGATGTCACGTGCAATTTACAGTCCCGCCCGTTTCACGCCGGTTGACATAGGATGTTGGGGTGCCTCAGGCCCGCCATCATCCAGTCGCTGGCGACCCACTCGCCCAATGGTGCTATGCGTTCCCGATACGGAGATTCGGGTCAAGGGCACCGACCCCGCCGGCAGCCCCCCTTTTCGTGACGGCGAGCTGTCGCAGAGGGCCTCGCCGCGGGCAGGTATTTCTGCCCACCCATGGCGAAGGACCACAGCGGCTTAGGCTGCGAGGGCGTCCGTGCCGAATAATATCGTCGGCTCGAAAGAGCTCGAAAGAAGGCTTTCGGCTCAGGCCTCCTCCAGGGTGCAGACGGCTCCCGGGTCGCTCAGAACCAGCACCAGGCTCTCGCTCGCAAATAGCTTGTGGTGAATGCCGTCGTTGGCAGAGTAGCCCACCTCGAGATCCTGGGCCACACGCAGGGTACCAACCCGCGGGTCGATGACCAATCCGCCCTCCACGGGCGCCTTGTAGACGCCACCTTGGCACAGTCGGCGCAGGTGGTCGAGCTGCAGCATATCGGAGCCTTCGTAGCGGCGAAACAAGGCATTGTACCGAGCCGGTGAAAGGGCTAGGACATAGGGACCGCGAAAGCCGGCGTCATCGAGCTACCCGACGGCGGTCAGGACCTCGTTCAGGGCCTGCTCCACCTGATTCCAGTCGCCGATCTCAGTGCGATGGCGGTTCTTGGCGGTCAGCAGTCCGGAGACTCCCAGTTCCTCGATGCCGTAGTAGACGATCTCGTCTTCGCGCCTGGCTACCGCCAGAGCAACGCTTTCGTTGGAACGTCTTGATCGACGACGGGCTGATCGACGTATCGCTACAGGATGGCGCGGTAACCCTCATGGGCACGGTTAGCAGCCTGGAAGAGAAGCGCCTGGCCGAGTCGCTGGCACGGGTGTTGGGCGTGAGATCCGTTGATACCTCAGGCCTGGATGTCCAGTGGTGGGCCGACGAAGCCGCGTTGCGGGATAGCAAATACGTATGGAAATCGGATGCAGACATTCGGACGGCGATCAAGGATGCGGTGCTGTACGACCCGCGGCTGCTCTCCTTCCCGATCGAGCCCGATGTCTCCGAGGGATGGGTCACCCTGCGGGGCACGGTGGACAACCTAGAGGCCAAGCGCGCCGCCGCGCGGGTAGCCCGCAACACCGTCGGCGTTTTCGGTGTCACCAACCGGCTCAAGGTGCGTCCGCCGAGTGACTTGTCCGATGAGGTGATCGCCGCCGACATCCGTGGCCGTCTCCTCGTAAGCCCAATCACCGAGTCCAACGGCATTACGGTGATGGTCCACGGCGGCAAGGCCATCCTCGAGGGCACAGTGGCGAGCTACCTGGAGCGCATGGAAGCGGAGCGTCTGGCCAGCAAGGCGGCGGGCGTGACGCGGGTGAGCAACCGGTTGCGGGTGGACTACGAACCGGCCTCGCGGGAGCCATACCACGGATCCGACTTCCCCATGAGGTCGGCGATCATCGACCGCATGCCTCCGGGGCGCACCGATCGGGAAATCCATGACGAGATTCACGAGGAGCTGGTGTGGAGCCCGTTCGTCGACGTCGAGCAAGTCAATATCGATGTCGCGGATGGGCGGGTTACGCTCACAGGTACAGTGGAGACCTGGCGCGAATACTATGCCGCCGAAGAGAACGCCTACGAGGGTGGGGCGCTGATCGTGAGCAATCGGCTCGAGGTCAAGTAAGCCGATGTCCGGCGGCGCGGCCGTCGTGGCGTGCGATGAATCCGGGAGTAGTTGATGACTCCGGAACCCGATGAACCGCCTGTTGAGCCACCGCCGCGGCCGGGTGAGTCGCCGCAGCCGATCGACGACCCAAAGCCGGAAGAGCCTCCTATCGAGCCGCCCCCTCGACCGGGTAGACCAAGGCCGATAGATGATCCGAAGCCGGAGCGGAAGCGGGTTGGTCATGGATGATCTCATGGACCAGTTCAAGCTTGTCGATCACCACCGGTGCGAGGACGAATGGGTAGGCGTCTGGCTGTCCCATGCTCTGGTTGAGACTGTTTAGCGCGACTGTCAGCGGCAACCAGCGAGCGGCCAGCGTCTGGAAGTCCTTGGCTTCATAGGGGTCCAGGGTGGCCTCTACTGCAAGCTCATCGCTTTGATCCACCCGGGGCTCCAGCTTAAGGCCAAACTGCCATGCCGTCTCGAGCGTATCGACCATGTGCAGGTAGTGGGCCCAGGTCTCCGCCCAGTCCTCCCAGGGGTGACCGCTGGCATAGGTGCTCACGAAGCTCTGCGGCCAGTCGGCCGGTGGGCCGTCGGCATAGTGCCGCTGGAGCGCCTCATCGTAGTCGGCACGCTCATCGCCGAATTGCCTACGGAAGGCCTCGAGCCAGCGCGAGTCACGCACGAGCCGATCCCAGAAGTAGTGGCCGGACTCATGACGGAAGTGTCCCAGTATCGTCCGGTAGGGTTCGGCCATTTCCTGCCGAACACGCTCGCGTACCGCATCGTCAGCCTCGGCGATATCGAGGGTGATCACGCCTTGCGCGTGACCGGTGATTACGCCGCTGTCCTCGCGAAACCGCGGATTCGGGTCGCCGAGAAAATCGAACGCAAGGCCTAGTTCTGGCGATTCCTGTTTGCTTAACACCGGCAGGCGCAGACGCAACAGACTGCAGATCAGCCAGTTCTTTTGCGCCTGAAGCCGCTGCCAGAGCAACGTGTTTCCCGGCACGCAAAGGTCGGGAATGGTTCGGTTGAGGCGACAGGCCGGGCACAGAGAATTCGCATCCGATGCATGCACCATCCAGTTGCAGGCATTGTGGTCAGTATAATTGGCGCAGGGTCGTAAATTTCCGTTTTCACCGGCGGGATCTACCGGTCGCCAGTCCCCGTTCTCGGCCGTGTCGAAAGCCACCAGATCCAGTCTGGCCGGCACGAATCCGAGCCGATGACCGCAGTTGGTGCACTCCACATTGTGAAAGTAGAGGGTGTTTCCGCAGGCATTGCAAGAAAATAGCTTCATGGTGCTGTCCTCGCAGACTCCGTACTACTGCCATGATGTTTGAAAGAGCTGAGTGATTTCATAGGGCGTCTGACGGTGTACTGCAAAGTCTGCATGCGGGGTCTTCCAAAATAGGTTCTTGGCTAAAAGCCGCGATAGTGCAAACAATACAAACAGGTGCGCGAGTATGAAGCCCTATTTCAACCTGGAAGACATGAGCCAGATCATGATCGGCGCCTTCGCCCTGGCAGTGCCCGTTTCCTTTTCTGAGGAGGCCTGGAACCTGGGCCCATCGCTCCCCCTGTTGAATTTGCTTCTGATATTTGCTTTGTCTATTCTGTTTTTGGGGTTTTTTGCTTACGAGAGTGTGTTTCGGGGCGATATCAAGCGCCGAATTGCCGCGTTCGTTTCCCGATTGTTCCTGGCGTACTTCATCGCGGGCTTCGTAGCCGTGCTCCTGCTCGTGGCCATGGACAAGTTTCCGTTGATTTTCGAGCCCATTGTTGCGATTAAGCGTTTGATTGTTATCACTATGCCGGCTTCCATGGGCGCCATCATCGTCGATGGTTTCGATAAGGAATAGAGGAGATCTTATGAACGAGAAAAACAGTCGCTTCGCATTGCCGCCCCAGATGACCAAGGATGATGGCACTCCCCGGAGGGTAGGATTCGAGCTGGAGCTCTCCGGCATCACCCTGGACCAGACAGTCGCAGCCCTTCGCTCGGCGCTGGGTGGGGATCTCAGGTCGGAATCCGCCGCCGAGCGAGTCATACACGTCCGCTGTCTCGGAAAACTCAATGTCGAGCCTGACTGGGCCTACCTCGAGCGCAAGGTCCGGAGATCGCGCAATTCAAACAGATCAGGTCATTGCCAATGTCAGCACACCGAGGAAGTAAAGCACCAACACCAGAAAGCTCTCGAATCCGATGTTGCCCAGGCCGTGCTCCTCCCGGCGCAGCAAGCCAAGGAGGAGCACGCCCGCGAGGAGAATGGCCAAGGCGACCCAGAAGACCTCGGTTTCCGAAATAGCGGCATAGATGGTGCCGCCGCGATAGGCGATGTCCGATGCGGACAGGAACAGCACGTCGAAAGCGTTGCCGCCGAGGATGTCTCCCACCGCGAGGGCCAGCGCACCGCGCCGCACCGCAGCAACCGCAACCACGAGCTCAGGCAGCGAGGTCGCAACTGCGGTCAAAACGCCGCCGACCACTGTCTCGCCGAGCTCGGCGTGGACGGATATCGAGATCGCGGACCGGGCGAGCAGCCAGCCTGAACTGGCCACCAACACGGCCAGAGCCCCGAAGGTGAGCCACAACGCGGTGAGTCCTCGGCGTGAAACCTTGGCTTTACCACTATCTTCTTTCTTGGTTTGGGGTGTGATGCGCGGACGCCACATGGGCTGCTTCCGCGCCATGCCGATCAGGCGCACTCCAAACAGGTATCCGCCTACCAAGAGCGCCGAGACGGGATGTACGCCGAGCACGGCAAGGTCGGGTTGCGCCATCGCCAGCATCGGTAGCGCCAGCAACACGATCAGCAGGGCTCCTTGCAGCAGATTGGCTTCGGACGCCGCCGCATGCTCCAGGTTCGCTTCGCGGTAGACCATGTCCGCGACCGCCAGGAAAACAGTCTGGGCTGCGATGCCGCCTAGGGAGTTGCTCACCGCAAGCGAGGCGTGTCCAGCGTAGGCGGCAGTAACGGAGGTGACAAGCCCGGAAAGAGACGTTACCGAGCCGATAAGCACGGCTCCGGTCAGCAGTTGGCCAAGGCCCGTGATCTGCGCTATGCGTTCCGCCCTGGCCGTCAGCAGGACGCCACCCGCGCCGATGACCAGCGCTGCAGCAACGAATACGCCGATACTCAGGGTTAGCGGCCAAGGTTCTTGGGCTAACATTGCAGTCTCACTCTACGCAAAAATTCGAGGAGCTATGCCTCACAAAAAGCTGGAAGAGCTGCCGGAGTCAGTGAGAAATGCGCTACCGAAACACGCTTCCGCTTGGGGATCACTCGCGCAGCCGCAGCCATAGATAGCCGGAGACACCAGCGGCCAGGGAAGCAAGCAGTATTGCGGTCTTGGCGGTTAGCAGAGCATCGGGATTGTTCGCGAAACCGAGTCCGGCTATGAAGATCGACATGGTAAACCCCATGCCACCGAGCAGCCCGATACCGGCGATGTGGCGCATCGTCACATTCCGGGAAAGACGGCCAAGGTTTAGTCGTAGCGCAAGCCAGGTCAACAACGTGATGCCGACGCTCTTGCCAACGACAAGCCCCAGCCCGATACCCAGCGCCAACCGATCGGTTGCTAAGGCCGCTAGCGTTTGAACATCGACGGGAACACCCGCATTGGCCAGGGCGAATACAGGCAACACGAAAAGGGCAATGGGGCGCTCGAGGAAATGCTCCCACCGGCGCAGAGGCGTCGTGGCCTTCTCGGCGGTGTCCTGAACGCGCTCAACGACCATGTGCTGGTCATTGTTGCCCAGGACCGGTTGTTCGGATTGCGTCTCGACTTTCTCGAACTCGTCGATCAAGGCGCGAGCCTCGTGTACAAACCAGCGGGGCTCGCGCTTGGGACGCGCAGGGACGGTCAAGGCTACAAAGACGCCGGCTATGGTGGCGTGGACTCCGGAGCCCAGCGTGGCCAGCCAAACCAGCGCACCGACGATGAAATATACAAAAGGCCGGCGAATCCCGAGAGCGTTACAACCGACCAGGACCAGGAGAAAGAAGCCCGCGATACCCAAAAGGGACAGGTTTAGCGACTGCGTATAGAAGATTGCGAGCACAAGAATTGCGCCCAGGTCATCGACGATGGCCAGCGCAGTCAAGAAGGTGAACAAACCCACCGGAATCCGACGGCCCAACAGAGCGAGGACACCTACGGCGAAGGCGGTGTCCGTTGCCATCGGGATACCCCAGCCATGGATAGTCTCCGAATCGGAGTTGAACGCGAGAAAAATCGCGGTGGGAATCAGCATGCCGCCCAGCGACCCCGCGATGATCGGAAGAGACTGCTGCGGGTCTTTCAACTCCCCAACGAGAACCTCGCGTTTGATCTCCAGACCCAACAGAAAAAAGAACAGGGACAACAAGCCATCGTTGATCCAGTGGCGCACACTCATCGTGAAAGACCACTCGCCCAGCACGAAACCGGCGGGGGTTTCGACAAGCGCTTCGTAAATGTGTGCAAGGGGGGAATTTGCGATCAAGAGCGCACTGAGGGTACACACGAGGAGCAGGACGCTGCCGCTCCTCTGATCGCTGATAAATTCCTGAAACGGGGTAAGTGCGCGCTCGAATCCCTCCTCGAGGGATTTCGCGTAGGGCCTATGGTCTTTTCCGGAATCGGCTGTCATTAGGTCGGCGGCGATCTACATCCGCCGTGTCGCTTCGGTTGATTTGAGGAGTACCGGGCTCATTTTTTCGTCGTTTAATCCAGATCAGTGCAATCTTGCACGGCCCAACCGTGAAAGCGAGCCTGAGTCTTCTGTCCGACACCAACCGCGCCTTTGTCCAGATACAGAGCCCAAGCCCAGTCCGGCTCGAACAGGCTGGTCGTCGAAGACCAATAGACGTCCTGCACGCTACCAAACGGGTGCCGTTGCGGAAGAGCCGCATCATGGCAGCTACAGTCCACCAAGGACTCCAGCTCGTTGATGTTGGGAAGGCGCCAGCCGCCGCAGACGCGGCCTGCATTGAGCCGTTGCACGCCGGTAAATGCCTCTTCCCAACTCACGGGTCCGGAACCGATAGCCGCTATCCGGGTCCAGCGCAGTCCGGTGAGGCGATCGACCACGGTGTCGCTGTCGATGCCGAAGCGCGGCTTGGGCCAAATCGCACCTCGGTGAAAATCGCCGTCTTGGCCGCTGTCCCGACAGGTTACCACCAGCCCCGAGCTGTCGTAGCAGCGAGCCTGGCCTGTCTTTGGTAAGACGCCGCTGCCCGGTCCCCGTACCGGCCAGACCAGAAACGACTGGTCCTTACCGCCATAGAACATGCGCCCTCCGTCCATGTTCACATACCAGGCGTGGGCCGGACTGGTTGCCGCACTGGTCGAGGTCCAATACCAACCCGCGAAGACGTTGACAAACGGATGGTCTTCCGGAAGCGCGGGCCGTTTCGTTTGATGGCTGATCAGGCTGCGAAGCTCGCGTCGATTCGGCAAACGCCAGTCCTGGAAGCCAAGCGCGCCCTGCTCGTTCTGCACCACTACCCAATCCAGCGCATCCTGCCAACTCATGGGGTATTCGGCAAGATTGGCGTCACGACTCCAGACGAGTCCGGTCAGCGCGTCGTTGACGGTCTCCCCTGAGGATACAAAACGGGATTCGGGCCAGAGCAGGCCCTTTTTGAGCTCCGCGTCCTGACCGCTGCCAACGCACGCGATCGCATTGCCGCTCGCGTCATGACAAGTCCGCTGCCCGGTCCGTAGCGGGGGTAGAGGGGTCTTCATGCAGCTCTCCCGCTGTTGCGGTTGCGCAGGCAAAGCCACTGCGCGAAGTCCTTGCGCCGTTCGCGGTAGCTCATGCCGACGCGTCAATCAGCTTTGCCAAATCGCTCGCCGAGCAACGCCTCGATCAATTGCCTCGCGGCGGCAGTCGGAGTGATTTCTCCTTGGCGCACGGCGGCTTCCAGGCCGGGAATTCGTTCGGCCAATTGCGGATCGCGGCGCAAGGCCTCCACCACGGATTCTTTGACTTCCCTCCACATCCATGCCAAGACCTGATCGTCTCTGCGCGCGGCGATGGTGCCGTTGTCCGTCATCACCCGTTTGAGCTCGAGGATCAGGCGCCAAGCCTCATCAATCCCCTCCCCCGTGTGGGCCGAGCATGTGCCCACCTTCGTTTGCCAGTCCGGATCGCGCGGCTTTAGCATACGCAGGGCATTGCGATAGCTCGCAGCCGCCTGGTTCGCCGAAGCCACCAGATCACCGTCTGCCTTGTTGACCAGAATGATATCCGCAAGCTCCACGACGCCCTTCTTGATGCCCTGAAGCTCGTCACCACCGGCGGGTGACAACAGCAGCAGAAACACGTCCGTCATCTCCGATACTGTCGTCTCGGACTGGCCGATGCCGACTGTCTCGATCAGGGTAACGTCGAATCCCGCGGCCTCGCACACCAGCATCGCCTCTCGGGTGCGGCGAGCCACACCGCCCAGCGTCTCGCCAGCGGGCGACGGCCGGATGAACGCCTTTTCCATGCGCGAGAGCCTTTCCATCCGCGTCTTGTCCCCGAGTATTGAACCGCCGGTCCGCTGAGAAGTCGGATCGACCGCCAGCACGGCGACACTGTGGTCTTCTTCTATGAGCTGAACGCCGAAACGCTCGATGAAGCTCGACTTGCCCACCCCGGGCACACCGGAAACCCCGATCCGTATTCCATCACCGGTAGACGGCAGCAATGCTTCAAGCAGTTGTTCAGCATCCCTACGGTGCTCGGGATTCCGGGACTCGACCAGCGTAATAGCGCGAGCAAGCGCGCCACGGTTGCCTTCGAGGACGCTTTCGGCCAGTTGCGCGATATCTGGCTTGGTCATAGTTGTAGGTAAACCGCTCGGGATGAAGAACAAAAGTGTAATGCTGATGCGACCCTCTGGCAGCCAGGACGAGGGCCGCCTCTTTGTCTTCACCAACAGCGCTTGCCGATCGTTGATCAAAACAGCAAATGCGCCGCCAATCCCAGGATTGGCGAAGCCCTTATCCTGCCCTCCTGGCTGATATCAAACTGCAGTGCCTCGCGCGGGCCTTCTCCACGGCTTGGTCGCGGGCCGCCTCGATACCTTTGGCTTGGGTTGCTGAGATCGTTGCGGTTTGCATGGTACCTCCTGAGATTGAGGACATCTCGCGTGTCGGGAATGTGGTTGCGGTCTTCCGCATGCCTTTTCGTGCCTACCAGGCAAACGCAATGCCAGGTCCTGAAGTCGAACCTATGCGTTGCCGTTACGATCCCATGGTTACTGCGGATCCCGGAGCGTCGGGCCTCTGCGGTGGATATGCACCTGCCGCGGTGGATATGCGCCAATGCCTCGGCGACGCCTGGTAGCGACTTAATGGGAAGGTATAGGTGGCACAATCGCTGCAGCACATGGACGTGAACGGGCGGGCGCAAGCGGCACCGCCTATCGATGAGATTAAGTGAACCTGGAGGGCTTGTGAGCGACGAGAAAGAGAAAGCTTCCGAGATCCAAGGCGAAGGCGACAAAGAGGCCGCGCGCGATTTCAACGAGGCCACGCGTGAATTCGTCGAGTCCGGCA
>JAJDOL010000157.1 GCA_022340195.1 Chromatiaceae bacterium
GGGAGAATCACGTTGTGGATATCGTAGGCCTTGTTCGCATCGTCCGGCACCAGGGTGTCGAGCTCGGGGATCTGCCGGTTGACATCATCATCGCACTCTACAGCTGGCGCTTTTTCCAGATTGTTCGACGGGAGAAAGCTGAGCAGTTGGCGGATCTCATCGATGCAATGTTGATCGGATTCGGCGATGAAATGAACATTGCCACTGACGCTGTTGTTGGTCATGGCGCCGCCCAGGTCCTCTGCGGACACCTGCTCTCCGGTAACTGTCTTGATGACCTGGGGGCCGGTTATGAACATTTGGGAGCGCTGATCGACCATGATAATGAAGTCGGTTAGCGCGGGCGAGTACACGGCGCCGCCGGCGCAGGGACCCATGATCGCGGAGATTTGCGGAATGACGCCCGAAAAAATGGAATTGCGGAAGAAGATGTCGCCGTAACCCGAAAGGGCGTCGACCGCTTCTTGAATGCGTGCCCCTCCGGAGTCGTTGAGCCCGACCAGGGGAGCCCCGACCTTGGCCGCCGCATCCATCGCTTTCACGATCTTGGCCGCGTGCATCTCCCCCAAGGCTCCGCCGGTAACGGTGAAGTCCTGCGAGAAGGCGTAGACGAGTCGACCATCGACGCGGCCGTAGCCGGTGACGACGGACTCTCCCTCGATGTCGAGCTTGTCGAGGCCGAAGGCGGTGCTGCGCAATTTTACGAACGCATCCAGCTCGACAAATGTCTGCTCGTCGAAGAGAAGCAGGAGTCGCTCCCGGGCTGTTAGCTTTCCTGATGCGTGCTGTTTTTCTATCCTTTTTTTGCCCCCCCCGAGAGAGAGTTTTTCCTTTTTAGCTCTTAGGAGCTCGAGTTTATCGGTTGGCATCTCTTGTATCGCCTCATAGGTTCCCATTCAGAGCGCTTGAAAAAACGGCTCGATCGGGAAAAAAACAGAAATTAGGTCAAAGATACTCGTACATGGTGTACGCGGTTTCCTGTCCGAGTATCTCGTCGATTTCGGCCTGGATGGCGATTCGCTCCGGATTCTGAAACCAATTGTTCCAGTCTTCCGCAGAGCGCCAATTGCTGTCTACGATAACTTCGGTGTGGTCGTCCATGCGTTGAAGTGTTTGGCCGGATATGTAGCCGGGCTGCTTCAAGGTGAGGCTACGGAGTCGATGGAGCAGGTTAGTCAGGTCGTGATGAACGCTTTCCGGGACATGTCGTTTGATGAGTATTTTGACGGACATTCTATTTCCCCTATCGCAGAGTTAAAAAGGCTAGGTGAGCAATGCTACCTTTGGTTTCGCGAACCCCCGTATGTTCGGTGGCGCCGCAATACCCTAGTGACTCGCAAGCGAAAGCCACAACCTCTGAGTCCCCGGTGTGCAACTCGAGTACTTGCTCGCGTGCGGTCTGATCGGTGGCTGCTTCGATTCTATTGCAGGTATCGGGATGTGAAGCTGCATCCCGACGCGCTGGTACGGGCGCGTACAGCATTTGCACCGATTGGCGGGAAGTGCTGACTGCTGTCGCAGGCCGTTTATCATACAGAAAAACGGAACACGCAGGTAGGCGCCTACCAACGCCGACACGAGCTTCGATTCGGCTTCAAGCCGACAGTGGGGCTCGCTCGACGACATACCGGGTTGAAACTGCTTGGTGAGTTGTAGCGCCGACAAATCCGCATACCCACAGGGTGCCACGATTCGGCTCCGCATTCTGGCTCACACCGCGGCACGGCAGATCGAAGATCAGCGCTCAATTTAAGTTTTTGGTTCTTGGTGCGGAAAATTAGCAATTCAAATGCCCGAGAGCAACAAAAAAACGCAGCTCGACCGCAACTGCAGCGATTGAGGAGCGTCGCGGCGCTACGACAAGGTGACGGGGCCGTGGCTTCGCCGCCGTTGCGCCGGTAAGGGTGCCGATTCGCGTCAGCTCGCACGCGTTACTTCGACGCCTTCCGAGCGGGGCGATGTTTACTCCAAGCCCCGGAGCACGATTCGGACGGTCGTCATGGAGCGGATTACCGTCAGCGCGGTGCGGTACGGTGGACTACAATGGCACGCCATGCACAACCATGCCCACTCACACGGAGACCATCATCGACCGGACTCTCGGCGTCTGCTGACACTGGCAGTCGCACTCACATTCGGTTACGCGGTCGTAGAAGCGGTGGGTGGCTGGTTGTCGGGCTCCCTTGCCCTGCTGAGCGATGCCGGCCATATGCTCACCGACAGCACCGCGCTGGCCCTGGCGGCGCTAGCCGCCTGGATGGCCCGGCGGCCGCCCTCTCTACGGCATTCCTACGGCCTTGGTCGTCTGGAGACCCTGGCAGCCCTACTCAACGTCCTGCTCATGCTGGCCCTGCTGACTGCAGTCAGTGCGGCGGCGGTCGGACGGCTGCTCGATCCCCTGCCGGTACGTGGAGGCCTGGTCACCTGGGTCGCCCTGATCGGGCTTTTCGTCAATATTGCCGCGGCATGGCTACTCATGGGTGGGCGCGGAAACCTCAACGTGCGTGCCGCACTCTTGCATGTGATGGGCGACCTTCTGGGGTCCGTCGCGGCCCTCGTCTCAGGGGTCGTGATCCTGTATACGGGCTGGACCCCAATCGATCCCATCCTCTCTCTGTTCATCGTCCTGCTCATCCTCGTCTCCAGCCTGGGTCTGCTGCGTCAGGTGCTGCACACCCTGCTCGAGGGGGTGCCTATGGATCTCGACTTGGAAGAAGTCGGCCGCGCCATGGCCGAGGTCGAGGGCGTGCTTTCGGTGCACGACCTGCATATTTGGTCGCTTTCTGCCGAGACAACGGCCCTCTCTGCCCACGTGGTATTGCGGCGCATCGACAGCTGGGAGCCCGTGCTCGGGACACTGCGGGTGCTACTCGCCGAGCGCTTCGGCATCGAGCACGTGACCCTGCAACCCGAGCCAGTGGAGACCATCGTGCGGATCGAACGAATGAGCGCGGGCGGAAAACGGGCCGAAACACACCTTTGACGATGGGTTTACCGAGCTGGTAATGGACGTCCCCGTCGGTAGCCTCCGCACCGAATCAAGCGTCGTACACGCACCTTCTTCGGCGGGAAAGACCAGTCTTTTCTGCTCTGGCCCATCCGCGGGCAGGGCCGCGCATTGCAGAGGACTGGATAGGTAGAGATCGGATCGATATCCTGTTTCGTAATCGATCCCCCGAGATGTCAGAGCATCCGACAATCCTGATCACGGGCGGAACACGCCGGCTGGGTAAGGCGATCGCGCAGCATTATGCGCAATTGGGCTGGCGCCTGGTGTTGTGTTTCGCCCGCGACTCAGATGCGGCGCAGGCTGCTCGGAACGAGTTGTCGAGCTCCGCGACGAGCGTGCGCATCATCCGATGCGATACCGGCGAGTCAAAACAGGTTAGAA
>JAJDOL010000172.1 GCA_022340195.1 Chromatiaceae bacterium
TCCTGATTGTCCCTGAGCAGGATCTGGATGCGGCGCAACAGGCTGGTCTTGCCTTGCCCCCTTTGGCCCTGAATGATCGCGTGCTCGGGCTCTTCACCCGGTCCGCTGCCCAGGATCATCCGCAGCACCTTGTCCGTCAGCGCAAGCCGGACGGAATAGCGCGCCAGGAACTCGGCCTCCGGTATAACCTGTGGGTTGTAGATCCCGCTCAGCGTCTCGCCCATTGCTGTGGCTCCCCCCGGTCAATTGGCGACATTGCGCCACCACCATTCCCGGATTACCGGTGAGTTGAAACGGTAGCGCGCCGCATCCTCCTGGTTGTTGAGGTAGCCGTCGTGCTTGAGGATGCCCATCAGATTGACCTGCTCCTCCAGGAGCCCATGCTCGACGGCGAGATTGGTCAGGGATCGGCTGTGTATGCCGTTGTTTCGCGGATCGGCGGCCTGGCCGAGCACGGCCTTGACGAACTGAAGCTCCTTTGGCTCCAGGGTCATTCGCAGCCGGCCGTACCAGTGCTCGAACAAGTTCTGGGAGGTCAGCAGCATGGTGAAAGCCCGATCCACCGCTGACCTGGTTGCGGAGCCGGGTGGCAGCTCTTCCGCAAGGCGCCTGATGAAGACGGGAATCAGCCAGTCCCAGCCGATGCGCTCGAGCAGGTGCTCTCGCACATCTTGCGGGCAGTCTGAGATGTCGAGTCGCGTCAGCGCCTGATCTAGGAATCGGCGCCCTTCGTTCGGGGTGAGCGGAGGGATTCGGAGCGTCGTCAGGTCATTGATGTGCTTGCTTGCACCTAGGGAAGCCGCGACGTTTTCCAGTCCGATGGAGCCGGCGAAGACGAACTGGATGCGCTCCGTGAGCGCGTGGTCGTGCCGGCACTCGCGCAGGGTCTGGAGCGTCCGAGTCGCCTCTCGCTGCTCCTGCTCGGACTTACTCCCTAGCGCATTTTCCACTGCCTGAGGAAGCTCGTCGACCATCAGGACGATGCGCCCGTCCAACTCCAGACTGCCGCAAAACCGGACAAACTCCGCCAGGTGATCCACCGCCCCGGAGGCCCCGAAGCGCACTTTCGCGCCGATCTCGTCGATTCGGATCTTCTTCACCCAAGTGGAGAATCGCCTGGAGGCGCGGCTGAGCCTACCCACGAATTCCTGGTCCAGGAGTGCCGACAGGAGCTTTCGATACAGCTCGTCGAGGGAGTCGACAGACTCCACGAAGACATAGACCGGGAAAAAGCCGTCGCGAGGATGAGTTAGGGCCTCCTTGAGGAGCGTGGTCTTGCCGATGCGCCTCGGACCGGGGATCAGCAAGTGACCGCCGGACTCCAGGCCTCTCCACAGGGAGTCTTCGAGATCCGGTCGCGGGAAGATCAACATGGCAGGGTGAAATTTGACAATGAAACTGTTGCCAAAATAAATGACAAAGCTTTTATTGTCAAACGGGGCTGGTGATCAGGGTGGAGGGGTCCCCTATGCCTCGCGAGCAACGGGTGAGCCCACGGGGTTGATCCGCGGCGCTTCTGCTATTCTGCCGAGGACTCGATCGCTTGGGAGGAGAGGTAGGTGTAAGCATGACAGGAGATCCCCAGGAAGCAGGCACTCGCATCGTTGCGACTCTGGGTCCGGCTTCCTTTGATCGGGTGGCGGCCCTGGCGGCAGCAGGCGCGACGGCTTTGCGCCTGAACGCGTCACACATGACCCCGGACGAGCTCGAAGACGTCCTCCAGCGCCTTCGGGCCGCGCTGCCGCGTCTTCCTGTCGTCGTCGATCTGCAGGGAGCGAAGATGCGCCTCGGCGTGTTCGAGAAGCGCGCTGTCGGGTGCGGCGTGCGGTTGCGTTTTGCGCACGATCCCGAGGCTCGGGATGCCCTGCCGCTGCCGCACCCCGAGCTGTTCCGCACCGTCTCCGTCGGGGAGACGTTGAGCTGTGACGACGACCGCCTTCGTTTTTTCGTCCGCGAGGCGGGTGTGGAGATCATCGAGGCCGAGTGTCTCAACGGCGGTGAGCTGCGGCCGCGCAAGGGGGTAAACCTCGTCGATCACCCGGTTGTTCTCGAAGACCTCACATCGCGGGATGTGCAGCATGTCGAGCGTGCGGCAAGATACCCGCTCGTCTCCTTTGCCTTCTCGTTTATGCGCGACGGCTCCGAGGCCGGCTGGATCCGCTCGCGTGCGGAGGGATGTCCGGTGGTCGGAAAGGTCGAGCGACGGGCCGCGCTTCAGAGGCTCGAGTCGATTGCGGCGCAGGTCGACGAGCTGTGGATCTGCCGCGGGGACTTGGGGTCCCAGCTCGGCATGGTCGAGCTGGCGCGTTGGGTCCGAGGTTTCCGGCCGGGAGGGCTGCGGGTACCGGTGCTCATGGCGGGGCAGGTCCTCGAGCACCTGACGAGACACCCCGAGCCGACTCGCTCCGAGGTCTGCCACCTCTACGACCTGGTGCGGCGGGGTTACGCCGGCATCGTCCTCTCCGACGAGACGGCGATCGGCGCGGATCCGGTGAGAGCGGTGAGCGAGGCCCGGGCGCTCCTGTGCGCTTTCGGGCGCAGCGGATAAACGGATTCACGCCGACGCGAGAAGGGCGAGGCGCAGCGTATTGAGGCCGATCACGGTGCCCCGTTCCTGGAAAGCGCGGAAGTCTCCGCCCATCTGCCATGAAAACTCCTTTGCAAACCCATCTCCGACGACGGCGGCGACTGCCTGCATCCCGGTGCTCGGCTCGTTATTTTCAGGAAAACCCAGGATGGAAAGTGCTACGTCTACCTGCGCCATCTCCTTCGCCTTGTGGGCAAGGCTCGTGGCGGACTGAGCATGAACCGACCAGGCGGGTTCTTCCAGTAGCCTCAGCAGCCTTTCTCGATCGGGGATGACTCGGCTGTCCAGCAACTGGGTCGCTGGAATGCGATACATCCTCTGCGCCGCCAAGCCGGCCGTAAATGTCTCCAGGATACAAAGTGTCATTCCTTTCCCGAGCAGCAGGCTGTCGATGACACCCTCCAGCGTTTCATCGTCTATCCCGAAGATCTTGTTTCCCAGACGGGACCGGATCTCTTCTTCCACGGGACGAATCAGCCGGTCGGCATCCGTATCGCCTCTTGCCGTGGCCGTTATGCGGACCTTGATCTCGCCGGAAGACGCCAACAGGCCCAGCTCCGGATTCTTGCCCACGCCCATGAGGTCGCTGATCAAGGCGTCTACCCGACTTTCACTGAGCCCGACTACTTTCAGCACCCGGTAGGTGACCTGTTGATCCGACAGCCCGAATCTTTCTCGGATCCAGGGCGCGATCTCCCGATCCCACAGATAACTGAGCTCCCGAGGCACCCCTGGAAGACAAATGACCGGTGTTGCGTCTACTTCGGCGACAAAGCAGGGCGCTGTGCCTACTGGATTGTGGATCACTTCGCTTCCCGCGGGCACATAGGCCTGTCGCCGATTGTTTTCCGGCATCCGATAACCGATGCGCGCGAAGTAGGCCTCGATCTGCTCGATGAGCTCTTCTTTGAGCTCCAGCTCTACCCCTGCCGCCCTGGCCACGGCCTCGCGGGTCAGGTCATCGAGCGTGGGTCCGAGACCACCGGTTGTGATGACCATGTCGCAGCGCTCGACGGCGCTCCGAATGACTTGGCCGATCTCCTCTAGCCTGTCGCCGACAGAGGTGCGAAATCGCGTGGCTACGCCGAGTCGCCCAAGCTTCCGGGCAAGATAGCCGGTGTTGGTGTCCAAGATCTGGCCCAGCAGAAGCTCACTGCCGATGGTTACGATCTCGCAGGTGGGGGTGTCGGGACTTGCGTTCATAATTGGTTCATCCACGGCGATCGCTGTAGAAAAATCTGACCGATTATTTCGTCGCATTTCAGCTCGCCGTCGAGCGTCCCGACCTGGTGCGCACCTTGATCGTGGTGAATGCTGCGCCTGGTTTGCCCAGAGGCAGGCTTCGGGACCGCTTGCGGATTGCCTGGGCGCTCTTCCTTCGGCGGTTGGTCGTGCGGCTCTTCGGAATGCGTGCGCTCGGCCGTTTCCTGAGCAAGAAGCTATTTCCACTGCCATCCCAGAATACACTCAGGCGAAGGTTCATCGAACGCTGGGCGGAAAACCACCCCGGGGCCTACCTCGCCGCCTTAGCCTCGGTTTCCGGGTGGGACATCGCGGACCGGTTGGACTCCATTCGCTGTCGGACGTGCGTAATCTCCGGTGAGCACGATTTCATACCGCTTGCGATGAAAGAACACTACACCGCAAAGATAACCAATGGCGAGTTGAAAGTGATCCCGGGGTCAGGTCATTTCACGCCGATGGACGCTCCGGAAATATTCAATGAGGTGGTCATGTCGTTCCTGGCATTGCACGCGTGACGATTGCAGACCAGTGGAAACTAACAGTGACGCGACCGGTGACAACGGCTCGCTGGTTGCGCTTGTTGATCGCCGCTTCGTCCGGGATTGTTCGGATGCGCCTGGCGGGATTCAGGCAGGGAGCGAGTCTCGCTTCGGTCGGCGCTTTCCGGATTTTCCCACCGCCATGACCAATCCTCGCCCCAATTTCTATTAACCGTGACCGAAAAGGACTGCGACCATGAGCAATGTCTTCATCGTGGGCTGTGGCGGGGTGGGCCGTCTGATTGCAAAGCGATACCTCGACCGGGACCGGCCGGTCTCGGCCCTCGCCCGATCGGCCACGGCTGCCGGAGAGCTGGAGTCCCTCGGGATAACCCCGGTTCGCGGAGACCTGGATGATCCTGCATCCCTGGCCGCGCTGGGCCTCGAGGGCGACCTCGTCCAGTATCTGGCGCCACCGCCGGCGAGTGGCCTGGGGGATCCGCGAATGGCGAATTTCCTCGCCGCGATTGAAGCAGGTACCCATCCGCTCCGCATTGTCTATATCAGTACCAGCGGCGTGTACGGAGACTGCCGTGGCGCCTGGGTAGACGAAGACACCCCCCCGAATCCGCAAACCGATCGCGCCCGGCGGCGTCTCGATGCCGAGGATCGACTATGGGACTGGGGTCGGCAAACAGGGGTTGCGGTGACAGTACTGCGGGTCGGAGGCATTTACGGTCCCGGCCGCCTGCCGGAGGCACGGCTGCGTAGCCGGGCTCCGATTCTGGTCGAAGATCAATGTGGCTACACAAACCGCATCCACGTGGAAGACCTGGAGAGCACGTGCCTGGC
>JAJDOL010000177.1 GCA_022340195.1 Chromatiaceae bacterium
TCGCCGCCGACAGGCGGGAATGATAAAGATAGATCTCGCCGGACCAGAGCGCGTCCTGGAAGGGGCCAAAAGCGGGGAGGCGATGCTCGACGAGGTCTTGTAGCGCTGCCTCGGCCTGCTCCGGCGTTACCGGCCAGTCGACGTGCGCGAGCGAGCCCGGGTGGTTGGGGAACTGCTGCTCCACATCCGCGATCGCGGAATGCGTGATTGCATCCGCTGGAAAGGCAGCGGGGGCGGGGATCGCGCCCGGTCCCTGGCGCCCGAAGATCTTGCGATTCTCCTTGTCGAAATTCCAAGAGCCTCCCATCGGATTCTTGCCTTCCAACAGAACATCGTTTCGCCGGCGCATGTGCCGGTAGAAGTGCTCGAGGCGAAGAGCCTTGCGGCCGTTGGCCCAGTCTCGGAAATCATTCATACCGATCAGGAACTTCCGATCCGTGCGCACCTCCAGCGGTAGTCCCGCTTCGGATGCCGCCTGCTGCAGCTGGTTCAGCACGCGAAAATCCCTCGGATGGGCGACCAGGAGTCTTTGCGGACGAAAGGCGGCGATATCCCCGCTCAGGGCGGCCGCAAAGCCGGAGTGCGGGTGGTCGCCGATGCGCAGGTTTCGCAGCGGGATGGCGCGCTCCGCGAGCCCTTCCGAAAAGTGGCGCATGGCCGATAGGAAGAGCACCGTGCGGGCTTTGTGGGACTTGACGTGCTCGGACTCCTCCGGGAGCTCCGCCATCCAGACCAGGTCCTGTGCGGCATCGAACTCCTCAAACGCAGGGGACAGGAGATCGAGTTGATCGCCGAGGACCAGGACCAGGTTTCGCCTTTTCATGGTTGTGACCTCTTTTTCGCTGGTGCCGCAGGCGCGGGCGCGGCGACGGGGCTCGCTCGGGCATCCTGCTCGACGACGGAATGTCTATGTAATGACCATGAAATGTGTGGAAAAAATTTTAAATGACCCGAACTTGCAAAGAAAAATATCGCCTTAACATAGCGGATAGCGAGATTTTGTTTGCTCGCAAGATCGCTACAAACCACAAAACCTACTGAGGAAATACGATCATGTCTTTTCGCAACGCCACACTCATAACTGCGACCGCCTTCGTAGCTCTCTCGGCGATGGGCACGCTTTCGACCGCGTCTGCCGGCAACGGCAGTTACGGCTATCAGTCGCAGAACAGCGAAGAAACCGGCCACTATATGAAGACCGGGATGCACGAAGGCGGAAAGAAGGAAGCCGCTGTACCTGCCGGTGACATCGTAGATGTCGCGGTCGGCGCGGGAAGCTTTAACACCTTGGTGACAGCCATCAAGGCGGCCGATTTGGTCGACACACTCAAGGGCGAGGGCCCGTTCACTGTTTTCGCGCCGACCGACGAGGCCTTCGCCAAGATCCCCCAAGCCGACCTGGACGCACTACTGGCGGATAAGGACAAGCTTACGGCCGTTCTCACCTACCACGTGGTGCCGGGAAAGGTCATGGCCGCGGATGTTGTGAAACTCGACTCCGCCAAGACCGTACAGGGTGACAGCGTAACCATCGTGGTTAGCGACGGCGGGGTCAAAGTCGACGACGCCAATGTTGTCAAGACGGACGTTATGGCGAGCAATGGCGTGATCCATGTCATCGACACCGTCATCATGCCCAACTGACAGACCGCGAACGCTGGAAGAGACGGCGACTGCAAACGCAGTCGCCTTTTTTTTGAATTCGAGCATCCGCAGCCGGTGGCTATGGATTGGCCGCAGGCGTAAGATTGCTCCCCGGCGATACAGCTAAACTTCGACTTCTCTCCCGCCGCGACGCCCCGTCGCTGCTAGTTTCGAACCTGATGCGAGAACGTTATCATTCGTATCGAGCGATCTTAGCCCGGATCTCTCACCAGGGGACGTGATGATCGCGTAGGGATTTGGATTCAAAGACCAAGCGAGGGCGCGTTATCGTGGTGAGAGATCCGGGTTGAGTCAACGCTATGACAGCGCCACACAAAGACAACTCGGGTGGAACAACATGGAAAACTGTCGCCTGATTTATAAGAGCCGGGCATCCACAGATGTCGTGTCAAACGAAACGATCAGCCATCTGGTCGAGCAATCGGCGCAGGCTAACAAGGCGAGGGAGATCACCGGTCTGCTGCTCCTTGCCGGCAACAAATACTTGCAGGTGCTCGAGGGGCCTTATCACGATGTCAATCGATTGTATGGCAACATAATTCGCGATGCGCGCCATTGCGACGTGGAATTGATCACGTTCGAGCCAATGGAGAGCCGCTATTTCGAGCAGTGGAACATGCGTCTCGTCGATCTATATGAATTGAGCAAGTACCCGCGTGAGCTCCTTTCGGCCAAGTATCAATATCGCGAAGGCGTAATCCTCATACCGGAGCGAATACACGAAGTCTATGCGCTTCTGCTCGACGCAAAGGCGTTGTGTCTGACGACCCCCTGGCAAAAAAAATCGAGTAGCCGCAAGACTGCCGAATAGCCCCCGTCTCACCTGGCTTACTCGAAGACCTGGTGCGAGATCATCTCCCGGAGCGGGCCGAGTATGAGTGAGCTGCATCCAATCCTTACGGGCACCCTTGCCAGCCTGGCCGCCAGCCTGGGCACCGCCGTAGGCGCTGCGCTCATCTACACCATCAGGGAGTTGAAGCCCCGCACGGAAGACGCGCTGCTCTCAGGCGCGGCAGGCATCATGCTGGCCGCGTCTTTCTACTCTCTGCTGCAGCCCGGGCTGGAATACGGGGTGCAGAGCTATGGCGATCAAGCCATCGCCGTGACCGTGGTCATCGCTGGCATGCTGTTGGGCGGAGGAGTGCTCTGGACAATCCATCGCTACACGCCCCACGAGCACTTCCATGGGGGCCGCGAAGGTCCGGACTCGACCAAGCTCGCGCGCCTGTGGCTTTTCGTCATCGCCATCACGCTGCACAATTTTCCGGAGGGGATGGCCGTCGGCGTGGGTGCCGCGAGCGGCGACTTTGCCACAGGCGCGGCTCTGACAGCCGGTATCGGCCTGCAGAACGTACCCGAAGGCCTGGCTGTGGCCGCTGCCCTCATGGCCGCGGGTTATGGCCGCAACCAGAGTGCAGGGATCGCCTTTCTAACGGGCCTGGTGGAACCCGTCGGCGGGTTGCTGGGCAGCAGTGCCGCCTGGTTCGCATCCGCCCTGCTGCCCGGTATCCTGGGTTTCGCCGGTGGCGCGATGCTCTACATCATCAGCGACGAGATCATCCCGGAGACCCATCGCAAAGGCCACGAGGACGTCGCCACAGGATCGCTGATGATGGGCGTGGCGCTGATGCTGGTGTTCGGAACGCTGCTGGAGCCCGCCTGAGTAACATTCCGGGTCCGCTGGACCGCCCCGCGGTCGAATCGCCAGACAGGCTCCAAGGGCCCACTCGAGTATCGAGGTCGCGAGAATCATGAAACGATCCACCGTCCTCCGCATGCACCCTGTCGAACATGCGGGAAGTCTTGATTGGAAGCTCCGCCGGCTGTTGTACCCCCCCGTAAAAATCTTGTCTCCGTGGATTAGCGACGGAATGACCGTTGCCGATTTCGGATGCGGTCCAGGTTTTTTCGCGCGCACCGCTGCGGAGCTGGTCGGACCCAATGGTACGGTCATTGCCGTCGATGTTCAGGAGGGAATGCTCGCGATGCTCCGTGAACGTATCACGGGAAAGCCGATCGAGCAGCGCATCCGTCCGCACCGCTGCAAACCAGATCATCTTGGAATCTCCGACCAGCTCGATCTCGTCTACTCATTCTATGTCATGCATGAAGTGCCGGACCGCGAGCGTGTCATCCATGAGCTCTGTGACCTGATCAAGCCGGGAGGGACGATTTTCCTGATGGACTTCGTCGTAACAATGTCACGGCCGGCGTTCGAGGAGCTTGAGCAGATCGTTGTTCAGGAAGGTTTTCGCGCCATCGCCCGCCCCCGCCATTTTCTCAGCAGGGCTGTCGTGTGCCTGAAGGACTGAAATTTGCTAGCTGATGGAATCAAAATAACTCATTTTGACGGTGGAATTTCCTGACCTTTGGATCCCGTACTCGGCACATTGACATTGCGCTGACCTGCAGTCGCGGGATACCTCGCATTGCTTAAGGTCTCTTTCCGCGGTACCAAAAGTTTTTAAGGGTTGTTTGCGGTACGACTATTTGGCTTACCTCTGTAAGCGCATGCTCAGCAAAGAATTTGAAGTCATCGGCGGTGGGACGCGCCACGCCGTGTGCGGTGAAAGCTTCGAGGATCCCGCCCCTCCTCCTCCCCCCGTGCATTTTGTTATCTTGGAGCGACTTATTGTGCGCTGCTTCATGGAAAACCACACTGGAGAATGCCAGCGGGGAAGTGATCTTCCCCCAATACACTTCGGATAGCGCTCGCTTCTGAGCCGGATATATAAAGGTGGCGCCGGCGCTTTCTGGAGTTCCGTTTGCATTCCCACTAGCCATGGCAGCACCGGATTGGAACTCCGAAACGACATAAATCAGAACATCTTTAGGTCCAAGTCGGAATCGACCCCCTTTTGTCCACCAGGATATCTCCGCACCCGTGACACCTTGCGCCTCTCTCGCCACGCTCATCATCCAACTCCCTAGATGGCCAGCCACCTTGACCCGGTAGTCAAGTTTCACCTGATCGAGGACATCCGCGATACAGATTCTAAGAATCATGTGCTTCCTCCGTCACCCTGATAAATCCCCCGCCGCGCTTCCCTGCCCGGCCAGAGGCCCGAGATAAGACTCTCAGAGTATGGCACACACGATGACGGTCAGACGCGCTCGGCGGCTTGCCGCTGCTTCGCTCCGTACTTGGAGCAACGAATGAGCTTCGGTAGCTGCTGGACTGTGCGGAGATCGGGGTCACGGGAGATCGGGGTCTCACATGTAACACCTGCGCCACCCACGATTCGCTCCTGGCGTTTTGCTGGCCGCTGACCCTCATGCGGCTGACGCCAAAATGCTCGGCAATGGTCTGCATGCTGTAAGCACCCGGACCATAAGCTTCGGCCAACGCTTGATCCCGATCCGCGTTGATTCTTCTTTGAGCGGCTCTCAGTCACGGTAGAGCGCGTTCTAAAGGCTCCGTCCCCTTTATTCCTGATCGAGCACCGCATCCGTCCGCACCGATGCAATCCAGATCAACTTGGGATCTCCGACCAGCTCGATCTCGTCTACTCATTCTATGTCTTGCATGAAGTGCCAGACCGTGAGCGTGTCATCCATGAGCTCTGCGACCTGATCAAGCCGAGAGGGGCCATTTTCCTGATGGAATTCGTCGTAACAATGTCAAGGCCAGCGTTCGATGTGGTTGAGCAGATTGTTGTTCAGGAAGGTTTTCGCACCATCGCCCGTCCCCGCCATTTCCTCAGCAAAGGCGTTGTGTGCCAGAAGGACTGAAGATACGGTAGAAACCTCTACTGATGTGGTATTGCTCCTTCGTTTGCAACTTACGTCGGAAGCCGGAAATTCCGCTTTCGGCCAACTTCAGACCTTCTTCTGCGTAGAATAATAGGACGTTCGAGTTCCCATAGCGGACACACCACTGGCGTTGCAGCGCGTGCGCACAAAAGGCCAATCGCGCCTCTACAACGAGTACATCCAGCGCTACCACTACCTCGGATACAAGCCCCTTCCCGGAGCGCAGCTGCGCTATATCCTCTACTCGGGCGAACAGCCCATCGCCTTGCTCGGCTTTGGCGC
>JAJDOL010000219.1 GCA_022340195.1 Chromatiaceae bacterium
GAGACGGCCTGATAAAGCGCGAGGTAGACCTCGTAGGACTTGTCGGCCTGGCGTTTCTGGATCTTGGTCAGCGCGGAGCCGAAGGGCTTGAAGTCATTGGTCTTGGCCTGGTCGGCGAGGATGTTGCGGTCGACCAGGAACAGGATGCGTTGGGCGGTGCCGGACTTCCACAGCCGCCAGATGATCTGAAAGACGGTGTAGGTCTTGCCGGTGCCGGTGGCCGGACCAGGAGGATGCGGCGCTGGCCCCTGACGATGACCTTGCCGGCGGTGAGGGCCACCTCCTCGCGGATCTGCGTATTCAGATCCCAGCCCGCTTTGACGATGGCCGGGGTGATGAGCTTGGTGCGGATATCGGTCTCGGAGAGGTCCTTCTTGTTCATTCGCTGTTGTCTGACAAGGGCGCTTCCCTATGTTATGGAGGAAGTCGAGGCCCGGCTGAAAGCTGATGGCCGCCTATAGCCTGTCCGAAAAAGCGGTCTCCGATCTCGATGAAATCTACGAATACACGATCCTGAACTTCGGACTGGAGCAGGCGCGAGCCTATCTGCTCTGGCTGCATGAGCGGTTTCAGATACTCGCCGATAACACCGGCGTTGGCCGCAGCGCCGCACTGCTTCCCCCGGAGCTCCGACGCCAAGCGTAACGGACCCGTTCGGGCGAATCGTCACCTCCGTCTTCATGCTGCGTCCGCGAATATAGTCGGTCTGCAGGCGCAACTCGCCGTGTTTAAAAGAGAAGTACACCACCTCTGGAAAAAATGCACGTTCTGTACAAAGAGTTGGTCGCCGTCGAATCGCCCTCTACCGCCTGCCCTACCTCCAGCCGCCGGACTCCCTGTAGGGCGGAACGCGCAGCGGTTCCGCCGTCTGACGGCGCAACCTCCTGCGGAGTTTCGCCCTACGCAAATGCCGCCGTCGCCCCGCTTCCAAATCAGCGCCGGCCGCACCCGACCAGCGGTGCGCATCCGCTTCCTCCCTGCCGCATTACGCCAAACGAACCGGTTCTCCGTAACCCGCGACCCTGGCGTCACTAGTCAAAAGGATCATCGACTCGGTCTGCGCCTGCGCCACGAGAAGTCGGTCGACGGGGTCCTTGTGGCAAGCTGTTCGCCGGGTCGAGCAACAGTGCCCTGGTTTCGTCGGATAGCCATCCCGGCTCGCCCGCGGCCCACGGCAACAGAGTCAAGCCGTCTGACGCCGTATCGTTCAGGGTCTCACCCGCCGCAAAAGCCGCGCAGGTAGTTACCGACCAGGGACTCGACCAGGGTCTCCAGGGTACCCGAGCCCAGGATGCCGAGGCGCTCGGTGAGCCCGAGGATGCACACGCCGTGCACGCCGCTCCACAGGGCGCGGGCCGCTTCCTGGATCTCATCGGGGAATCGATGTGGGGCGGCTTGGCGCAGCTGCGCCTCCACCAGCTCGAAGTTTGCGGCTACCTTGGCCCTGTACCCATCCGGGACCTCCCGACCCGGCGGGAGGTTGTGCTCGAAGAGCGTTCCCCAGCGGTTGCGGTTGGCGTGGGCGAATGCCAGGTAGGCGTGCCCCAGCGCGAGGACGCAGGCGGCGCCGTCCCCGCAATCCTCGGCTGCCGTCGTTAGACGGGCGTGCAGCGCGTCGAGGGTGCGCCCGTTGACCTGGAGCACCAGGTCGTCCAGGTTCTGGAACACCAGGTAGAGGGTCCCGACGGTATAGCCGATACCGGCTGCCACCTTGCGCGCGGTGAGGGCGGCGTAACCCTGCTCGTCGATGATCCGCTCCGCGGCCTCCAGGGCCATCTCCCGGATCTCCTCTCGGCTGTGGTCGCTGCGTCGGGCCATGTGTCGTTCAACCTTTGATCTCTGTCAGAAAGATTATAGCCGGATATTGAACATCGTTCATAAATGGACTATAAAGATACTGAACATCGTTCAGTTCTCCCTTTCGGCCCGCAAGCAAACCGGATCACTCCGAGGCCAAAAACTGAACGTCGTTCAGAACGCGGAAGAGGGACAGGGGCGCCGATGCCCCGCTCTTACCGCATTTATTAATCATTGTTCAATTAGAGGAAGAAGACCATGAACGGCTTCGCATCGATTGGAAAAAGGCTATTAGCGCTGCTGGCCGGTATCGGCCTGTTGGCCGGCACGGGCGCTCAGGCGGCGGGCCTGTTGACACCGGCGGATGGCAGTCTGCCGGCCCTGGAGATCCGGGATCACCAAGTGCAGGTAACCATCGAGGACGGCTATGCGATTACTCGGGTGGAACAGGTCTTCCACAATCCGCACAACCGGGATCTAGAGGCGATCTACTCCTTTCCGGTCCCGAAAAAGGGCTCTGTGGCCGAGCTTACCCTCTGGATCGATGGAAAACCCGTGACCGGTGAGGTGGTGGAGAGACAGGAGTCCAAGCGCATCTACGAAGAGGAGAAGGCCGCCGGGCGCGAGGCGGGAATGACCGAGAAGGATGCCTACAAGACATTCGAGGTCCGGGTCGCGCCGGTGCGCGCTGGACAGGATACCCGCGTGCGCCTGGTGTACCTGCAACCCGCCCATGTGGATACGGGCATCGGACGCTATGTCTACCCCCTCGAGGAGGGTGGCGTGGACGAGGAGAAGCTGGCCTTTTGGACCGCCAACGACAAGGTATCCGGCCGCTTCGGCTTCGACCTGCAGCTCAAGTCCGCCTATCCGGTCGATGCGGTGCGCCTGCCCAACCAGCCTCAGGCGGTAGTCCGGCGCGGTACCGACGGCGACTGGAATGTCAGTTTGGGATCCGGAGGGAACGACTCCGTTGTGCCGGAGGAAGGTGCCACACCGAGTCCGGCCTTCAACCCGACAGGGGCGCCGGCCTTTACCTTGGACAAGGACCTGGTGGTCTATTGGCGCCATCAGGCCGGCCTGCCGGGCAGCGTGGATCTGGTTGCCAACAAGCCCGACGCCACCGGGCGGGGTACCTTCATGCTGGTGGTCACCCCGGGCGACGACCTCGAGCCCATCGCCGAGGGCCGCGACTGGGTCTTCATCCTGGATGTTTCCGGCTCCATGAAGGGCAAGTACGCGACCCTGGCCGAGGGCGTAAACAAGGCTCTGGGCAATCTGCGTCCGGAGGACCGCTTCCGCATCGTCCTGTTCAACACCTCGGCCCGTGAGCTCACCTCCGGATTCGTTGCGGCCACGGTCGAAAACGTGCGCCACTGGAGCGCCCGGGTGGCGGCGGTGCAGCCGGGGAACAGCACCAACCTGTACGCTGGCCTGAACCTCGGGCTGGACGCCCTCGATGCCGACCGGACCAGCGGCTTGGTGCTGGTCACCGACGGCGTGGCCAACGTGGGTGAGACAAGACAGCGGGGCTTCATCGACCTGGTGAAGCGGAAGGACGCGCGCCTGTTCACCTTCATCATGGGCAACAGCGCCAACCGGCCCCTCCTGGAGGCCATGACCAAGGCCTCGGGTGGTTTCGCCATGGCCGTTTCCAACAGCGACGACATCGTCGGTCAGATCCTGAGCGCCACGAGCAAGGTGACCCACCAGGCCCTACACGGGGTCGAGCTGAAGATCAGGGGAGTAAAGACCGCCGACCTGACGCCAAAGCAGATCGGTAGCCTATACCGCGGTCAGCAGCTGGTCGTGCTCGGCCACTACTGGGGCGACGGCGAGGCGGACGTGAGCCTGAATGGCAAGGTCTCCGGTCAGCCGATCGAGTACAAAACCCGCTTCGCCTTCCCGGCCACTGCAACCGAGAACCCGGAGATCGAGCGGCTTTGGGCCTTTGCCCAGATCGAGGATATGCAGGCCGAGATGGATGACTTCGGCGAGCAGGCGGACCTCGAGCGCGCCGTGACCGACCTGGGTCTCGAGTATGGTCTGGTGACAGACTACACATCGATGCTCGTATTGCGTGAGGAGCAGTTCCAGCACTACGGCATAAAGCGCCGGAACCGTGATCGGCTCGCGGTAGAGCAGACCGCGCAACAGCAGCGCGCAAGCCGGCCGGCGGTGTCTCGCCGGGTGGATACCCGGCGACCTCTGTACAGCTCCAACCGCGCCTCCCACACCAGCGGCGCCGGTGCTCTGGGTCCCTGGACCCTGCTCATGATTCCGCCGCTGGTATGGAGCCTGGCTCTCCGTCGCAGAGTCAATTGATGCGCGGCCTTCCGGCAATCAGATCCGTTCACGGCGGCATTCAGGCGCCGTGGCGGACCCTCACGCTGAGCTTTCTGGCGCTGGTCCTTTACCTGAGCGCGGGACCGGCGCCGGAGACCCTCGTCTACGACCGCACAGCAATTGCAGGGGGCGACTGGTGGCGATTGATCACCGGACACCTGGTGCACAGCGACGCCGAGCACGCCCTCTGGGACATCGCCGCCCTAGCCCTGTTCGGCGCTCTGTTTGAAGGACGGCTGGGCGGGCGAGTCATCGCGAGCCTGGCACTGGGAATCCTGGCCATCGACGCCTGGCTCTGGTGGGCCATGCCGGAGTTGCTCCTCTACTGCGGTCTGTCCGGCCTCGTAAACGCCTTGATCGCTGCCGGCCTGTGGCGTTTATGGGAGGATAGCCGCGACCCCCTGATCCTATGGATCGGCCTCGCCGCTCTGGCCAAGATTGGCCTGGAGACAGTCGCAGGTAGCGCCCTCTTTACCCACACCGCCTGGCCCGGCATACCCGAGGTGCACGCGGTTGGATTCGCGGCCGGGTTTGCAGCGGCCTTGATCGCGTTCCCACGCTCTGCGTGGGAACGCTGTCTTTGCCGCTCCAGCGGCCGGCAAGTAGCGTAGGTTGGGGGCAGGCTTGCGAACCCCGACACCAAAGATGCGGGTTGGCGAAAGGCTTGCCGCCGGCGATGCGTGGGTGCGCATCGCGGCCAACGACCGCAACGGCTTGGAACGGCTGCCGCGCTATTGCGCCCGACCGCCTTTCGCCGCGGACCGGATCGAGGAGCTGGACCGACACCGGTTGATTTACCATCTGCCGAAGCCCGGTCCCGATGGGCGCACTCAACTTATCCTTTCACCGTTGGAGCTTATCGAGCGCATCGCTGCGCTGGTGCCACCGCCGCGCCAACACCGCCACCGCTACTACGGCGTGCTGGCCCCCAACGCGCCCCTGCGTGCCGCCGTCACTACCCCGGCCCCCGAGGCCGTGGCCGCGCTACCCTCTCGCCGGTGCCGACTTTTGGCGACGAGCCCACCGCAACACCGCGTCGCTCGCCTGCCCGCTACCTGTGGGCGATGCTGCTCGCACGCATCGACGAGGCGTCTCCCCTGACCTGCCCCAAGTGTGGGGCCGAAATGCGGGTCATTGCCTTCATCATCGAGACTGCCCAGGTGCAGCGTATTCTGAATCATATCGGCGAGCCCTCCACTCCACCGACGATCGCTCCGGCGCGCGGTCCCCCGCCGGGCAGGAAGAGGACGACTCCGGAACCATCTTTCTCGATGAACAGCGCTTTTCGGGCGATCCGCTTGCTCAGCCGGAACCGGACTACGAATTCGATCAGCGCCTGACTTGGTAAGCGGCGTCTCGACGGCTGCCCGGCACCCTGTTGCCTGCTCCGTGAAGTCCACCCGTATTCCGCCAGAAAAGCCCCCTCCCAATGCGTGCGACTGCCCGGCTCGTCCCTCCAATCTCCGCACCTCGCTCTGGACGACGCCCAACAGCGCCTTGCCCGGGGGCTCGGAACGGAGGGATATTTACACATAGCCGGTTGGATTTCCTATGCTTTGGTGTAGCCGGCGCGACCCATACGCTGCTCTCCGATTCGGCCATGGAGCTGCTGCGTCAGGCCTCCCAAGGCCTCCCGCGCCAAGCCGGGCGCCTGATCCAGACCGCCATGCGCCTGGCTGTGCCCAAGGGCCTCAACCACCTGCCCGACGAGCTGATCCACGAGGCCATCGAGGTGTTGCAATGAATCATGATTCCGATATGAGCCACGAATCCGATCTTAGAGCCTTGCTCCCCGAGACGCTTTCCGGCGAGGCGGCCTTTGCGCTCGTGGAGGCCCTCTATGCCACGGTCGGCGCCTTGGAAGGCATCTATTTCGTACAGATCAGGCGCCATGTCGCCAGTCTCAACCGCTCCGCTCAGTCTGACCTGTTCGATAACCTCGCAGATCATCCCGGGAACGACCCGCTGCCTTTCTAAACGATCCTCATCCCGCACAGATCGAGGAGCGCGATCCTCCTCGATCTGTGCGGGACGCGTCCTTGAGTCTCACCCCGGATAGG
>JAJDOL010000225.1 GCA_022340195.1 Chromatiaceae bacterium
GACGATGTCGCTCAAATCGAAACCCTTCGGTGTTGGCCGCGGCGCCTCCTGATAGAGGACGAAATTGCGGGATGACGTCGATCAAATGCGCTCCGCGCGCACCTTGATTACGGTACGCGGATTGGCCTCCAAAACGGTAAATCGAAAATGCTCTTCCTCGGTGTGGTCGCCGACCTCGGCGATGCGGCGTAGCCGTGCGGTGACCAAGCCCCCGATCGTGTGCGCCTCGTACACAGGAAGCTTGATGTGCAGGACATCGTTGATCTCGGAGATGGGCGCGCGTCCGCTGATCAGGTAAACCGATTCGTTTTCTTGCTCGATGACATATTGGCGTTTTGGCTGGTACTCGTCGAAGTCGTAACCGACGTCGATGTCTCCAACGACCTCCTCGAACACGTCCTCCATGGTCAGGATGCCGATGGCCGAGCCGAATTCGTCTACCACTATACCCATGTGGTCCTCCCGTGCCTGCAGCAGCGGCAAGGTCTGGTCGATAGTCTGCTGGGGTGAGAGGAAGAGGGGGGGGTGGATGAAGTCCGACATGGACTTGTTCTCGATTTCCGCGTCCAGCAGGTCCCAGGTGGTCAGGGTGAGCACGCCTTTGACATTGGTAATGTTACTCCGGTAAACGGGTAGGCGATTATAGCCATGCTGGTGCACCAGACGCACCGCGTTGCCGATCTGTCGGGTCTCGCTGATTCCGATCACGTCGGCCAGTGGAATCATGGTCTGACCGACGGTAGTGTCGCCGAAGCGGATTATGCGCCGGATGCTTTTGCGGTCCAGGGCACCTCTGCCGGCCGGGGGCTCGGTGATGTCCAGGAGCACGCGCAGCTCCTCGCGGGTGATGAATAGATTCTGGCGTGTCCCCTTGCCGCCGATCAGCCGGGTTGCGAACCTGGCCACGCGGCTGAAGACGAAGATGACCGGATAGAACAGGTAGGAGAAGAAGCGCAGCCAGTAGATGATGGTGCCGGCGATGGTATCGGCCTTCTGTTGGAAGATGCTCTTGGGCACGATCTCCCCGAAGATCAGAAGGATCGGGGTCAGGAGCACGACCGCGATCAGATCCCCCGGCTCGCCGAACAGGTGAATGCAGATCAGTGCGCCGAGGGTGGAAATGGTCACCGTGGCCAGACTGGTGCCGACCAGGGTGGTGCCCAGTATCACGTCCGGCGCTCGGAACATCTTCAGCAGGAGAGCCGCGCCTTTGTCCCCTTGTTTCGCCTTGTGGCGCAGTCTGAGCTTGTCCGAGTTTACGATCGCGATCTCGGAGCCGGAGAAGAAGCCCTTCAGTGCAAGGAAGAGCAGAATGACGACAATCTCGATAAACCAGGTCACTTCACTGTCCCCCTGTCGCTTCCTTGGCCCTGTTATCGGACTCGAGTGAGCGCGCCGGTTTGGATTCGCCCTGTCCGACAACCCTTTCGAGCTCGGGTTCGAGCTCGGGCTCGGGTTCGACCGGCGGCTCTTGTCGAGATTCCGGAGCTTCTGGCGGCTTCGCGGCGTCGGATGCGCCGACCCGCAGGCGGCTGATGCGCAGCCCGTTGACCTCCATGACCGTGAAATTGTAGCCTTCGTAAGCGACCGTTTCGCCCGCCGTGGGTAGCCGACCAAAGAGCCGGAAGACCAAGCCGCCGACGGTGGTCATGACCGGGTCGTCGATGTCGATGTTCGTCAGGTTGTAGAAGTCGAGCAGCCGCATGTCGCCCGGGACCAGATAACCGCTCTCGTCCTGCCTGTAATCGTCGCTGCCGCGCATCTTGCCCGTAATCTCGCCGAAGAAGAAGGTGAGGACGTCCTTCATGGTCACTATTCCGAGCACCTCGCCGAACTCTCCCAAGACGATTGCCGCGCGCGTGCGGTGCTCTTGAAAGAAGTTGAACATCTCGGCCACCATAATGGTGGGCGGGACGAAATGGGCCGGACGCAGGATGTCTTCGATCTTTATCGCTTCCAGGTCCACGCCACCGCGCACCAGGCGCAGCACATCCTCCGAATGGACGAAGCCGATGACATTGTCCCAGTGCCCCGAGTAGACCGGCACCCGGGGGTGCTCGTATTCTCGAAAGCTTTGGATAATCTGCGGGAGGGGCTCGGTGGCGTCGAGGAAACGGATGCGCGGTCCCGGCGTCATGATGTGGGAGATATCCGTTTCGGAAGCCTCCAACAGGTTGTCGATCAGGACCCGTTCGGTTGCATCGATGATCCCGGTTTCCTCCCCCTCCTCGAGCAGGGTCTTGAGCTCGTCCGGCTGCAGGAGATTCTCGCGATCGACCACCTCCCCGACCAACCAGGTGGTGACGCCGTCCGCAACCAACCGCACGGCCTCGCGCAGCGGTGTGACGGCATAAATCCACCTCGGCAGGACGCGGCTGCTGACTTTCTTGCTGAAACCGAGGGGGAAGTTGACGGCGATGGTCTTCGGGGTCACCTCCGCAACGAGAAGGAGCAAGGGGACCATCACCAGGATGTTGATCCAGCCGGCGTTCTCTCCGAACAGCATCAGCAGGATGGATGTCATGTTGGCGGCCGAGGCGATGTTCAACAACTCGCTGCCGCACAGGATCGAGATGATCAGCCGGCGTGGCTCGTCGAGCATGGCGTGAATGCTCTCGGAATGGGGATCGCGGGTATTGCGCAGCTGCTGCAGGTCGATACGGCTGAGCGAGAAGAGCGCGGTCTCCGAGCCGGAGAACGCGGCCGAGCCGACGAGAAACAGAACCTGGAGGAAGATGCGAAGCGTCAACTCCAGATCGCGCACGTCGACCTGCGCGAGTATCAGCCTAAGCTCTTCCATCTAAACTCCGATGGTAATTCGTTCCGCCTCAATTCACGGTATCTGGAAACGGTTTTGGTCCCGGGCGGGTCCCGCGATCAGGGCGTCGGTGGTTGTCAGCGCTGCGACGAGATATCCGCAAACCTAGCCGAAACAATGCGCCGCCGCGCGACTTATGTTTCGATAGACAGTAACTGTTGGTTAAAGTCCAGTCCAGCATGGGGCAAGCCCATTGCACGGATCCGCGCGCGCTATCGTGCGCGTATCCAGGCGTGCGGCTGACGCGGCTCGCGGATCAGTGGCCTGTTGCGACGCCTCGATCTGGAGGCGATATGAGCTCGACGTTGTCTTCCAAATTCAGCGCGCCGTTCTCTGTGCTACGGGCCTCTTTGGACACAAACATTCTTCCGCCCTTCAAGTCGACTCCGGATTGACCGGGAGCGGCATCTTACGGTAAGGAACCGGGGACGGTATACTCGATTAATGCGCAATCCCGAGGTGGGTCATTATGAAAAAATTGGCGCTTATATTTTCTGCTGGTTTAACCTTGAGCTGTAGTTCCGATACCGAAGATCAAAAGCAGCCGGGTGATGCCTCAGGCAAGTCTGAAAACCCGATCAAGGCGTACGTCGACCATAGTAGAAACATGATGGGAAAACCGGCTGAGATTCAACAACAACTGAATGACGCAATGAAGGTACGTGAGGAGAATCTACAAAACGCGAAGCGACAGTATTAATTTTTCCAGCAATCGCCTTATTTGAGCGGGTACCAGTTTTCGTCCAGCTTGGGCGGCAGCAATTCGCGGCGCAGCTCCTTCAGCTTGGGGAGCGACGAGGTGGCGGCGATTCCGGCGAAAGGGTCCTCCTGCTCCAGGATGTCGCCCATTTCCGCCTCGACCTGGTCGGGGTCTTCACCCGCCTCCATGCGGCGGATCGCTTCCGCCATGCCGTCGCCGAGCTTCATGCCGGTGCTATCGAACAGCCGGCGCATCATGCGTGCCGCCTGCTTCGGGTCGTTTTCGTCGATACCATCGAAATCCCCCGCCATGGACTCCAAGGCGCGCATCATCTTTTCCTCATCCATCCCGGGGGGTAGATCGGCATCCTCGTCGCTCTCGCCTCGGCCCTTGGATATGGCAAAAAGAGATGCCCGACGTTCCAGATCGGGCCGTCCGCAACCAGGGCAGGCGGGTTGGGTCTCGGTATCAACCCGGCGCGAGAAGAAGTTGTAGATGGTGTGGCAATCGGAGCAGTAGAACTCGTAGACTGGCATCGGGTAATCCTGGACGAAGGAATCAACGAAAGTGCCTTCAGACAATGAGTGAGCGACTTTCGGGCTGTTGGCTAGCGCAACGATGAAAAGCCCGGATGAATCGTGCGAGGCGCAATACTGGCGATTCGTAACTCATACCGGACGACGGCACTAAAGGAACTTTCTCAGGATGGCCTGCGCCTCCGCGGCACTGATGCGCGGCCCGAGGCTGGTTACCAGCTTGGCAGAGGCAGCCGCCGCCAGATCTCCCGAGCGCCTGTGGTCCCAGCCTTGGGTGAGACCGTAGAGAAAGGCCCCGGCGAACATGTCCCCGGCGCCCACGGTATCGACCGCGTCGACCTTGACCGGCTCGATCTCGATCAAGTCATCGCCGTCGTAGACCAATGCGCCCTTGGGACCGCGGGTAAGAGCGAATTGCTTGGCGATGGTCTCGAGGAAGGATATCGCTGTTTTCAGGTCGTCCGTATCTGCCATGCCCTTGGCCTCGGCCTCGTTGGCGAAGACCAGATCGACACCGCCACCGATCATGTCCATGAGGCCGTCCCTGAAGTAGGTCACGATGTTGGGATCGGAGAGCGAGATGGCGGTCTTGACTCCCGCCTCCTCGGCGATTTCCTTGGCGGTGATGGAAAGCCGGCGTGCCGAGTCGGCGGTGACCAGATAGCCCTCGGTGTAAAAGTAGTCGGACGCCATCAGTGATTCGGGGACAAGCTCCTTCTCGGACAGGCCGCCGCTAATGCCCAAGTGGGTCACCATGGTTCGGTCCGTGTCCGGCGTGACCAGGACAACGCAACGCCCGGTGTGCCCGGGTTCCCTATCTGTATGGTGGTTGGTATCCACGCCTCCGGCGATCAGGTCGTCCATATAGAAGTGACCGAGGGCATCGTCGGCCACCTTGCACGAGTAGAAACCTTTGCCGCCGAACTGGCTAACCGCGATGACCGAGTTGGCCGCAGACCCGCCGGAGCCCTTCTGATGATGGTGCTCCTCGAGGTGCGCCATGATCTCGCTCTGGTGGTCTTCGTCGACCAAGGTCATAACCCCCTTGTCGATCCGGAGCTTCTCGAGGTCACTGATATCGACCTCGTACTCCATGTCAACCAGGGCGTTGCCGATGCCGTACACGTGGTACTTGCTCATCCTGTTCCCGTTCTGCTACTCAAGAAGCACGACATTATAAGGGGAGCCGCGACCGGACTCGAAGCCGAGTGGTGCTTTGCCCGACCGGCGGAAACATCCGCCGACGCTCATAGGCTGTTTCGGCTCCTTTCGCGTTGTCGGAGGTGAATCAAATCCTATCCGAATCTTGTCTGTCATCCAGCCGCCAGGGCCGCGTATCCGCCAGCAGGGAAACCCCGAGCAGGCGCCGTCGGCCCTGGATCGAAGCCAGACGCCGCTGTTTGGCCAGCCATGCCTCGTAGTCGGCGAGAATCGCGTCGATATCCCGATCGAGCTGAGAGAACACAACCCGGTTCGTGCAGAACCGAAATGTATCCCCCCAGCCGCGGATCTTCTTGTCGAGGACGTTCAGGGTCTGAGCATAGCCGTGCTCCGCACGACGCCGTCCGCCCGATTGAAGCGCGTCTGCAATCTCGCGCTTGGAGTCGCGGACGATTTCCCTGATATCTCTGATCAGTTTTTTTCTCACCTTGCGCGAGGGCCCGATCCCGTCGGCATGTACTCGACAGCCCAGGAATTCCAATCCCCGGGTGGTTGCGCCGGCCCAGGCCTTTTCCGATCCGTCCCGGGGCCTGTAGGCGTCCATACCGAATCGGCGCAGCTCCTTCAATCCGACTTGGAAGCGGCGTTCGGCATCCTGTTCCGTGTCGGACAGAATAACAAAGTCATCGAGATATCGAATCATCCGGAATGGACCGTCATTGAGCAGTTCGTCGAAACGCCCCAGGGCGATATTCGCGCAGAAAACGGAGAGAATAGAACCCTGAGGTACGCCCACCGTCCCCAGTGGGAAGAGGTCCACCCAGGACTCCATCTCTTGCGCGTTGGATAACCGCGTCTCGAGAGCGGACTCGAACAGATCGCAAAAATCCTGGTCGGGAATGTTCTCCCGCAGGATTGCTAAGACTTCGCCTCGGGGGATTCTCGGGAAGAAGCTCTTGACATCGGAGCAGATAAAATACGTGGCTCCGTTGCGAATTTCATTGCGCACCATCCAGACGCCATGCGCAATTGAGCGTCCGCTTACACCCGCGACATTGGTGGGGCGAGTAAGGATCTCCGGGATAACCCCAAGTGACTTGCGAATTTGCGGGTCGTCTGCCTGCAGGATATTCAGCAACGCGCGCTGCACCAGACGGTCACGCAGCGATGCCACCACAATGCCCCTTCTGGAGCCCCCCGCCTTGCGTTTTGTGTAGCCGAATTTGGCATCGAAGCGGAAGCCTCCGCTTTTCAAGTCGGTGCGCACGTCGTGGATGAACGATAGGGGATCGCGATCGATTGCCTCGGCCTGCTGACTGATGCTGGGCCATTGCGACGTCAGAGCGTTGGAGCGCACGTCACGCCATGCATTGTAGAGCGTGGCGTCCTGAAAGAGCCTGGTGTAAAGTTCACCCATCCCAACGGGCCGGGTTTAGATGTTGGGGATGGTCGCTACGTCCGACCATTCCCCAACCGTTAGGTACCGGCAACCTGCGAAGCGCAAATGGTTCGCATTTGCGACGATTGACGCAGGCCCGTCGCCGAATAGCACGAGCATGCCTCCGCGATGTGCGCGCCTGGCCAGGCCAGACGCGTGAGCAGTCCGAAACGCCGTCCGATCTCCTTGGTCGATTGAATAACGCAGCGCGCCCATCGGTCTGCGGGGCGGGCAATCGCCAAGAAACGGGGCTCGGGTTCGAGGGGCATGACGGGTGAAACCGTCACGGCGACCCTTGGCGAGCGAGCGCACTATAGCGGGAGCGCTAGTGCCGCGCAAACAGCCCGGGCAAGGATCGTACCTTGAAGTCCATGCTCCCGAGCAAGTCGTACTGCGCAAGACGGCTTCCTTGTTCAGGTGTCGTGCGACGTAGGTCAGGGAGGACCGATGGCGCCTGAAGCCGTGGGCACAGGGATGCGGTGGAACCCGATTCAACAGCTGTCCCAGGATTTGCCGCTGGATGGCCTTCAAACGGGACTTGGGTATCTCGATCGGACGTTGCCCTGCTGACTTGGGTATCCATCGGTAGCGATAGCGATGCAGCCTGGGCTCCACGACTCTTCTTGGCCGCTCTTCGACGTCGGCGAACCAGGCCAGCTCGTTGTCCGCCAATCCCAGCCACATCCGTGGATCTTTCCAGGTGGCAAGCGGCGGCAGCGCAAAGGTGAGCAGCCGCTCGGGCAGTGGGCCCATAACGGGCGAATCGAGCAGGATCGTTTGGTCCGGCTGGCCGCTCGGGTCGTCCCAGGCCCGGCGAACCTGTTTGTCGTTGTAGAGAAAGGTGATCAGTTGCGGCCGGGGGGGTGGCAGGCTGCCGTCGAAGTGGAACATCAGCCGGGCAGCCAGACCGCCGGGATTGGGAGGGCCGCCGTCGAGCGCCCGCGAAAGGCGGCCTGTCGGTGAGTCCTTGTCCCAGCGTCCGGCAGCGATGGACAGCGCCAGCAACCGGGCTTTGTTGATGTGACTGGTCAAACAGTGCCCCTGCTGGGTTGGAACGGTGGCGAACAATCCGCGCCGCTCTGAAGGGTGCGACCGGCCTCCGACCTATATGGTATGGCCGGTACGGCACTGCGCGCAGCGCAGCGATGTACCGGCAATGGAATGCCTCGTTGACAGCTCTTCCCCGGGGTAACCCCGGAGAGTCCCTCGATCCACGCAAAGCCGGATCGCGGAACGACTCGGAGCACCGGCCGCGCGCCACATGTTGAGAACTTCACTTGTCGAAGTCAATCCGAGACGACGTGTCGATGCGTTTGGCGGGGTAGATCTTGCTGTCGATTCGGAACGAGCGCCCATCATCCGCGATGCGAAACGACCCCGATACTCGGTAGAAATCTCGCCGACTGACTCACGAAATGAGCCACCCCCTGCAGTAGCCTCCGAAAAGCATGTACAGAGGAGGGGCGAACATGGGGAAACCGGCTGTCGCACTTCGAGAGCAGGTTGCTCAGCAACGAGTGGAACCCGGCGAGCGGCTCGAGCGCCTGATCGCGGGCTTGGAACGGCGTTATGGGGAGCGCATCACCGGGCGGCTGGTGTTGCCGGCGCAGGAGGGGCGCTATGCTCCGTTGCCCTCAGCGCTCCACGCCGGTTTGCGCAACGCACTGGCGCAGCGAGGCATCGAGCGGCTTTATGCCCATCAGGCCGAGGCCTGGGAGCTGGTCCGCTCCGGGAACAACCTGGTCATAGCCACGCCGACCGCCTCCGGCAAGACCCTGTGTTACAACCTTCCGGTGCTGGATCGGGTGCTGTCGGATCAGTCCAAGGCCCTGTATCTGTTCCCGACCAAGGCCCTGGCCCAGGACCAGGTGGCGGAGCTCTCCGAGATCAACCGGGCCGCCGAGCTCGGCCTCAAGGCATTTACGTTCGACGGGGACACGCCGGGCGACGCTCGCAAGGCGGTGCGCACCCGTGGCGACATCGTCGTCTCCAATCCGGACATGCTCCATAAGGCCATATTGCCGCACCACACCAAGTGGGCCCAGTTCTTCGAGGCTCTGGCCTTCGTCGTGGTGGATGAGCTGCACAGCTACCGCGGTGTCTTCGGCTCGCACGTGGCCAATCTGTTCCGCCGCCTCGAGCGTATCTGTCGCTTCTATGGGGTCACACCCAGGTTCATCTTCGCCTCCGCTACCATCGCCAATCCCGGGGAGCTGGCGCAGCGGCTGATCGGCGAGCCGGTGCAGACCCTGACTGTCAGCGGGGCACCCCGGGGTGAGCGCAGCTTGTTTCTGTGGAACCCGCCGGTGGTCAATCCGGACCTGGGTATCCGCGCCTCCGCACGCTCCCAGACCACCCGGATCGCCCGGGCGGCAACCAAGCTGGGCCTGAAGAATATCGTCTTCGCCCGCTCCCGGCTCATGGTGGAGGTCATCACCAAGTACCTGAAGGACATTTTCGACCGCGATCCGCGCCGGCCGCCGCGGGTGCTGGCCTACCGCGGAGGTTATCTGCCGAGCGAGCGGCGGCGCTCGGAGCGGGACCTGCGCGCCGGTCGGGTCGACACAGTGGTCAGCACCTCGGCCCTGGAGCTGGGCGTGGACATAGGCACATTGGATGTGGTCGTCCTCAACGGTTATCCGGGCACTGTGGCCGCAACCTGGCAGCGCATCGGCCGGGCGGGACGGCGCCGGCGGCCGGCGCTCGGTGTGCTGGTGGCCACCAGCGATCCACTGGACCAATACATCGTGCGGCACCCGGAGTTTTTTCTCGGGGCCTCGCCCGAGCATGCCCGCATCCACCCGGATCAGCTCTTGATCCTGCTCGACCACGTGCGTTGCTCGGCCTTCGAGCTGCCCTTCAACGACGGGGATTCCTTCGGTGGCGAAGACCTGCGCGAGATGCTCGTGTATCTCCAAGAGGAGGGCATACTCCAGCATCAGGGCGGACGCTGGTACTGGGTAGGGGACAGCTATCCGGCCAACGCCGTCTCTCTGCGCTCGGTTGCGGAGGGCAATTTCGTGGTCATAGATACCACGGATGGGGGGCAGAAGGTTCTGGCGGAGGTGGACTACACAAGCGCGCCCGGAACCCTGTACGAGGGGGCCATCTACATGGTTCAGTCCCAGCCCTTTCAGGTGGAGCGCCTGGACTGGGTGGGCCGTAAGGCTTTCGTGCGCCGCACCCGGGCCGACTACTATACGGACGCCATCGACTACACCCGCCTGAAGATCCTGTCCCGGTTCGAGACGAGGCCTTCCCGACCCGGCATATCGGGGCAGGGTGCCGTCTCCTGCGGCGAGGTCCACCTGGTGCGACGCTACCCGGGCTACAAGAAGATCCGCTACTACAGTCACGACAACGTCGGTTACGGCAACATCGATCTGCCGGACCAGGAAATGCACACCACGGCCGTCTGGTGGCAGGTCGAGCCACACGCGCTGGAGGCGGCCTTGCCCCAGCGCCAACAGGTGATGGAGGGTTTCCTGGGTGCCGCCTATACCCTGCATCATGTGGCAGCTCTGCAGGCCATGACCGAGATCCGGGACTTGGGCCGGGCCGTGGGTGACGGGGAGGGCACCTGGTCGGCCGTCCTTGGGCCGGACGGACGTGGGCGGATGCGCGGTTCGGACAACGCGATGACGAATCCGGATGCGGCGGTCCGCTTCGTGCCGACCCTCTTCCTATACGACAACTACCCGGGCGGTGTCGGTCTCTCGGCACCCCTGTTCGACGATGCGCCCCGCCTGGTCGCGGACGCCTGGGATTTGGTTAAGGACTGCCCCTGCATCGGCGGCTGTCCCGCGTGTATAGGCCCTATCCTGGCGGGTGACGACAAGCGCGGCGCGACCCCCAAGGAACTGACCCTGCGGGTATTGGAGCTGGTCGGTGAGGCTTGATCAACGCCTGCGGGCGCTGCGCGCGGAGGTCGCGCCGCCTCCTCAGCCGCGAGGGGATCTGGCGGAGCGCCTGCGCCGGCTCTCGACAGGCCAAGCGCGTCCCGGCGCGCGTAAGGTCCCAGACGAGCAGGCCTTGGCCGAAACCCTCGGTGCCGAGCGGCTTGCGCCCGGTGTCCTGCAGGTGCAGCGCCGCTTCGAGCTCGACCGTCGTCACGGTTGTACCCGGCTTGGCGACTGCCTGCACGCTCTGCCGGGCCTGACGGACGGGGACATTAGCGATCCCAGCGATTGGTTGTTCCTGGACACCGAAACCAGCGGATTGGCTGGCGGTACCGGCACCTGGGCTTTCCTGTGCGGTTTGATGCGGTTCGAGGCTCACGGATTTTTATTACGCCAATATCTGCTCACTCGGCTCGACGCGGAAGGTCCCTACTTGGAGGCGATTGCCGCCGAGCTGGAGACGGCGGGCCTACTGATTACCTACAACGGAAAGTCCTTCGACGGTCCGTTGCTGGTCACCCGACTCCGGCTTGCAGGTCTCTCCGTACCCTTTGAGGACAAGCCCCACCTGGATCTGCTCCACTTGATACGGCGCGCCTTTGCGCGCCTGTGGCCGGATTGTCGTCTGGCGACGGCGGAACGGCGCCTGCTCGACTTTGCCCGCGTCGGCGATCTGCCGGGCGCTGAGGCCCCGGCGGCATGGCTCGCCTGGCTGAGGCAGGGGGATGTCGAAGGGCTCGCCGCTGTGCTCCGGCACAACCGTTTGGATCTGCTGTCGCTACTGGCTCTCGCCCAGCCCTTGCAGCAAAGCTTTCTCGATCCGGCGTCTACCGATGCGGACGTCCACTCGGTGGCGCGTTTTCAGCTTACACGCGGCAATGCCGATCTGGCGTTTCATTTGTTGGTAACCAATCGCGAGAGACTCGATCCCCCGGCGCTCCTGGATTTGGCGCGGCTGCATCGCCGGAGCGGCGAATGGTCGGAGGCCGCCGCTATTTGGGAGTCTCTGTCGGAGCAGGGGATTCCCGCAGCTATCGAGGCACAGGCCAAGTTTCTGGAGCACAGGGAGCGGGACTACGCGCAGGCATTGGAGCGAGTAGATCGGCTGCCGCCGGGACCGGAACGCGACCACCGTCGGCGGCGTCTGGAGGCAAAGTTGGAGGCATCGGCGGCACGAGACGACGGAGTAACAAAGGCGACCGGAACGATTGGTCAGGATTCCCGATTTGGCGTTAGCGGTCCCATCTGGGATGTTAGTTGAGACGGGTTCGTTTCGAGATAGTAGACTATCCAATTCTGCTAAGATGTCTTTGATCGCAACGGCACGCCGACATGCGCCTGTAGCTCAGCTGGATAGAGCATCGGCCTTCGAA
>JAJDOL010000236.1 GCA_022340195.1 Chromatiaceae bacterium
GCTGGCGCTATGGGCCGTTGTCATCGTCGCGGGTTTCGCGTATTTGACCGTAATAAAAGAGAAGGGATCCGAGGAAGGATCCGACGAGGGTATGGCTCAGTTGGCAGCCGAGGTTCAGGTCAGGGAAATGGCCTCGAGGAACGGGAGCACGACAGAGGCAGCTCCCATCGAGTCGGCACAGCCGACTGAGAGCAGCGCTCAGACCCCGCCGGTCGTGTCCCGGGAAGACAAACCCGCAGCGGAGGCAGGGCTTCCATTCGGGGAGGCCATCGCTCCTGGCGCCTTGGGTGCGGAGCCGGAGAAACCGAAACTCCTCTATCCCCCCGGAGTAGCCGAAAGCGCCGTCCCCGTCTTATCGCCGGTACCGGATGCCGCGGAGGCCGCACCCGCTGCAAACCAGGCGCAGCCGGTATCCGCCCCGGTGCCTGCGTCCGCCATATCTTTGCCTGTCGTGCCGTCCGTGCCTGTTGCCCCCGAGTACGAGGGGGCCCAGGCAAGCACAGGGGTGGCCGAGGGCCGTCTGCAAAGGGAGGTGCCGTCACCTGCAGCGCCCGTCGCTACGCCGCAACCAGCTCGAGCTTCCGCTGCGGGCGTATCGGCCGTGCCGGATGCTCTCGAGTCTAGGATGTCTCCGTTGCCCTATGCCGCCGAGGAAAGCTACGAGCGACAGCGCGCCCGCATCATGGCCGAATACGAGGCTAAGCAGCGGCAATATCAGGAGCGGATGCGCCGGTATTGGGAGCTCATGGGCCGGCCCAGAACGCGACCTGAGAGACCTTACGGTACCTACCCTGGTTATGCCCCTGGGTATTATCCGCGGTGGTAGCGGAGATTTCCCCTTTACGCTAGCACCCTGTTCCACCTTGTATTGCGGACACGCTTTTTGACTGAAGCGGAGCCGAGCTCGAGTCATCGAAGCACCCGATCGAGAACCAAGGAGAGCTTGTCCGAGGCCCGCGAGTAGCGTCCCTGAGAGGCATCGACCATTTGCTCGAGGCGGCGGCTGATGGCTTCGATCTCGTGGTGCATCCGGCGTTCCTCGTTCTCGATCTTTTCTCTCAGCTCCGAGACGGTCGCGCTTTGCTCGTAGGCTGCGATGCGCCGGTCTTTGGATGCCTCATAAGCCCTTTCCAGGTCGCGAAGCCAGGTGCTTTCGACGATAGCAAGGGAGGCTTCCCGGAGGGCATCGAGCAGCTGCGCACCTTGATCATCGTCACGGATCGAGTGGGTTTCGGCGCGGCTGACGATCAGGGAAATGGCAACGGCGAGCTTCGAAACCAAATCCCCCCGTTCGTGGAGGACATGGTCGTGTCTGCTATCCAGCGACAGACCTGTGGCGCGCCGGACAGCGCGGCCGTGTTGATACAGGATGATTCCCAAGGCGCAGACGGCGACGGTACAGAGGATCTCCCCGAGACTGACGGATAGCGTTATTGTCGGCATTGGTTACTCCGGTGGTGCGGGAGATGAGCGCGGTCAGGTTCGGTTCCCAGGGCGGTTTCAGTCATTATTCCAGGCAACCCCAATTTCGTCGAGGTTAGGGATGTCACCTGGGAACGCGCATTCGGAGCGTTGCCCGCAAAAGAGCTTGCATTGCGCCTGACGGACGCATGATCCAGATCAAGGCCGTTTCCTGTCGTGCTGCGACAATCCGCGCAATAAGGATGCAGGAGCCAACCATGAACGATTCGATATCCGGCTATATGACAGACGATCACCGCCGTTGTGATCACCTGCTCGCCGCCTGTGAAGCGGGGGTATCTGCGCGATCCTGGCCGGCGCTCGAGGAAGCGGCCGATGGGCTCGGCAGCGCCTTGGAGCGTCATTTCAAGCTGGAAGAGGAGGTCTTGTTCCCTGAGTTGGAGCAAGTCGATGCCCGCAGCAGGGGACCCGTCGGAGTCATGCGCATGGAGCATGCGCAAATGCGCAAGATGATCTCGGAGCTGGCGACCGCGGCGCGGGAAAGGGACTCTGACCGTTGCTTCGGAATATTGGAGACGCTCCACATGTTCATTCAGCAGCACAACACCAAGGAAGAAGGCGTTCTCTATCCACTTGCCGACGGGGCGCTGACGGCTCAGGCTCCATCGATCCTTGTGCGCATGCGCGAATGCTGAGCCCGTGGACCGTTCCCTCGACGTCAGTGGCATGGAGCCGCCCGAGCCTCTGGAGCGGATCCTCGACGCCTTGGCAGATCTTCCCCCCGGCGACCGGCTTTCGGTCATCCATCGCCGTGAGCCTTTTCCGCTTTACGATCTATTGCGCCGGCTCGGATACGGCTGGCACACACAAGGCGAGGATGGTCGTTTCACGATTCTAATTTGGCCCCTGGATGGGAAACGGAATAAGCCTTTCCCTGGTGTCGAGCCTTGAGCTTCGGCACCCGCGGACTCGAGCTGGAGCAGGCCCCGTCGTTGGACCTCCCGGTGCGCTTCTTTCTGACCGCGCCCTTGTTTGTCACAGCCGCGGGACTGCTTTTCGCCTGGGACGGTGAGGCGCTGCTCGCATCCCGTTGGACTCCGGCTGCGCTTGCAGTGGTTCATCTTCTCACCGTCGGCTTCCTTGGCCAGGTCATGTGCGGGGCGCTGCTTCAGATGCTGCCGGTGGTTGCCGGCGCTCCCGTCCCTCGAGTGCGTCTCGTCGGAAGTTGGGTTCATCTCCTTTTGTCATTCGGCGGTGCAACCCTGGCATGGGGTCTGTGGCGGGGTGGTGAAATCATCCTTGCGATTGGCGGGGCTCTCTCTGCGCTCGGATTCCTTTTTCTTCTTGGACCTGTCTCGGTCGCTCTGATCCGGGCAAGAGGGACCCCGCATACCGTCCGCGCAATGCGAATCGCGGTCGGCGCGCTCGCGGTGACCGTCTTGCTCGGCCTCCTGTTGACGAGCGCTCTGACCGGATGGGTCGAGGTGCCTAACCTCGTGCTTTGGGCGGATATACATGCCGGCACAGGACTGATGGGTTGGGTTGGGATCCTGATCCTCGGCATCGCGTTCCAGGTCGTTCCCATGTTCTACGTGACTCGACCCTACCCGCAAGCGCTCCGCAAATGGCTGGCGCCTGTCATCATTACGGCCACCGGCGTTGGTGCTTTGTCCTGGCTGACCCATAGTCACCTCACGGGTGTGCTGCTGTTCGGAGTCGCTATCGCCGGTTTTGTTCTCTTCGCCGCCGCCACCATGCGGTTGCTGAGCCTTCCCGGCAGAAGGCGGGCAGAGGCTACACGGCTGCACTGGTGGACCGCCATGAGCATGATTTGCGTAGCCGGTACTGCCTGGGCGCTCAGCGCCCCGGCTCAGTTGGTCGGCGTGCTTCTATTGGTCGGTGTCGGTGTCGGGCTGCCGACCGGCATGCTGCTCAAGATCCTGCCCTTTCTGAGCTGGTTTCATCTCCAACACCTGCAAATGGCCTCAGGACGGCTCGACGTTCGGGTCCCTTATATGCAGGGATTCATTTCCGAGCGGTTCGCCAGATTTCACTTGGCGCTGCATTTGAGCACGCTGGCGATACTCGCGACGGCGGTAATGCTACCCGGCTTGGCCCTTGTCGGCGGTGTGCTGCTCTGTCTATCAGGGCTCGTTCTCGAAGTAATTCTCTTGATGAGCGTCCTGCGATACAGCCGGGTCGCCTTGTCATTGAAAACGACTATGGTCCCATCGTCGGCAGAGCCCGGATAGTAGAATGTAGAATGCTCGGCGGCGCGTGCCGTGATGTCAATTCGCTTCGGAGGCGCGATTGAACATCTGGCATCGCCGGCCCGTCTCGGCGAGACTAGAACTGAATCCGTCATCGCGAGGAGCTACGAACATGCGAGCACTACGTTGGAAGACCCGTTTTCGGACAGGAGACGCCGAAACAGACCAAAGCAACCGAGCGTTCGTCGATTGCTTGAACAGCTTGATCGACGCCGCCGGGCGGCGCGAGCATTGCCGAGAGATGGAGGACTTGGTCAGCCGCCTCAGCGACCAGGCCGAGGAGGTGTTGCAAGATCACTCGACCAAGGGCGACCTCCGCGTCGAGTTTGGTCGCCGACTCTCGTCTTCACTTCCGCTCAGTGCCTACGGCAGTACGGCCTGCCGTCAGTGCGGCTTGTGCGATCTGGCCCGAGAAAAAATAGCCGAGCATCTGGAGGCGCCGGCACAGTGTCTGTTCAAGTCGACTTAGACAACGGAACCCGTTCGCGTGTAGACAGGCGAAGATTCGCTGCCTCGCAAACGCCTTGTGTAACGGATGCGAGGCGCTGCGAGAAGCGGTGCCAGCGGAGGGTATCGATCGAAATGCGAATCCGGCAGTCGCCCTACGCGGCGACGTTCTGATTTCCAACCCGCATTGCGGTTGACCCAGATCAAAGTCTGGCTGCCACCTTGCGGTAAGTTAACAAGTCGGCATCAACGCCGAATGAATTGCGGGAGCTGGGGACGAACTTGACGCTGTCGGATTATGTGCCGACCTTCGGCCAAGCCATGTTGCGGCGCTATGGCGAGCGCGTGCACAAGATCGCCATCGATGCCGCCTTTACCTGTCCAAACCGGGATGGCAGCAAAGGACGGGGCGGTTGCAGCTTCTGCAACAATGTCTCGTTCAGCCCAAACGGTCGCCGCCCGGCACCGGTGGCGCAACAGATAGCGGCGGGACGCAGCGTGCTGGTCAAGCGCACGGGTGCGCGCCGCTATGTCGCTTATTTCCAGGCCTACACCAACACCTATGCCGATGCGGATCGACTGGATGTCCTTTACCGCCAGGCCCTCGACGAGCCCGATGTCGTGGGCGTCTCGGTGGGCACCCGACCCGATTGTGTGGCACCCAAGGTGTTGGACCTGCTGTGCGGCTACCGCGACCAAGGTTACGAGGTGTGGTTGGAGCTGGGCTTGCAATCGGCCTTCGACGCCACCCTGGAGCGGGTCAACCGGGGTCACGGCTTTGCTGAGTACCGTGATACCCTGTTGGCAGCGCGGCGGCGGCAGCTTCAGGTGTGCACCCACCTGATCGCCGGCCTACCCGGGGAAAGCACCTGGCATACGCGGGAGAGCTTGCGGCGCGTTCTCGACCTGGGGACGGACGGGCTCAAGCTCCATCCCCTGCACGTTGTCAAAGGTACGTTGCTGGCCAACGAATGGCGGCGCGGTGGTTACCGGCCGCTGAGTCTGGAGCGGTACGTAGCTGTCGCGGCCGATCTGGTGGAGATGGCACCGCCGCAACTCCTGTTTCATCGCATCACGGGTACTGCCTCCCGTGACATACTGCTGGCACCGGATTGGTGCGCCGAGAAGTGGCGAGTACTGAACGCCATTACCCGAGAGCTGCATGCCAGGCAAAGGGGGTGCCGAGAGGCTCTACCGGCTGGTCGCGCCTAAGAGGAGTATTCGAGTGGAGCTAGTCTGCCCGGCGGGCAATCTGCCGTCTCTCAAGGTCGCCGTGGACAAGGGTGCCGACGCGGTCTATCTGGGCCTGCGGGACGACACCAACGCGCGTCATTTTCCTGGACTGAACTTTGACGAGAAGCGTGCCCGACAGGGCATCGACTATGCCAGAGCCCGCGGTACCAAGGTCTTCATGGCCATCAACACCTATCCTCAGCCGGCCGGCTGGAAGCGCTGGGAACGAGCGGTCGACACCGCCGCGGAGCTGCGGGTGGACGCTCTTATCCTCGCCGACATCGGCGTCATGGATTACGCGGCCCGGCGTTGGCCGCGGCTGCCTCTGCATCTTTCGGTTCAGGCCTCCGCAACCAACTACGAGGCCCTGCGCTTCTACCACGAGTTGTTCGGCATTCGCCGCGCCGTGATACCACGGGTGTTTTCTTTGGCCCAGGTACGGCATATCGTCGAGAACAGCCCGGTGGCGATCGAGGTGTTTGGTTTCGGCAGCCTGTGCGTTATGGTGGAGGGTCGCTGCCTGCTGTCCTCTTATGCCGCCGGCAAGTCACCCAACACCTACGGCGCTTGCTCGCCGGCGGAGGCAGTGACCTGGGACGAGACCCCGATCGGTTTGGAATCGCGCCTCGGAGGCGTGCTGACCGACCGCTACGGCCCCGGCGAGGACGCCGGCTATCCCACCGTCTGCAAGGGCCGTTATCGGGTGGGGGAAAGCACCTACTATGCCATTGAGGAGCCCACCAGCTTGAACACGCTGGCGCTGCTCCCCGAGCTCGTCGCCACCGGTGTGGCGGCGGTGAAGATAGAGGGTCGCCAGCGCAGCCCGGCCTATGTGGGGCAGGTGACGCATATCTGGCGCCGGGCAATCGACGCCTGCCAGGCGCGGCCGGACAGCTTCCGGGTACACAAAGACTGGACCCGGGAGCTGGCAAAGGTATCGGAGGGGGCGCAGACAACCCTCGGCGCCTATCACCGGCCTTGGCAATAATGCGACAACCATGACGAATCGGACGCCCCGCCTGGCGCTAGGCCCGGTCCCCTACTACTGGTCTCGGCAGGATCTGAGGGATTTTTACACCCGAGCCGCCGGCTGGCCGGTCGACATACTCTATTTGGGTGAGACGGTCTGTTCCAAACGACGCAGCTACGCGACCGGCGACTGGTTGAAGACGGCGGAGACCTTGCAGGCCGCAGGGAAAGAAGTCGTGCTCTCGACCCTGGCCCTGATCGAGGCGGAGTCCGAGGTCAAGACGCTGCGCCGGCTATGCGGCAACGGGCGCTTTCGGGTCGAGGCCAACGACCTGGGAGCGGTTCGACTGTTGATGGATGCCGGCGTCCCCTTCGTTACGGGTCCCACGCTCAATATCTACAACCCCCGGACCCTTGGGTTGCTAGCCCGTCATGGCCTGCGCCGGTGGGTGCTACCGGTGGAGTTGTCCCGCGACACGCTTGCGGACATGCAGACCGCCCGGCCGGATGGTGTCGAGACCGAGGTGTTTGCCTATGGCCGCCTGCCGCTTGCGCTCTCGGCCCGCTGCTTCACCGCACGCTCGCGCAACCTGCCCAAGGACGACTGCCGATACTGCTGCCTGGACTATCCGGACGGGCGTCTTGTTTCCACTCAGGAAGACGCGCCCTTCGTTGTGCTCAATGGCATCCAGACCCTGTCCGCCGCCACCGGCAACCTGTTGCCGCACCTCGAGGAGCTGCGCGCACTGGAGGTGGACGTCCTGCGCATCAGCCCGCAGTCGCAGCAGACCGAGCGGGTACTGGATGCCTTCGCTTCCTGTTTGGCGGGAGCACAGAACTCGAGGGCCGCATCGGACTCGCTCGCCAAGCTGGCCCCCCAGGGTTTCGCCGACGGCTACTGGCGTGGTGTGGAAGGCATGGCTAAGCTTGATTCACCGTATCCAGCTAATCGGGAGATCGCATGAAAACCGCTTCCAACCGCCCGCAGCTGCCCCGCGTCCTCACCCTGCCGCTGCGCCTCCTCCCGGATCGGCTTCACGGAGTTCTCGCCGCCCGCCTGCTGGAGCGGATATTTGCCGCGCAGAGAGCGGACGGGGAGCTGGATTTTATAGCAGGCAAGAGCCTGCGCATCCGGGTATTGGATGCCGGGATCGATCTAGGCCTGGCGGCAGATGCCAACGGCTTCGTGTCCTTTCCGCCGGAGCGCGCAACAGACTTGGTCATCGAAGGTACGGTCTATGATTTCCTTCTCTTGATTACCGGTCGCGAGGACCCCGATACCCTGTTCTTCCAGCGCCGCCTGCGCATTTCGGGCGATACGGCGCTCGGCGTGTACCTGAAGAATTTTCTGTCCTCGGTGGACCTGGATTCCCTGCCGTTGGCTACCCTGGTGCGTCCGGGTTTGGATCGCGGGCTGCGTCTGTATGAACGTGTTTTCCAACCATCCACGCCAGGTCGGCCGTGGAAGACCGAAGGCGTACAGGGCACGAGCTTAAGAGCGAAATCGAAAAGAGGTTATTCAATATCATGAGTCTGGCAATAAGCTTGCACATCCTCGCCGTGATCATCTGGGTTGGCGGTATGTTTTTCGCCTATGTGGTTCTGCGACCGGTTGCCGCCGGACAGCTGGAGCCACCGGCGCGTCTTACCCTCTGGGCGGCCTGCTTTGACCGCTTTTTTATTTGGGTATGGCTCGCCGTCGTATTGCTGCCGCTGACTGGTTACTGGATATCCTTTGCGGTTCTCGGAGGTATGGCCAACGTGCGCCTCTCCGTTCATCTGATGCAGGGTTTCGCCTGGGTCATGATCGCCCTTTTCGTCTTTCTCTACTTTGTTCCCTACCGGCGCCTCAAGGACGCGGTGGCAGCAGGCGATTGGCCGCGAGGCGGACAAGCTCTCAACATCATCCGCCGTATCGTGGGTACAAATCTGCTTTTGGGATTGCTGACGGCCGTCATTGGCATCGGCGGCCGTTACGTCTAAGGGAATCGGCGGAATAGTGCTTCATAGGTCGATACCGGAATCGCGCGCATAATGCCCAGGGCCGGGAGTGCGCCGAGTCGACCCCGCAGGAGATGCAAAGTACGACCTAATCGGATTCGATCGGCAATCCTGCCCGCCGCCACTCGGGAAGGCCGTCTTGCAGGCGCCGGGCTTCTAGACCCGCGTCGCGAAGCCGTGCCACGGCCTCGAATGACAGAACGCACCAGGGTCCACGGCAATAGGCGACGATCTCCCGATCGCGCGGCAGTTCCTGAAGGTGGGTCTCGAGCTTGTCCAGAGGGATGTTCAGCGCCCCGGCGATGTGTCCCTGGACGTATTCTTCCGGAGGTCGCACGTCGATAACGGTTACCAGGCCGTCGCGGGCACGCTCCAGAAGGGTAGCGGCCGGCACCGGCTCCAAGGCGTCGCGGCTGCGCAGGTAGCTCGCCACCAAATCATCGACCTCGTTCAGGTGCGCCTCGGCGAGCAGGCGTAGGTTGCCGATGGCGTCGAGCACGCGGTCGTCGGCAAGGCGGTAGCGGATATGCTTGCCGTCGCGCTGTGCCTCCACCAAGCCAGCGGCCTTTAACTGCTGCAGGTGCTTGGAGGTATTGGCCACGGAGAGGTTCGCCACTTGCGCCAGCTCTTCCACGCTGCGCTCGCCCTGGGCCAGGAAGTCCAGGATCTCCAGGCGCACCGCGCTGCTCAGGGCCCGAGCAACCAGCGCCAACTGTTCGAACAATGCCCGTTTGGGTTCTTGGCTCCTTGACATCTTTCCCCACCCCGATTTACATTCAACTACAACGTTGAATGTTTGAGCTGTCGAAACCAGTATAGTCCTGCTGTCCGTGCACCGGGAGTCCGCCGGCAGGGGAGGTGCAAGCCCTTGGACACCTTCGTACAGGCGCACGAGGCCATCATCCGTCTCGGTTTCTTTCTCGGTATCTTCGCCCTCGTGGCACTCTGGGAGGTGCTGGCGCCCCGCCGCGCGCTGAGGGTCTCGAAGGCGGTACGCTGGGTGAACAACCTGGGGCTGGTGGTCTTGAACACGATCCTGCTGCGGCTGCTGTTCCCCGCGGCGGCGGTCGGTGTGGCGGCCTTTGCGGTCAAGCAGGACTGGGGGCTGCTCAATCACTTCCAGGTCCCTTTCTGGCTCGCCGTTCCGGTCGCAGTGATCGCCATGGACTTCGTCATCTGGTTGCAGCACGTCATGGTGCACGCGGTCCCTGCCCTGTGGCGGCTGCACCGGGTGCATCACGCCGACCTGGATTACGACCTGACCACCGGGGCGCGCTTCCACCCCATCGAGATCATCCTCTCCATGCTCATCAAGGGCGCCACCCTCATGGTGGTGGGGCCGCCGGTGGTGGCGGTCATCCTGTTCGAGGCGATCCTCAACTGTATGGCCATGTTCAACCATGGTAACGTGCGCCTTCCCTCGTCGCTGGACCGGGCGTTGCGCCGGCTGGTCGTCACCCCGGACATGCATCGCGTGCACCACTCTGTCGAAGATGACGAGGCCAACTCCAACTTCGGCTTCAACCTGTCCTGGTGGGATCGGCTGCTCGGTACCTACTGCGATCAGCCCCGCGCTGGACATGAGGGTATGACCATCGGTATCCGCAAGTATCGGGAGCCACGGCAGGTGAGCTGGCTGCCGGGACTCCTGGCACTGCCGTTCCGCGGTGGGATCACGGGCTACGCCATCAACCGACGCGGTGATCTGCGCGAAAGCTGGCCAGAAGGTGCCCCAGGGATATTACGACCTGGAGCTGATGGTGAAGTCCGTGTCCCGTAATGGCGAGGTGCTCCTGTGCGGCGCCTGCATAGATGCCCGTGGCCTGGTCGAAGACGAGCTGGTGGAAGGTGCGCGACGCAGCACAATGGATGAGCTGGCGGAGCGTACCCTGGCGGCGGACCGAGTGCCGCCGGCATAATGACAAAAATTGCCTAGATCTCTTGTTCGTGGGTTACGGCCCACACGGCTGCTTCGACACGCGATTTCAGCCCGAGCTTCTTCAGCAGGTGCTTGACGTGCACCTTAACGGTGGCCTCGGCGATATCGAGCTTACGGGCGATCACCTTGTTGCTTTCGCCCACGCTGATGTGGATCAGGATTTCGCGCTCCCGCTCTGTCAGCCCGATAGCACCGGCTTCGTTTTGGTCGGTGTTCTCGGAACGCAGGGCAAGTGCGAGGCGCTCGGTAATGCTCGGGGACATGACGAAATGGCCTTCGGTCAGCTCATGGAGTTGGTCCAGGAGATCTTCGGGGTCTGTGTCCTTCAGTAGATAACCGTCGGCGCCGGCACGCAGGGCAGCTAGGATGTCCTCACGCGCATCGGATACGGTGAGAATGACGACCTTGGGCGCCGGCTCCAGCCGTTTCAGCGCATGCAGCGTTTCCAGACCGGTCATTCCGGGCATGGAAAGATCCAGAAGGACGAGGTCCGGCCGGAGCGCGCGGACCATCGCCAAACCCTGCTCGCCCTTATCCGCCTCCCCGACGATCTCGATTTTCTGGCTGAATGCGGCAAGTTGCTGCAGTCCCTTGCGCAGCAGCGGATGGTCGTCGATGACGACCAGTCGCTGAATCTTTGTATTCACAGAATCCCCCAGGCGCTCAGCGATCTTGGGGGACAAGACGGGCCCATCTTCGTCGATCGCGCATATTCGGTTCATGAGCTCCTCCGGGTCCATGTCCTTCAGCAGGTAACCGTCGGCCCCCCCGCGCAAGGCAGCGACGGCGTCCTCTTGCGCATCGGATACGGTGAGCATGATGACCCGGGGAGCCGGCTCCAGCTGTTTCAGCGCCTTCAGTACCTCGAGTCCCTTCATTCCCGGCATGTATAGATCCAGAAGGACCAGCTCGGGCTGGAGCTGCCGAGCCATCGCCAAACCCTGCTCGCCGCTGTCCGCTTCTCCGACGATCTCGATCTCGGGGCTGAAATCGGCCAACTGGCGTAATCCTTTGCGCAGCAGGGGGTGGTCATCGATGATCAGGACGCGTCGTACTCTGGTGTCGTTCATGTCGCCGTTTCTGCCTGCGCGGAGAAATTGTTCTGCTGGTCGGTCTTTGGCCGAAATCGCAGGCAAACCCTTGTGCCTCCCTGAGGAAGGCGATCTATCCGTAGATCGCCGCGCAAAGAGTTGGCCCGTTCCTGCATGATCGCCAATCCGTAGTGCTGGCTGCGCTCGGCCTTCTGCGGAATACCGATTCCGTTGTCCTCCACAGTGACCCGTACCACCGCCGCGTCCTCGTAGCCCAGGCTGACCCGTGCCGAGGTCGCCTGCGCATGGCGAACCGCGTTCGAGAGGGCCTCGCGGACAAGCTGCAGTACATGAATCTCTTCGTTGACGCTGAACGGGGAGACCTCGAGCTTGTTGTCCAGCTCGATAGCCAGGTTCCCGTGCGCGCCGAGCTCATCGACCGTCTTGGAAAGGGCGGGCCCCAGTCCCTGACCGTCCATCTGCAAACGGAAAGTGGTCAGCAGCTCACGCAGCTGTCGATAGGCTGTGTTCAGTCCTTCCTTGAGCTCGCCGAGTGCGTCGTCGATCGAGCCGCTCGTTTTCTCGCCCGACCGTGCAAGCAACGAGAGTCTTGCAGCCTGGATCTTGAGGTATGTGAGGGATTGAGCGAGGGAGTCGTGCAGCTCCCGTGCCATCACACTGCGTTCTTCGAGAAGCGCGAGGCGCCTGTGCTGGGTCACGCGGCGGGACACGTCGAGGGAGATGCCGATATGCTTGCCCAGGGTCTCCAGCAGCTGAATTTGCCAGGTCTCCAACTCCTGCCCCGGCCGGACTCCCACCAGCATCACACCGTTGGGGCCTTCCTGATCACCAACGCGTATCGATAGAAACCCGGAAGTATCGTCCCGCTCTTCGACAACAAGCTGCCGCGTTCGTCCGTCGCCGAGACAGCGTGCACAGTCCGCTGTATCGCACATCGGTGGAACCGGACCGTTGGACGCGATGATATGGGCACAGTTCTTGTCGTCTTCCTTGCGGCAGAGTGCGATGCTGTCTACGTCGACCACCCGTCCGATGTCGCTCAGCAGGTTGCGAAAGGTCGGTTCGGCAATCGGGGCCTCGGTCAGGTACTGGGTCGCGGTGTAGAGGAGCTCCAGAGACTGGTTGCGCTGCGTCAGCTTCCGGGTTTTCTCGGCAACCCGATTCTCCAGTTCTTCGTACATCTTGGAAAGATCTGCGGCCATCCTGTTGAAGGTGCGTCCCAGGCGACCCAGCTCGTCGGCCCCCGTGAGGCTGACTCGGGCGGAAAAGTCGCCTTTCCCCGCCCGCTCCGTGGCGTCGAGTAGCGTATGCAAGGGTCCAAGCACGTCGACTTGCAGTAGATACAAGGTGGCGATGGCCACCGCCAGCGTAAGAAACAGACTGATGCTTTGGAACAGGCCGAGCATATGGATGCGCGAGTCCGCGTCCTCTTCGAGCAACCGCACCAGGTTGTCGATGTCGCCAACGAAACCGTCCACGACGGATCGAAACGCCATGCGGGCATCTTCAGCCGGCGTTCCTGCCGGCGAGTCGGTGTTTCCTTCCATGTGCTTCGAGAGCAGGGGAAGGATGTTCTGCTGCCATCGGTCCTGGATCAGCTGATAGGCATTCTGGATGGAATGGCGGCTGGTGGTACGGACGACATCCGCCAGGCGAGGACTGCGCAGACGCTGCTCGAACTCGGCCGCCAAGGTCTTCAGGTCCCCGTAAGAGTCGGTCCCGCCGTTTCCGGTGGCCTCCAGGGCCGCTGCAACCCGGTAGGACTGCATGCGAAGACTGCCCGCCTGATTCACGGCAGCGGCCTCACCGTGGGTGGAGCGGGCCACGATCACCGCACTCGTCATTCCGGACAGGGCCAACGCGGTGATCAATCCCATCGCCAGACCGGCGCGTAACAGGAGAGAACGGTTCAGTAATCCGAGCATGGAGTCGACCTCCGCGGCGTCCGCGTAACGCCTGGACAGTATTCGAGCTCGGATCAGGCCAAGAACACGGGTGCCGGTAGAAACCACGGGGGATTTCGGGGTCGAGCCTTCCGCGCTCGCTGCCGTGGCGCCTGCTCGCCGAGTCAAAAAAAGATTCTAACAACAATCAATTACGATGGGCTAAAGGAATGCCTGTATTAGTGAATCGATCGGCTGCGGGTGCCGCTCCGGTGGCGATAACGACTGAAATGAACCAAGGGATGCGCGGGAGGATCATGCGGTCAGACGTGCATAGAGCAGCGGAAGCCGTGCAGGCAGCTCCGCCGGGCGGCGGATGACCAGGTAACCACGGGTGCCGAAGATGTAGGGCAGATAGTCGTTGCCATACTCGTCGATCGTGACACAGAAGGGCGTAAGACCCGAGCGGCGAGCCTCACGGACGGCGTGGCGGGTATCCTCGATTCCGTGGCGACCCTCGTATCTGTCGAGGTCGTTCGGCTTGCCGTCGGAGAGTAGCAGGAGCAGCCGCCGACCGGCGGGCTGATTGGACAGGAGCTCGCTCGCGTAACGGATCGCCGCCCCGATGCGCGTGTAGTAACCGGGCTTGATCGCCCGGATACGCCCGCGCACGGCACCGCCGTAGGTCTCGTCGAAACCCTTGAGGCGGTGCACCCGCACCGGGTCGCGCCGGCGCGACGAGAAACCCAGCATGCCGAAACGATCTCCCGTCGCCGCCAAGCTCTCGGCAAACAGGAACAAGCTCTCGCGGATGACGTCGATGACACGAGCGTGGTCGTCGATCCAGGTGTCCGTCGAGAGGGAAAGGTCCGCCAGAAGCAGACAGGCGAGATCGCGGGCACCGCTGCGCATCTCGCAGTAAAGGGCATCCGCTTTTCCCATGACTCCGGCGTGCCGGTCGGCCGCGAAGCGCAGATAGGCGTCGAGATCGATCTCCTGGCCTTCGGGCTGCCGCCGGTGCCGAACGCGGGCGGGAGTCAGGGCCTGAAACTGGCTGCGCAGGCGCTTGGCGGTGCGGCTCAGGTGAGGCGGAAGGGCGCAGGGGGTGGCGTCCGCGGCCAGCATGGGAACGATGCGGCAATGCTCCGGCAGCAGACGGGCCTTCTTCCAGTCCCACTCGGGCAGCAGGATGCCGTCCGACAGCACGAGGTCGTCCTCCGACTCCGCGGGCAGGTCGAGATCGAACTTGAGCCGGGCACCGGAGGCCTTGCGGTCGCGGGCGATGGCGAGCTGGTCCATATCTTCCGCGGCGGTGCGGGCGCGGTCTAGATCCTCTTCCTCTTCGGTTCCACGGTCGACCTTTACGTACTCGCCCCAGGTCAGGATGTTTTCCATGCGGATGGTGACCAACCCCTGGTCCTTCTCAGGCATCTCCGCCCGCTCTGCCCGTCGCCTGCGGCGTCTGTCCAGATCCTCTACGCGGTCGTCGCGCGAGACCTGCTCCTGCTCGCAACGTCGGTCCGTGTCGAGGGCAGCAGATCGGGGCGGATCGGGATGCAGCCACAGGGGGACGGGGACCGGTGGGCGCCGGGCGGCGGGCAGGACGTCCAGGCTGCCGGGGTGCAGCAAGGCCTGGCGAACGGCCTGCTCGCGGGCGCCGTCGGAGGATGGAAGGTGCGCCGGCTCGGGCCGTTGGGCGAGATGTGCGGCGACTAGCCTGGCATAGCGGTCGGCCAGGCCGGGAAAGCGTTCCAACGTTTTGCACGCGACGCGCTGGTTGGCCCAGAACCAGCTTCCCGGGGGATCCTCGTAGTTAGCGGCCAGCGCGGCCAACCAGACGTAGAGGTCGCGGTTGAGCGTTCTCTCGGGAAAGCAGTCGATGACGGACGGGAGGCGCAGCGCGCGCTGGTCGCGCCACGCAAGTTCCGCCTTCTCTCCGATGCCGGCCACCCGCTGCAGCAGCCGGCGGCGTGCCGTGTGGATGGTCGGGTCTGCGGCCTCGACCTGCAGGCCGCCGTCTCCGCCGAGGGCTCGGAACAGGATTCCCACGGTGTGGGCAACCTCGGCGAGCGGGACTGCCGCCTGAGGATAGCGCCGGTCAGCGACCCGTGTAATCAACCGGTGCCAGAGGGCTCCGACTTGCTCTTCCACCGTCTTCCTGCTACTTGCTATCGGCCGTTAGGGGAGTCCGCTGTGTAGGCGAGGCGGTAGACCAGTCCGGCGCGAACGGGATGGCGTGTCCCTGGCTGAGGTCGAAGCGGAAGATGTCCAGGGGCGGTGCGAGGATGAAGAGAGCGGAGAAGCCGATCCGGGACGAGGCGCACTCGCGCTGGAGCGCCGTCCTAGCCACGTTCTTCCGTTCGCGAGCAGCCACGCGGAAGGGGGCGTCCCACCAGGGGAAAGCGCCAGCACTGGCCGGCCATGGCCTTGGCGAGGCCGATCACCCCGAGCAGCACCAAGGTCGAGTGACAAACGGTAAAGTAGATTATCGCCAGAGTCCAGGTCAGCACGCCCTTGTAGCCGCCCGTGAGCAAAATTAGGCCATTGACGACGACAAGCAGGATTCCGGCCCACAAGCTCGCTGAGAAGACTTGATTGACGTGGGCTGCGGCAAGGGGTGGGGTGTCCTTGTCGCAGCGCATGAAGAGTACTGCCAGCACGATGAAGGCGATTACGGGGATCAGCAGGAGGTTCGCGAGATAGAGTGCCTCCGCCGTGATCGCGAGCCGGACTCCGGCTGCTTGCGCCGCGGCCGCCGGGTCGGACGTTTGATCAGGAGAGGGTGGCATCGATGACCTCTGCCAGGGCGGCGATTGTCTCGGCGTCGTCTGTCAGAGGCTCGGCCAAGGCGGCGCGGCAGGCCGCGCGCTCGTCCATGCCGCTTTCGATCAGGGTGCCCGCATAGACCAGCAGACGCGTGGAAGCCGCCTCCTCGACGTCGTGATCCTTGAGCGCCCGCAGGGCGCCGGCAAGTCTGACCAGACGTCCGGCCTGCCGTTCTTCGATGCCTGTCTCGCGAACGAGGATGTCGACCTCCAATGCCGGCGTCGGGAAATCGAAGGTCACCGCCACAAAGCGCTGGCGGGTACTCGGCTTCATTCCCTTGAGTAGGTTCTGATAGCCTGGGTTGTAAGAGACCACGAGCATGAAGCCCTGAGGTGCGTGCAGGGTTTCGCCGGTGCGCTCCAGAGGCAGGATGCGCCGGTCGTCGGTCAGGGGGTGCAGGACCACCGTGGTGTCCTTGCGCGCCTCCACTACCTCGTCGAGGTAGCAGATCGCACCCTCGCGCACGGCCCGGGTCAGGGGGCCGTCGCTCCAGAAAGTGCCGCTGTCGCCGATCAGGTGGCGGCCGACCAGGTCCGCCGCGGTGAGGTCGTCGTGACACGCAATCGTGTAGAGGGGGCGACCGAGCCGCTCCGCCATGTAGCGCACAAAACGGGTCTTCCCGCAGCCGGTCGGGCCCTTGATCATCACCGGCAGCCGGTTGCGGAAGGCGTGCTCGAATAGCGTCACCTCGTTGCCCTGGGGGCGGTAGAACACCGACGGCACTGTGTGGGCTGGCTCCAGTCCAATGGCGTGTTGGCGTGCTTGCATGCGTCTCACCGGGTCTCGCGGGCGGGGCCTACGCGCTGCGCATCTGCATGTACGACATAGGCCACCTTGTCGGTCGGTTGGACCTATTGACAGCCCATGGCGGCCTTCATTTGTGTCATGCGCTCGGCCTGGATGCCGGTGGCGATGGCCTTGGCGTCATTGTTCTTGCCGGCATAAACGGCGGGAATGATTTCCGTCTCGCGCGTGTTCTTGAAGGCGTCCCATGCCGGCAGGAATTCGGTGGCCTTCGCGGCGTCCGGACCGGAGGCCATCGCGGCCAGGTCTGCGTCCAATTTGTCGCTCGCCGCGTGGACCTTGGCCTTGAAGTCGTCGAGCTTTGCCGGATCGGTCTCGGCGATCATGGCGACGAGCTGGGTGCGCGCCTCGGCCAAGTTGG
>JAJDOL010000248.1 GCA_022340195.1 Chromatiaceae bacterium
ACCTGATAGGGGATGAGCTTGTTGGTGGCGATGCCTTCTCCATAACTTCTGCTCAGCGCCTTGTTCTCCACCCCGAAGGAAGAGGCGATAAAGACGGTGTCCTTTTCTACCAGACGGGTGATGTGGGCGCGCCCCACGACCTCCTGACCGGACTTGTTGTTGGTGAGCTTGATCTGACCGCCGTTCGCAATGCCCAGCTTCTCGGCCCGCGTCGGGTGAATCCACACCCGCTTGTAGATGTCCTCCTTGAATTTGTTGATACCCGCAAGCACCGGGTTGTTGCTATTGGTGGATCCGTGTGAGACGGTCGGCGTCTTGCCGTAGATGAAGTAGAACTCGTTCTCCGCCAAGGGATCGGTCACGGATTTTCCTTCCCGGCAGTGGGGGGCGATCCAGGTTGCCAGAACGTTGAAGTAATCCTCGGTGTGCCCGCCATCGCGCAGAGAGCGCATCAGACTGCTGTAGAACTCCACTCGGCCGCTGTCGGTGGGCACCGGCATCTTACGCGGCATGGCATGTTTAGCGAGGATTTCCTGTTTGTCCGCTTCTTGATAGACGCCTTTGTCGCGCAGCACCTTATCGATGTCCTCTGCGGTCGTCTCCAGGCGCTCGGCGGTCAGCTCGAACGAGGCCTTCCGGCAGGCAGCCGCAAAGGCCCCTTTCTTGTGAGTCTTTTTGGTCTCGGCGTAGGCTGCCAGAACGGGACCGGACTTGATCGCCGTGAGCTGGTCGATCATCTGGATGAACCCGTCCGTGTTGCCGCTGATGATTTCCGTCAGCTTGAGCAGGATGTCCGCCATCTCCTCGGTGTCGTACATGGACTCGATGGCCGCGTAGCGGGTAGTGAGTGCCAAATCTTGATTCACGCCGTTGCCGTACAGTGTCGGCTCGTCGCGCTCCAGGTAGGTGCTGTTGGGCAGGATTACGTCCGCGTAAGGTGTCGTATCCGACGGCAGCACGTCCACCGCGATGACCAGTTCCATGTTCTCGTTTGAGAGGACATCCTTCCAGTAGGTATCCGGATAGTAGTGGCGCACCGGGTTGGCCGCGTTGATGATCACGGCCCGGGTCTTGTAGGGCTCGCCGTTGAACTGGAGCTTTCCCTCCACCGAATCGCGCAGCCCCGTGTCAACCATCACGGGCAGGGCCACATTGGGTCGGCCGGCCGCTTTTTCTTGCGCGGCGAAGGCCCATGACCAGCCGGGCTTGCCGTGCTTGAAGAACTGGCCGTCCTTGTTGGAGACGACATTGATGACCAGTTTGGCGAAGCCGAATCCGGCCATGGTGGCCAGGGGAGAGCCCATCTCGTGACCCTCCGCCATGGCTTTGTACATGTGGGCGGCCTTGTGGTGGAGCTCGCCGGAGTTCATCCAGCCGCCCACCGCATCGAGACCGCCGGTCAGGGCTTGCACCATGGCCTGTACCCGGCGCAGCATGTTGACGTTGCCGTAGCGCGCCCCGTGCCAGCCCGGGTCGACGATGGCCGGACGGGTATTACCGAATTCGCGGGATATGCGGGCGATGGTGTCGGCGGGCACGCCGGTGATCTCAGCGGCCCACTCCGGCGTGAACTCGGCGAGCTCTTCGAGCTGGGCCTCGAACACCGTCTTGACCGGGCGGCCCTCGACCAGGATGGGCTCGGGCAGCGTGAGACCCGGGAGGAAGGTCTTGCCGTCGATATCCTTGAAATTGTCGTTGCCGAACGTCGTCAGCGCGCGGACGTTCGAAGTGCCTTCTTCGACCACCATCGGATGGCCTTCCGCGTCCGTAACCATTCGCAGCTCACCCTGGTCGTCCTTTTGGACGAGGAAGGGCATGTTGGTATGGCGCTGGAGGAAAAGCGCATCGTAAAGCTCTTCCTCCATCATGATCTTCATCAGGGCCAGCATGAAGGCGAGGTCCGTCCCAGGGCGGACCTGGATCCACTCGTCCGCCTTGGCCGCGGTCTCGGAGCGGCGCGGATCGAGCGCGACCACTTTTGCGCCGTTCTTGCGGCCCGCGGCGAAACGCACCATACGGCAGGTCGAGACCGCGCCGATCGAGGCGTTGTTGGCCACGAACAGGATGTACTTGGCATTGTCGAAGTCCGGCAGAACCTCGTCGTGGATGTTGAAGTTGCCGGTGACCATGTCCGTGCCCAGATGGCCGGTAGTCACGCAATGCTGCATGGGCGAGGCCACGATGTTGGGCACCTGGTTGGCCATGGCGAAGGGCACGGCCCAGTTCATATAGAACACGCAAGAGGTCCAGCCACCCACCATGGTCCATTCCCAGGGATTGATCTTGGCGGCTTGCTGCCTCTTGGCGATATAGTCCCAGGCCTCGTCCCAGCTCGCCGCGCGGAAGTTGTACTCGCCGCGCTTGCTGCCCTCCACCCGGATCAAAGGCGTCTTGATGCGGTCCGTATCGTAGGTCTGGCGCAGACCTGCCTGGCCTCGGGCGCAGATCTTGCCGCGGTTGAGCGTGGAGTTGGGATTGCCATCGAGCTTGACGATCCGCTTGTCACCGTTCTTGGTATGGGTCGTGACGCGCAGGTTGCACAGCGACGAGCAGAAGTTGCAGATGCTGTGGCTGGTCTCCTCGATTTCCTCTTCCTTGGCGACAGCCTTGCCGACCATGTTGCCGATCGGGGAGAGTAGACTAAGTCCGGCAGTTCCATAGCCGGTAGTTTTAAGGAAAGCACGGCGGGAGAGGCGTGGTATTTTCCACCCCATGGGTTATCCTCCTTTCTGGTTGATGCTGGCCCGGTGTGACGGCGACCGGTACCTTGTAAATCTCGTGCCCTTGTTACAGCATCGCTCGGGCGGTTGGAGACGGGCTCCAAACTGTGGAAGAAGATTGCTCTATTCCGATGTTCTGAGTCAGTGACAAATGTCAATTTGCAGTCCGTAGATCGACCATGAACGCTAACGGCGATCTGATCTATCGCGTCCGACCGAGCCAGCCAGAGGCCCATCTCTACAGGGTCGAGCTGGAAATACGCAGCCCCCCGGACGAGGTGATCCTGTCCGTGCCCGCCTGGATTCCGGGAAGTTATATGATCCGGGATTTCGCAATGAACATCGTCTCCATCGAGGCGAGGGATTGCACGGGTCCCATCCGGCTCGCAAAGCTCGACAAGCAGACTTGGTGTCTCGACGCATCCGAGAATCCCGTCACGGTGAGCTACCGGGTCTATGCCTGGGAGCTCTCGGTACGCTCCGCCCATCTCGATACGTGCCACGCCTACTTCAACGGCCCGAGTCTATTTTTGCGCGTCCAAGGGTTGGATGATGTCCCCTGCCGGGTCGAGCTCCTGCCACCGCCGGGCGACGGCTATGGGGAGTGGCGCGTGGCGACCAGCCTCCGGCGCCTCGATGCGGAGCCCTGGGGCTTTGGGACCTATCAGGCCGAAGGCTACAACGACCTCATTGACCATCCAGTGGAGATGGGGACCTTCACCCTGATCCCGTTCAGCGTTCGCAATGTTCCGCACTGGATGGCCATCACCGGGCACCACCGGGCGGACGAGGCGCGCCTGCAACGCGACCTGGAGCGCATCGGCGAAACCCATGCCGACTTGTTCGGTGAGCTGCCGCTGGACCGCTATCTGTTCCTGACCATGGCCACGGACGACGGCTATGGGGGCCTGGAGCACGCCTTTTCGACCAGCCTGCTGTGCAGCCGCGACGAGCTGCCTGCGACCGGTATGGACAAGCCCTCCGAGGGCTACCGGCGCTTCCTCGGCCTGTGTAGTCACGAGTATTTCCACTTATGGAATGTCAAGCGCATCCGTCCACAGGTGTTCATGGACGAGGGGTTGAGCCGGGAGGTGCACACGCGCCTGCTGTGGGCCTTCGAGGGCATCACCTCCTATTACGACGATCTGGCTCTGGTGCGTAGCGGATGTATCGACGAGCGGGGCTATCTGGAGCTGTTGGCTCAGATAATCACTCGGGTCATGCGCACGCCCGGGCGCCTGGTGCAGACGGTGGCCGAATCCAGCTTCGACGCCTGGACCAAGTTCTACAAGCAGGACGAAAATGCCCCCAACGCCATCATCAGCTACTACGCAAAGGGGGCTTTGGTCGCCCTTGCCCTGGACCTGACCGTCCGCCGCGACACAGCGGGCGTCAAATCCCTGGACGACATCATGCGCGCCCTGTGGCTGCACCACGGAAAGCCCGGGATCGGCGTCCCAGAGCGCGGCGTCGAGGCCATTGCCGAGGAGGTTACCGGCCTCGATCTGAGCGGATTCTTCCGCCAAGCGCTCGATTCGACGGAGGACCTGGATCTGTCGCCATTGCTTCAGAGCATGGGCATAGAGCTGCGCATGCGCCCATCGCTCGGGCCCAAGGACCAGGGTGGGGTGGCCGGCGAGGTGAAGGAAGAGCACCCTCGTGGGGATCTCGGAATCCGCCTCCGGCAGGGCGTAGCTGAGCCCGTCATTGCCGTCGCGCTCGCCGGTGGTCCGGCCGAACTGGCCGGTCTCGCCCCCGGAGATACCCTGGTCGCGTTGGACGGCATCCGCATCCAACGGGACAAGCTCGAGGACCAGGTCGCGACCATAGCGGAGGGTGGAGAGGCCGAGATTCATGCGTTCCGCCGGGACGAGTTGATGCGCTTTCGCGTCCGCCCGCGCCCGGCCCCGGCGGATACCTGTGAGCTGCGAATCCTCAGCGACGCGCCGCGGGAGACAGCGCACAGGCGCGCAGCTTGGTTGGGGCTGTCGGTCTGATCGGAGACTTCGCCCACGACATCCGCAACCTGGCGCGAGATTCGCCGTTCCGGGTGGGACTCTGGGATCCAATCGCCCAGGGACGGCAAAACCGTGATCACGACCTTGTAGCTACCCGAGATGGAAACCCATTTGAGAGTCATCCGCCGGCTCGCCGACGGCGAGCTCCATTCCGGCGAGGCCCTCGCGCAGGCGCTCGGTCTCAGTCGAGCGGCTGTGTGGAAGGCGGTCCATAAAGCCGGTGCAGCGCTGGGTCTGGAAGTTCGCTCGGTTCGGGGGCGCGGCTATTGTTTGGCGACCCCCATAGAGCTGCTCGATCCAGCGCGCATACTGGCCGCGATCCCCCGTCAACCGCGGAATCGGATCAAACGTCTCGACATCTACGACGATATCGACTCCACCAACAGCCACCTGATGCGCGAGGCGCAGAAAGGCGCGCCATCCGGCACGCTCTGTTTCGCCGAGCGCCAGCGTGCCGGACGCGGCAGGCGCGGCAGGACCTGGGTGTCACCCTTCGGTACCAATCTTTACCTCTCCCTATTGTGGCGATATCCCCTCGGACCGAGCGCGCTCGGCGGCCTGAGCCTGGCCGCGGGAACCGCGGTTGCGGGCGTCCTGGAGACGGAGGGTGTACCAGATATCGCTCTCAAGTGGCCCAACGACGTGCTGTGGCGACGCCGCAAGCTCGCCGGCCTCCTCCTGGAGGTGGCGGGGGAGGCGCAGGGCCCGAGCCTGGTGGTGGTCGGGTTGGGTCTGAACACGCACCTCGACGCGGATCAGGCGGCCGAGATCGACCAACCCTGGGTGGACCTGGAAGCCGTTTCCGGGCTCGGCCCCATAAGCCGTAACCGGCTTGCGGCCAGGTTGGCGGAGCGCCTGACGGAGGTCATGGAGAAGTACGGTACCGACGGGCTCGGCCCCTTCCTCCCGGAGTGGGAGCGTTTCGATCGTTACCGTGGTGAGCAGGTGGAGATCCGAATGGGCGACCGGTCCTATCCCGGTATACACGCCGGTGTCACAGCAGAGGGCGCCCTTTGCCTCGACATCGAGGGTCGCATCGAGACCTTTCAGGCCGGAGAGGTCAGCCTGCGGCCGGCGCGAGAAGACCGATCCCCGATATGATCTGAGCCGGGAACTTCCGCGCCGAGGCCCGATATGCGCGAAAGGATCTATTCCGGGAACGTCGTTTACCAGATGCTATGATGCGGCGCGAGCGCCTCAGCGAGGTCGAATCCAGTGGATCTTCTCGTAGACATAGGTAACACCAACCTCAAGTGGGCTGTTCTCGAGTCAGGCACGCTGGGAGAGATGTCGACCGTCCGCCATCATGGCGGTCTGCCCATCGACCTTCACGCGGCCTGGGAGCAGCTGGCACCACCGCATCGGATTCTCGTTGGCAACGTCGGCGGCAACGAGGTATCGGGCGCCTTGGTTGGCGCCTGCCGGTCCCACTGGGACTTGGAGCCGAGATTCGCCGCGACCGAGCTCGAAGCTTGTGGCGTCAGGATTGCCTACGAGCACCCTGAGCGACTCGGAGTCGACCGCTGGTTGGCCCTCATCGCCGCCCATCGCAGCTGCGCAAGCCCGGTTCTCATCGTCGACGCCGGCACCGCCATCACCTACGACCTGCTGCTCGGGGACGGACGCCATCTCGGCGGACTCATAACGCCCGGAATCGAGATGATGCGCGATGGGCTGCTGTCCGGCACCCACATTCCTCGAGTTGAGCCCCAAGAGCTTGCCGACCCCTGGGCGGTCGACACCGGAACCGCTATCGCTGCCGGCTCGATCCAGGCACCGGCGGCACTGGCGGAGCGACTTTCAGAACAGCTGGCTCGCCAGACCGGCCGGGTGCCCGACTGTATCCTCACAGGGGGGGATGCGCAGCGACTGATCCCCGCTCTGCGCTTATCGGTCCAACACAAACCCGATCTCGTACTCCGGGGCCTGGCTCTGCTCTGCTGAGGATCAACTCATGCTGCCCTGGGTTTTCGCCATCCTGGTCCTGCTCAACCTCGGCCTCTTCTTCTGGGGCTATCAGCGCGAGAAATCCCTGGAGCCCCCGGAGACGCCGGTTCCGGAAGGGCGCTACGAAATCCGGTTGGTGGGTGAGCCACTCCAGGAGCCGAAGCATTCTGCAGATCGAGACAGTCCTGATGTAGCGGGCAAGGAATCGATGGACGAACAAACCATGAACAGCGATGTCTCCGAATCCGAAAGCGCGACCGAGCTTACGGAGACGGAGCGGGTTGAAGCGCCGGAAGCCAATGGGGGCCTAGTACCCGACGCCCTAACGCCGGAATCGGAGGCCCTGGATGCATCCGAACAACCGCCCGCTGCTCCGCAGCGACAGCGGGAGGGAGAGCGCAACGCGGGCGCTCTGGAATCGGACGCACCCGACGATCAGGCCGGAGGAGGAGAGACCCCGCTGCCAATTTCGGCTGGAGCGGAAGAAGAAGATGAAGTGACAGCTGACGAGTTGTTTTAGGGCGCGAGGCAAGCTCATATCGCTCCTGTTTTGCCGGACCGCGTCGTTGTACGCGCTCTCCGGTTCAAATAGAATTGGTGCTTTGGTATTGCCGGGGTGCGGCGGTTTAAACATCGACAGCGGGCACCGCTTCAAAGCGGCGGTGCTTTGGCGGGAAAACTCGACCGGGCCTGGATCGATATTACAGCTTGATTGGCGTGATTGATTGGTTTGTTTGGCTTGCCTTCCCTGGACGGCTGGATCTACGAAGTCTGGGGTGCGTTGACATCCGGAAGGTCCGCACAGCGGCCCCTATAGTCAACCGCGCGGTTAGCGTAGCGTCCGCTGCGCGGACCATTGGTTTGTTGTCGCTGCTAACCTATGGGGAAAGTCCGTTATTGGCGGATGCTAAAAAATCCTGACCCGGGAGGACGGCGTTCTAGTTAGCCGGCACCGTAAGGTGCAATGAGGTACGAGACGAACGCGAGCATATCTTGCCTGGGATGGGAACGCAGCAATAATGTGCCGGACAACGCTGGCGTAGCTCAGTTGGTAGAGCAGCTGATTTGTAAT
>JAJDOL010000258.1 GCA_022340195.1 Chromatiaceae bacterium
GGTGCCGTCAGCGTGAAGAAGAGATCCCGATCGCTCTGGGTGAAGCGCGGAAATCCCCACAGCAGCTCGTACTCTTCGGGTGAGAGGATCTGCAGGCGATCGCCGCTCTGAGGGAGGCTATCCTCGTCAAGATCATCAAGCACAAAGTCAGACATGCGATTGTCAGTAGCAACGGAAAAATACCGAGCATAGCCGACATCCGCACTTCCATACCTGCCGGAACAACCGCGACAGCGGAGGTAAAACGGGGACGTACCACGTTATCCTGCTTTGTTTTACCGCTTTGCCGTCAAGAAGTTCTGCCGTCCTCAGGTCGTAGTGATGATCCGGTCGTCGAGGTTGCTGGCGGCAAACTCCAGAGCCTGTCTGATGTCGTCGTCTTCCAGTTCGGGATACTTCCTATCAGCAGCGGCTAATGCACCAAGCTGGGGGAGCCAATCGCCGGCGCCTACCAACCCCCGTATTGCTGCGGCGCCTCGCCGTGTCTTTCCAACACCTGCGGTTCTCCGATCAGGGAGTCGGCATCGACACTTTCGGTCTGGATATCGAATTCCCACCGGTCGCCGAAGTCGAACAGAAAACCGATGCGCATACCCTCGCGCAGGGGGAGATCGCCGACGTTGACCTCGTCCGCGGATTCACTGTCGAAATCACCCGCCGAATAGGGATGGTGGATTTCGAGGTCTCGACCGAAACGATCTTTGTAGCTGAAACGGTACAGGTGGTCCGAATCGAAGCTGAAGGCTTCGAGAATCGTCGCCGCGAGCTCTTCGAGAGAAGAATCTCCCCCGATGGCAATGCGCCGCCAACAATCGGTGCCGAGAGAAACCTTGAACAGATGCGGGCCGGGGTTAAAAGGAAGCTCGGGAATGTCGAGATCCTTGCGCCATCCTTCGATGTGCGGACGGACCGTCCGGCTCCATGACTCGAAGCATTCCAGGGGTTGGAACAGCACCATGAAGTCGCGCATCGGCTGGGTCGAGCCATCTTCTTCGTCCACCGGTTGCCGGAGGAAGCTCGCGTAGTTGCCCAGCAAGACTTTGCCCCAATCGGTCAGTCGTATCCGTTCCGGTTGCCACGCCCGAGCGTCAGCGAGGGATCCAAGCCGAATGTCGAGCAAGCCGAAGAGCTCCATCAACGCCAAGTTATAGAAACCGGGCCGGTAGCGAAACATTTCCACATCCTGCGGAGCTTTCATCGTCAGAACACCCGTCTTCGGAAAGCGCTCGATGAAGGCGAGGGTTCTTGCGTGTATTTCACCGCTTCCCTGTCCCCGTTCGCAGATGATCTCCGGGGTGGCGCGACCCCACCATGCCTTCAGTAACGCGAAGTAGCGTTCGGCCGCGTTGAGCGAGCGCCAGGATTCCATGAGCTGGGAATCGAGCTTGAGCCGCGGCTTTTTGAGATTCGGATCGATCAGGGTAAGACCCGTGGCGCGCAACAGTAGATAAAGACCGCTGATATGCGGGTAGGATTTCTGCATCGCCCGCTTCAACCCCAGCTCCAAGGGGTGGGTGAGACTGCGGTTGATCGTCTCCAGCGACTTGATCGCGAGCAGATGGGAGGGGGTCACGGGCAGGCCTTGGTCGCCGATCAGGCTCAGCAAGGTCTCGAAATCTCGCAAAATGGTTCCGGGCGCTCGCTGCTCGAAGTCTTGGGTTTCGAGCAGGCGAATTTGGGATGTCGTCCATTCGTCGAACATGTTGTTTGCGGATCTCAGCGCCATAGATTTACGGCCGAACGCCGCGCTTGAGTTTAAATTGAGCCTAGCATACCCAGGAAGGAGTCTTCCGGTGCTCAATTACGGGAGCCGATATTACGCATCCCATCATTTCGAATCCAACCTCGTTGCAACAGCTTTTCGCGTCTTTCTTTGCCTGTTTCCTGTATGCCAGTTTCCAGGTATATGGCCGCGACCCTCTATAGGCGTGCCGCGGGCTATTTCACAATGACAGGGGCCAAGCTCATTTTATTCAAAGAGGAAGCGGTTGCTGACCTGTGTCTTCCAGTGGTTCCTTTTCGTTCTTCTTTCGAGGACGTCCCCGTTTTCTGCGCTCGCGGCGCTGACCGGTCGTTGCTTCGATCTCGGCGTAAAAACGGCTGTTTCCGATGAGCTGGTCCTGGTTCAGCGCCATGCGGAGATCGGCAAGCGGAGCGTCATCCAGGGCGGTGCGGAAGAGGTTTCTATAGACTTCCCGTCGAGAGGTGTTGTCCGGGCCGAGGGCGAGATAGAGGGGATGAGCGGAAAGGAGTGGACATGATTGGTCATCAGGACGTACGCATGGAGCTGACAGTGCTCGCGCTGCAAGGCTTCGCGCAGCCAGCCAAGGTAAGCGTGGCGATCCTGGTCATCGAAGAAGCAAGCTCCACGATTGTGGACACGCTGTACGATATGCAGCGGTACACCGTCGATGTGGATGCGAGGGCGCCGGAGGATGGAAACAGTCGAGCAGGAATTGAGCCTGCCCCTTTTTCCTCTTTTTCCTACGGAGCCTGCTTTACGGCGCAATGATCCGGCAACCGACAGCGCATCTATCGCACCCCCTCGCCAGACTGAGGTATCCTTCACCCTCGTTCCCACGCACCGCGTGGAAACCTACGCGTGCTCCCCCGAGCGCAAAACCACTCACCCGGCGGTTACGATGCAAAGCGATTACGATCCGCGCCGAATAGAAGCCGCGGCACAGGCCTATTGGGAAGAGAACCGGTCCTTCAAGGCGGTAGAAGACCCGTCACGGGACAAGTTCTACTGTCTGTCCATGTTCCCTTATCCCTCCGGGCGCCTCCACATGGGGCATGTTCGCAACTACACCATCGGGGACGTGATCGCCCGCTACCAGCGCATGTTGGGCAAGAACGTGCTCCAGCCCATGGGTTGGGACGCCTTCGGATTGCCGGCGGAGAACGCCGCCATCAAGCATGGGGTTCCCCCGTCCCAGTGGACCAGGTCCAATGTTGACTACATGAAGACCCAGCTCAAGCAACTGGGCTTCGGTTATGACTGGGACCGGGAGCTGGCCACCTGCGACCCGGACTATTACCGGTGGGAGCAGTGGCTGTTCACTCGGCTGATGGAGAAGGGCCTCGCCTATCAGGCCACGGCGACTGTCAATTGGGACCCGGTCGACCAGACGGTGCTGGCCAACGAGCAGGTGATCGACGGCAAGGGTTGGCGCTCGGGGGCGCGGGTGGAGAAAAAGGAGATCCAGCAATGGTTCGTTCGCATAACGGACTATGCCCAGGAGCTGCTGGACGCGATCGACGGTCTCGACGGCTGGCCGGAGCAGGTGCGCACCATGCAGCGCAACTGGATCGGGCGCTCGGAGGGCGTCTATATGGAGTTCGGGATTCAGGGCTCGGATGAGAAGCTGGGCATCTACACCACCCGCCCGGACACTGTCATGGGCGTGACCTATATGGCCGTCGCCGCGGAGCATCCGCTGGCTCGTCGGGCTGCCGAGAGCAACACCGAGCTCGCCGCCTTCATCGAGGAATGCCGCCAGGGCGGCATCTCGGAGGCCGAGATCGAGACCATGGAGAAGAAGGGACACCCCCTCGACATCGACGCGATCCATCCCATTACCGACGAGCCGGTCCCGATATTCGCCGCGAACTTCGTCCTAATGGGCTACGGCACAGGCGCGGTCATGTCGGTACCTGCGCACGATGAGCGCGATTATTATTTCGCACGTAAATACGACATTCCGATCAAACCGGTCATTGTTCCAGCCGAGTGGAAAGACCGAAAGCTATACGAAGGGACCGTGACCCGCACAGCGGTGGGGGCCGATCCGCTCGTAGGCTCCTACCCCGCGATCGGGGTTGAAGGAGACCCCTCCTGCGATCCTCTTCAATGGGACACATGGGAAGAGCGCTTCGAGCAGAAGGGTGCTCTCTATAATTCGGGCCCCTTCACCGGCCTGACCAGTGCGGAAGCATTCGATACCATTGCAGACTGGCTCTCGGAAAGGCGAAAGGGCGAGAAGCGCGTCAACTTCCGCCTGCGCGACTGGGGCGTTTCCCGCCAGCGCTACTGGGGCTGCCCCATCCCCGTCGTCCACACCGCTGACGGCGGTGTGCGCCCCGAGACCGACCTGCCAGTGCGCCTTCCGGCGGACGTGGTCGTCGACGGCTCCGGCTCCCCCCTGAAAAAAATGCCCTCATTCTCGGATCTCGCCAACGGCGAGATCCGAGAGACGGACACTTTCGATACCTTCGTCGAGTCCTCCTGGTACTACGCGCGCTACTGCTCCAGTGATTGCGATACGGCGATGCTCGACGAGCGCGCCAGGTATTGGCTGCCCGTCGATCAGTACGTGGGCGGTATCGAGCACGCGGTGCTGCACCTGCTCTACGCCCGATTTTTCCACAAGCTGATGCGCGACGAGGGCCTGGTGGACTGCGACGAGCCCTTCGCTCGCCTTCTCACCCAAGGCATGGTGGTAGCCGAGACCTACCTTCGCGAGGACGCTGAGGGGCGCAAGCACTGGTTCAACCCGGCGGACGTCGAGGTTACGCGGGACGAGAAGGGCCGTATGGTCAAAGCCGTGCTCGAGGAGGATGGCCAGCCCGTGACCTTTGGCGGCATCGAGAAGATGTCCAAATCCAAGAACAACGGCGTGGATCCTCAAACCCTGACCAACCGTTACGGGGCGGATACCGTACGCCTCTACACCATGTTCACCTCGCCCCCGGATCAGTCCCTGGAGTGGAACGACGAAGGAGTGGAGGGCGCATCCCGTTTCCTCAAGAAGCTCTGGTCACTGGCATCGGCGAAGGCGGACGAGGTAGCCGATGCGTCGATGCCGGACGAATTGGACGAGGGGAGCGCATCGGTGCGCCGGGAGCTGCACGGGGTGCTCAAGAAGGCCTTGTTCGATTACGAGCGTCAGCAGTTCAATACGGTGGCCTCGGGCTGCATGATTATGGTCAACGCGCTTCAGCGGCTCGATGCCTCAACCGGCAGCAGGGGAGTGCTACGCGAGGGTTTGAGTATCCTGTTGCGCCTGTTGGCCCCCATTGCGCCCCATATAACGCACCAGCTCTGGCGGGATCTGGGTTTCGGCGAGGACATCCTGGACGCGGGATGGCCGAGCGTGGACGAGTCGGCCTTGAGGCAGGACAACATCGAGCTCGTGGTCCAGGTGAACGGGAAGGTGCGGGGCAAGATCCAGGTTCCGGCGGATGCGGAAAGGGAGGCGATCGAGCAGGCGGCCCTCGCCAACGAGAACGTACGCAAATTCATCGGCGCGGCCCAGGTACGCAAGATCATCCTGGTACCGCGCAAGCTGGTCAACGTGGTGGCGCGCTGATGAGAACCATGGTTGCCGAGCTTGGCCGCTTACTGACACCCCTTACCGCGAAGCGCGGCCCTTTTGCGCTCATTCTCGTCCTGGTGGCGTCGCTGGCAACCAGTGCCTGCGGCTTCAAGCTGAGGGGCCAGTTGGACATCCCGCCGGAGCTCAATCCCATTCTCATCCAACCGCGCGGATCTCAAGTGGCAACGGAGATGATCCAGCGGTTGCAGGGATCGCAGGTGCGGCTGGCCGCTCGGCCCCAGGACGCCCGAGTCATTGTAAGAATCAGCAACGAAAATCGCTCTTCGCGTGTCGTCGCCGTGGACCGCAACGGAAAGGTTCTGGCAAGGGAGCTCCACCTCGGCTTGACCTTCGATGCGGTGGCGCCGGACGGAAAGCAGTTGGTGCAGCAACAGTCCATCGATGTGGTGCGCAGCTACGAGAATCCGGACGTGGAGGTGCTTGGTAAGCAGCTGGAGGCGGAGATGATCTATGAGGATATGGTCAGCGATGCCGCGAACCGCATTCTCACGCGCCTAAGAGCCGCGCTGCTTTGAGTCATGCGCATCCAGTTCCAGCAGCTCTCGAATAACCTGAAGCGCTCACTGGCCCCTGTTTACCTGATCTGTGGCGACGAGCCGCTACAGCTCGGCGAAGCGGCCGACGCCGTGCGCGGGGCGGCTCGCGCCCAAGGATTCGAGGAGCGGGAGTTGTTGGAGTGTGAGACGGGATTCGATTGGGGTAGCCTAGCAGCCGCGGCCGGCGCGCTTTCCCTGTTCTGCAACCGCAAGCTCATCGAGCTGCGGCTCAGCTCCGCGCGTATCGGTCGCGAAGGCAGCGAGGCCGTGCGCGCCTATTGCCGTCACCCCGTGCAGGACAATTTGCTGCTGATTCTAGCCCCCGGCTTGGAGCGCAAGGAGCTCCAGGCCAAGTGGGTTCAAGAGCTGGACCGGATCGGAATTTTGCTCCAGGTTCGACAGATCGAGGGGCCACGCCTGGTCGCTTGGATCGAGCAGCGGCTGCGCGAACGGGGGCTCCGCCCCGAGGCCGGGGTGGCCAGCCTACTGGCCGAGCAGGTCGAGGGAAACCTGTTGGCGGCGGCCCAGGAGGTGGAGAAGCTCAGGCTTCTCTATGGTGAAGGCAACCTGAGTCGTGAAAGGCTCGCGAGCGCTATTTCCGACAGCGCCCGTTACGACCTGTTCGACCTGACGGACGCCGCGCTGGCAGGGAATCGGTCCCGCGTCCAGCGCATCGTCGGCGGATTGGCAGCGGAGGGAACCGCGCCCGCGCTGGTGCTCTGGGCCCTGGCTCGGGAGCTGCGCATGTTGGCGGCGGTTTCACATGAAGCCCAACGCGGGCGAACCGCGGCTGCGTTTCGCACGCACAATGTCTGGGAATCCCGCCAGGCTCGCGTGCTGTCGACACTGAAGCGGCTGTCCATGGAGCAGTTACAGGACCTCGTGATCCGGTGCGCATCAGCGGATCGCCAGATCAAGGGCTTGGCAATCGGCGATCCCTGGCAAACGCTGACGAACATCGCCGACGACCTCGCGAGCGCCGGCAATTCCTGGACGCACGAACCTCGGGCCTAGGCAAGTCGGCATATCTGTTAGAATTCGGCCGTCGAGCCTGCCCAGTTCTCGGGCATCGAGTCCCAGTGGGAGATTTGCCAGATGTCGGATTCGGAATCCATGTCGGAGACACCGATCGGCGATGTCGCCGTCTACATGCGTGATCTCGGGAAACGCGCGCGGACCGCTTCCCGGGTACTGGCGCGCGCTGACACGGCGGCGAAAAACAAGGCCCTGTTGGCCATCGCCGAGGATATCGACCGCGCGCGCGATTTCCTGGCAGAGGCGAACCGCCGGGATCTGGAAGCAGGAGCGGCGAAAGGGCTGGACCACGCCCTGCTCGATCGGCTGGAGCTGACCGCGGCCCGCGTCGACGCCATGATCGAAGGCCTGCGTCAGATCGCCGCTCTGCCGGACCCGGTAGGCGCCATCACCGACCTGAGCTATCGCCCTAGCGGGATCCAGGTGGGACGCATGCGGGTCCCCCTGGGCGTCATAGGAATCATCTACGAGTCCCGTCCAAATGTCACCGCGGATGCGGCGGCCCTCTGCCTGAAGTCGGGCAATGCAACGGTGCTGCGCGGCGGCTCAGAGGCATTCCACTCGAACCAGGCGATTTCTGGGAGCGTCCGGCGCGGGCTGGAAACCGCCGGGCTTCCCGCCGATGGGGTGCAGGTGGTAGCGACCAGGGATCGCTCCGCGGTGGGCGCCATGATCGCCATGCCCGAGTTTGTGGACGTCATCATCCCGCGCGGTGGCAAGGGACTGATCGAGCGCATCAGTCGCGAGGCCAGGGTGCCCGTCATCAAGCACCTGGACGGCATCTGTCACGTTTATATCGACGATGAAGCAGACCCCGAAAAGGCCTTCAACGTGGCCCTGAACGCCAAAACCCAGCGTTACGGGACCTGCAACACCATGGAGACCCTGCTCGTGGCGGAGGGTATAGCCGAGGCGGTCCTGCCCGGTCTCGGGACGGCCTTGCGGGAGAAGGGCGTGGAGTTGCGTGGGTGCCCGCGCACGCAGGAAATCCTGTCTTTCGCTCGGGCGGCGACCGAGGAGGACTGGGACACCGAATATCTGGCCCCTATCCTGTCGGTGCGCGTCGTCGCGGACCTGGATGCCGCCATGGATCACATCGCTGACCACAGCTCCCAGCACACGGACTCGATTATCACTGAAAACTACAGCCGGGCCAGGCGGTTCCTGCGCGAGGTCGACTCGAGCTCGGTGATGGTCAACGCCTCGACGCGCTTTGCTGACGGGTTCGAGTACGGACTCGGCGCCGAGATCGGCATCAGCACCGATAAGTTTCATGCCCGGGGACCCGTGGGTCTCGAGGGGCTGACCTCGGTGAAATTCGTGGTCTTGGGCGACGGGGAGATTCGCATTTGAGAGAAATCCCGGTGCTTTTCTGCTAAGTTTCTCAGCATGGCGAGCCCTTTTACAGCAAGCCGCCGTCCGCGGCTGCTCCAATGGTGCGGGTCCGCTCGCACGGCGGCGACCTGACCGTGCCATCGAGGAATGACCGGTGTCTTTAACCGCATGAGACGGAAACCGGACGACCGCGCGGTATGATCGGCGTTTTCGGCGGCACCTTCGATCCCATACACTTCGGCCACCTGCGCCCAGCCTTGGATGTTTTGCAGGGTCTGCCGCTGCAGGAGATTCGATTCGTTCCACTGCGAACCGCCGTACACAGGTCGCAGCCGGTTGCGACGGCGGTTCAGCGTCTCGCCATGGTGCAGGCGGCTGTGGAAGGCCAAAAGGGGTTTGTCGCGGACGAGCGCGAGCTCGATCGTGACGGCTGTTCCTACACCTACGATACCCTCGTGTCTCTGCGCGAAGAGCTTGGACCAGAGCGTCCTATCTGTCTGTTGACCGGACTGGACGCCTTCGGTGAGCTCCCTACCTGGTATCGCTGGGAAGAAATCGCGGAGGTGGCACATCTGGTGGTCATGCGCCGACCCGATGCGAACGAGCCGAGGGATCCCGAGCTGCGACGCTGGATGGAGCCGCGTATGGCCATAGAGCCGCAAGCGTTGGCCCACGCGCCCGGAGGTCAGATCTACTTGCAGGATGTCACCCAGCTGGGCATTTCCGCGACCGCCATCAGATCCCAGATAGCGCTGGGCCTGAGCCCGCGTTTTTTGCTTCCCGAAAATGTGCTGACCCTCATCGAACGGGAGGGTTTGTACCGCCGACAAGCTCCGACATCAAAATGAACGAGCTTGGAATCCCGACATGCCCCTGAAGCCATGATCCCAGAGGAGATCGTATGCAGATAGAGCAACTGAAGCAGCTGGTCCTCGATGTTCTCGCCGACATGAAAGCGCGGGACGTCACGGTTATGGATGTTCGCGGCAAGACCGTCGTGACCGACTTCATGATCGTGGCATCCGGTACCTCGGACCGCCACGTCAAGGCGCTGGCCGAGACAGTCGCCTTTCGTGCCAAGGACGCGGGAGAGCCCCCATTGGGCATCGAGGGTGTAAAGGAAGGCGAATGGGCCCTCGTCGATCTCAATAGCCTGGTCGTCCATATCATGCTGCCCAAGGTCCGTGATTTCTATAACCTCGAGCGCCTCTGGTCCGCGCCTCCGCCGGTTGCGTCACAGGCGATGGTGCACCATCTCTGACCCAAGGTGGACCGTTTCGATCGGATCTTCGAGCTCAACCGCATCCTCCAGAGCGCGCGTCATCCGGTCCCCCGCCGCCGCCTCCAAGAGGAGCTGGAGTGCTCCCGAGCGACTGTCAAGCGGATTATAGAGGACATGCGCCTGTACCTGAACGCCCCCATCGTCTACGATCGGGAGCGCAACGGTTACCGATATGATCAAAGCGAAGGGGCGATGTACGAGCTTCCCGGACTTTGGTTCAACGCCTCGGAGCTGCATGCCCTGTTGTCGGTGCAGCAGCTGCTCGAAGATGTGCAGCCAGGTCTGCTGGACCCACATCTCAAGCCGCTGCAGCGGCGTATCGACGACCTGCTGCGGCTGCAACACGCCGGGTCGGAGGGGCTCGCCGGGCGCATCCGGATTCTGCAGATGGCTGCGCGCAGCGCCGGCGGCTGCTTTCAGGCGGTCGCCGGCGCCCTCGCCCAACGCAGGCGCCTGAAGCTAGTGTATTTCACCCGGGCTGACGCAACGCACAGCGAGCGCCAGATTTCTCCGCAACGGCTTGTCTACTACCGTGACAATTGGTATCTGGACGCCTGGTGCCATCTGCGCAACGGACTGCGTACCTTCGCGCTGGATGCGGTCGGCGATGCGAGGCAGCTGGACACCGAGGCCCAGGAGATATCGCAACTGGACCTGGATGCCCACCATGCCGCCTCGTACGGAATTTTCGCCGGTGCCCCACTACAGGTGGCCGTGCTGCGCTTCGACGCGCGTCGCGCGCGTTGGGTCGCCAAGGAGCGCTGGCACCGGGACCAGGAGGGACGCTTTCTCGACGACGGTCGCTACGAGCTGCGAGTCCCCTACAGCAACGCCCTCGAGCTAATCATGGACGTGCTCAAGTACGGTCCGGATGTGGAGGTGCTGGGGCCCGCCGAGCTCCGGGAGGCGGTCGCCGATCGCCTGAAAGCGGCGATGTGCCTATACCAGGTCCCAACGAGCGATTGAGGCCCATTTTTTACTATTTCTGCACAGATTCGCAGTCGCATTCATCCTTACCCGAATCGATGCATTTGGGCTTGAAGTCTTTCTGACATTTATTTTGGCTCACGGGTACGGTTCTGTCGCGCACTTGAAAGCGGTATAGAACGCGTGGTTCTGAGGAGTCGAAGCCGAAACCGTTCGCCGTGCCCTCGAGGACCAAGACGGTTTAATGACGCTCCGTCAACAAAAAACTCGGCGCCATGACCACACGGAATCCAATCATTTCCATCGTCGCCGCCATGTCCGAGAATCGCGTCATCGGCCGCGGCAACCGCTTGCCTTGGCACCTCCCCGCCGACCTTGCCCATTTCAAGCAGCTGACGCTGAACAAGCCGATCGTGATGGGACGGAGGACATGGGAATCCCTTCCGGGAACGCTCCCACAAAGAACCCACATCGTCGTAACCCGCGATGGCTCGTACCGGGCTCGGGGGTGCATCCTCGTGGCCTCACCAGAGGAAGCCGTGACAGCTGCCGGATCGGCCCCCGAGGTCATGGTGATCGGGGGGGCAGCTATCTATCGGGACATGCTCCCCCTGGCCAGCCGCATGTATCTGACGTTGGTGGCCGCCGTATTGGAGGGCGATGTCTTCTTCCCTGCTTGGGATCCAGATTGCTGGCAAGAGATCGCACGCGAAGAGCGGCCGCGCGATGAGCGCAACCGCTACGACTTGACCTTTGTGAGTCTGGAACGGACTTGCAATATCAACAACGGGGGGAGTTGAACATAATCTAAGCCGGATGCTGGATGATGGCGAACACGGCTCCCTGTGGGTCCTGCAGATAGGCAAAACGCCCCACATGCTCGATCTCCATGGCCGGAAACAGCAGCCGTCCACCGAGCTTTTCTGCCTCCGCGATGGTTCCGTCGCAGTCGTCCACACCCAAGTAGAGGGTCCAGTTGGGGGGCATATCGCCCCATTCCGGCGCGATCCGGATCATTCCCCCCACCTGCTCTCCGGAATTGACGAAGATGCGGTACTTGCCCTCCATGACGCTTTGGTTGATCTTGGTCGTCCAGCCGAAGAGATCGCCGAAAAAGCGCTCTGCCCGATCGGGGTCGCGGGTCAGGAGCTCATTCCAGCAGATGGCGCCGGGCTCGTTCCACAGTTGTGCACCGAGGTGCTGTTTCGGCTCCCAAATTCCCAGCACCGCTCCTGTCGGGTCTTGGAGCATGAGCATACGCCCGGCATCCATCACATCCATCGTGGGCATCAAGACACGGCCGCCGTGCTCTGCAACGGCGGCAGCCACCGCGTCCGCGTCCTCGGCTGCGACATAGCCCTGCCAATGCGGCGGCGCACCTCCCTGATCGGGTCCCATTGCATAGAGCGCACAAACCTGCTTGCCGTCCTTCATAAGCATTGTGTAAGGAATCCCCACGTCGGTCGGCATGTCCACATGCTGCCAGCCGAACAGTCCGGCATAGAAGGACTTGGCGCCTTCTGTGTCGTTGGTAGCCAGATCCGCCCAGCAAAAGCTGCCGGTCTGAAAGCTCGTCATCTCGGGCATGGTTCGCTCCTCGCGTCTATGGTGGGGGGTGTTCAAAGGCCCGAGTTTCCGGACCAGGTACGCAAAAAAACCTCAGACGTCACGGGTAAGCGTGGGTGTCATCTTTTTGCCTTCGATGGCCCGCTTGTTGCGCGGCGCATCGAGCACTTCGACTTGCTTTTCGGTGCGCCCCAGGCGCTTGCCGATACTCGAGCCCAATCGCTCCTGGCGCGCGCGCGCGCCGTATCCCAGGGCGGCACCACCCGCCGTCGTCAGGGTCAGCAGTCCGAGTGTCACGAACTGGGTCATCACCATGAACACCCCCAATCCGGCTGCTCCCGCGAGCACCAGGCCGGTCGTTTTGCGATTGCCAACCTTCTGCGCGCGCTGCTTCTCCCGCTCGACCAGACGCTGGCTGTTTCTAACCTCCTTTGTCTTATCCTGCTCCGCGCGCACGCGGATCTTCTCGCGCTCGCGCGCAAAGCCTTCTTGCGCGCGCGTCAGCGCATGCTTTCGCACGCCCTCGGCCATGGATGTAAACCAAAAGGCCGTCAGGGCCCCTATTGCCAGGATAAGCGAGAGAAACAAGATGCCGGTCTTTTCAAGGTCGGTACGGTAGGCGGTGATTACCAGCAGCACGGTAACGCCCTGGACGAACAGAACGCCGATCAAGTACTTGAGGAGGCTGGTCAGACTGAACGGAAGCATAGGGCATAGGCTCAGATGGACGTCACGAGGGCGCGGGCGTCAGCGCTTTCGGCATTCATAACGGCGATGGACACCTATTCGATTCCGGGTGGGAGCAAGCCGGGAGCCGGCGAGCTCCCGAGCGCGGACAAAAGCGGATTGGTACGCGGAATCGATGCCGATCTTCTCTGAGTGGCCCATGTAGAGCGCTGGACAGTGCATTATTCATACATCGCCCCGGAAATCACCACGGTCACAAAACGCTGCTCCTCGGCCAGAATGTAACGGGGCAGCGATTGGATAGGCGGCGCAAGTCTCGAATCTGTCAGGCATACGAGTCGGTTCGTGACACAAAAGCCCAACCGCCGAAAACGGGGATGTGAACCAGTTTCTTCGGAACATCCAGTCTCACTATATCCGCAAATTCAAGACCTGGCGAGAAGTTACGCCGCGCTGTGCCAACTCCGCGGCAACACCACCGCCCCAGTCAATCCGAGATGGCGATCTGTTGCGAAAGTGCGCTCGATACCCCGCTCGCTAATAAGCACGAGACTCGATGCGCCGACTACGGAAGCGTCGTCCTCGCATCATCCAGTGCAGGAACCGGTAACGCCGACTTTGGCGATATGAAGCCGGAAAAGTCGTTCGAGGTCCCGCTTCTCGGTAAATCGCGCAAGGCTTCTTGCTCTATAATCTCCGGCAAGCTATAGCCGCCGAGGACTACAGATCATGCGCCTTAAGAATCTCGTCAAGGCAGCCGTCCTGGTCTTCTCGGCCGCCGCGGCACCTCTACCGGTCAAGGGCCTGGACCTCAGCTTTCTGGGACAGGCACCGCTGCGTTTCTTCAATGATGTCGATCTAAAGCTGATGAGCGATGCGTCCGACCAAGCGCTGGACAAAGCCAAGGACGGGGAGGCCGTCGATTGGAGCAACGACACGACGGGCAACTCGGGCACTATTACACCGATCCGCGACTTTACCCGCCAGGGAAACGAGTGCCGCAGGCTCGAGGTCGTAAACCGGGCGGCGAAGGCAACCCGCGGAGGCGCCTCCACCCAAGTCGACTTCTGCAATGTCGACGGAAGCTGGAAAATCCTGAGCGTCGTCCGATAACAGCTGGTCTATCCCGGCGGCTCGGCTCAGTTTTCGGGCCTTCCTTGCAGACGGGCGGCGATGCGGACCGGTCGGCGCCAGAAGCGCCTGAGCGAACGGCGCGTCGCAGACAATCGGGTACCATCGCAGGGGTAGATCGCGATCTCCCCCAGCTTCCCGCCCCGGAGCAGAGCCATCAGCTCGCCGAGCAGATCAGCGAGACGCGCCAGCTCCCGCACCCAGACCCCGGCATCCGCGTCGAGCACCGCTGGCCAAAGGGCATCCCAGAACACCAGCATCGGCCCGGGCCAAACTCCAGAGTCCGGCGCTTGGAGTCGGTCCGGGAGCGGATAAGCCGCGATGCGAGCGGCCATCGCGAGGCCTCGCGTAAGGGAGTCCCCGGCGTAGACCGTACGGTAGCGGCAATGGGGCATCGCGGCGGGTAGGGAACCGCCGCCCCAGATCCAGATTCCACTCACCATGGGTCTCCCCGCGGTCTCTCGGCGGCGGTTAGGATCGGCGTGGTGAAACAGCATCTGTACCTCGTTGAGCCATCCCATCCAGCGCGCAGCGTCCTCACCGCGAAGGTACGTCCTGTCGATACGGCGCCCGATCTGGTCGGCAAGTGGACGTGTGTGCAGCCGTGGAGGCGAGTCCGCGCGCAGATACCAATGATCGGCCGTGGGTGTCTCCAGGCAAAGACCGTCGGCAGCGAATTGCTCGTTGAAGAGCTTGGCCAGGGAGTCGGCCTCATCTGGATTCAGACGCAGATGGCGCGCGTCGAAGAGCAGAAGCTGATTTCGATCCGGGCGCAGATGAACCGGGTCCGCATGGAGCCAGTAGCCGCCGGGAGTGGCGTTCGGCGTGTCGGCGAGACGGCTAAAGGGCGCACTGGGCGGATCGGCACTTGGGTCGAGCTCAATCCCGAAGCGGTCAAACAGGACGGCGATGGGATTCCTCCCCAAAGCCGGCCTGGACTCCGCTTTACCCAGAAAACCAGACAAAGCCGAAAGCTCGGGCAGGTCCTCCGGAAATACTGGGATGGGTCCGAAGAGCCCCGGGATCACCAAGTCGATTTGGCTGTTCTCGCCCATGGGCAAGGAGACGAGCTGTTAGCCGTCGGCTGCTGGCAAAGCACTTAGAACCATTAGCTGGCAGCTCGTCATCCCGCCAGATGCTCCACCCGGATCCGAACAACCTCACCCTTGACGGACTCCAATGCCTCGATGCGGGATATCGCCTGATTCATGTGACCTTCACGCACCAGATGGGTGAGCATAATCAGGGGAACATGGGTGTCGCCCTCCTCCGGCTCCTTCTGCTGGATGGCTTCGATGCTGATGCCCTCGCTTCCCAGGATTCCGGCGATGTTCGCCATGACCCCCGGTTGATCGAGAGCGGTGACACGCAGGTAATATGCCGTCTCTACCTCCTCCATGGATAGCACTGGTATGTCCGAGAGCTCGTCGGGTTGGAACGCGAGATGGGGAACTCGGTTGTTGGGGTCCGTGGTAAGCGCACGCGTCACGTCCACAACGTCCGCTACCACCGCGGAAGCCGTCGGCATGGCGCCCGCTCCCGCTCCATAGTAAAGAGTCGGTCCGACGGCGTCGCCCTTGACGAGAACCGCATTCATGACGCCATCGACGTTCGCAATCAAACGGCGACGCGGAATGAGCGTTGGGTGCACCCGCATTTCAATGCCCGCATCGCTCCGGCGAGTCACTCCCAAGTGTTTGATATAGTAACCAAATTTTTCCGCATGGACCACGTCCTGGGCCTCGATCTTGGAGATACCCTCCGTATAGGTCTTGTCGAATTGCAGCGGGATGCCGAACGCCAATGAGCCCAGAATCGTGAGCTTGTGTGCAGCATCTATACCGTCTACGTCGAACGTCGGATCCGCCTCGGCATAACCAAAGGATTGTGCCTCCGCGAGCGCATCGGCAAAATCCCGCCCCTTGTCGCGCATTTCGGTGAGTATGTAATTGCCGGTGCCGTTGATGATGCCCGCAATCCACTCGATGTGATTTGCCGCCAGCCCTTCGCGTAGGGCTTTGATGATGGGGATACCACCGGCCACGGCGGCTTCGAAGGCCACCATGACGCCCCGCTCGCGAGCTGCGGCGAAGATCTCGTTGCCGTGCAGAGCGATCAGGGCCTTGTTTGCGGTGACCACATGCTTGCCGTGTCCGATCGCCTCCAGCACCAGCTCCTTTGCTGGTGAATAGCCGCCGATGAGCTCGATGACGATATCGATCTCGGGGTTCTCCACGACGGCAAAGGCGTCGTCCGTGATGCGCCCGATACGGTCCAGGCCGCTGATACTTTGTGGGTCATAGGCGCGCGCTGCCGCATGGGCGATTCGGATCCCCCGTCCTGCACGACGCGCAATCTCCCGGGCGTTGCCCGTAAGCACGCTCACTGTGCCGCCACCGACGGTGCCCATTCCCAACAAACCGACGTTCACCGGCTGCATAGGTCTCTCCTCTGCGTTGCGTATCTCGATTCTCCAGCTGAAAGCGCGCATCCGATTGCGCTGAGAGAGAAGCCCTTCGGGGATTCGATCCCCGGTAATCCGCTGTGAAAATAGGATCCTACAAGGTTAAGGATGACTCGCATTCGCTCCGCGAATCAGCCTCGACAATGGACTCGGGAATCTTTCCGCTGCCTTCTCGGGGCCTATCAATCGACGACTGTGCTCCTTAGGCTCCAGGGGTAGCGAAATCCGCCAGGTTCGCCGACGCGCGGGAGTCACGACGCAACATATCCCGGATTCCGCGAACGGCCTGGCGGGTTCGATGCTCATTCTCGATCAGGCCGAAGCGCACATGATCATCCCCATACTTTCCGAACCCGATTCCAGGGGAGACGGCGACCTTGGCCTCGCGCAAAAGCTTTTTGGAGAACTCCAAAGAACCCATTTCCCCGTAAAGCTCGGGGATCCGGGCCCATACAAACATGGTGGCCTTCGGTTTCTTTATCGACCAACCCGCCGCACCGAGCCCTTCACACAGGACGTCCCGACGGCTCTGGTAACGGTCGCGGATCTCGACCAGGCAGTCCTGGGGGCCTTCCAGAGCGGCGATTGCCGCCACCTGGATGGGCGTGAATGTACCGTAGTCCAGGTAGGATTTGATGCGCGCCAAAGCGGCGATCAGCTCCCGGTTGCCACACATGAAGCCGATCCGCCATCCGGGCATGTTGTAGCTCTTCGACAGGGAGAAGGACTCTACCGCAATCTCGACCGCGCCCGGTACCTGGAGGATCGAGGGTGCCTTATAGCCGTCGAAAACGATGTCGGCGTAGGCCAGGTCGTGGACCACCCAGATGCCATGCTCGCGGGCGACGGCGATGACCTCCTCGAAGAAATCCAGGTCGACGCAATGGGTCGTGGGATTGGCCGGGAAGTTCAGGACCAGCATCTTCGGCCTGGGCCAGGAGTCCTGGATCGCCTTGCGCAGCTCCTCGAAGAAATCGACTCCGGGTACCATGGGCACGTGGCGGACGTCCGCCCCGGCGATGATGAAACCGTAGGGGTGAATGGGATAGGCCGGGTTCGGCACCAGCACGGTATCACCGGCGCCCATGGTCGCCAAAGCCAGGTGGGCCAGGCCCTCCTTCGAGCCGATGGTTACGATCGCCTGACTATCCATGTCCAGGTTTACGCCATAGCGCTCGCCGTACCAGTTGCAGATGGCGCGGCGCAGGCGCGGAATGCCGCGCGAGACCGAGTAGCGGTGCGTGTCCTTGCGTTGAGCGACCTCCACCAGCTTGTCGACGATGTGCTGGGGCGTCGGCTGATCCGGGTTCCCCATGCCGAAATCGATGATGTCCTCGCCGCGCGCTCGCGCCTCTGCCTTCAGCTGATTGACGATGTTGAAGACATAGGGCGGCAGGCGTTTAATTTGGCGAAACTCGTGATGGGGCACGACGGCAGGAACCTCGCGGAAGACGGAAAAGTGGAAAAGAGCAAGAGTGTACCGCCACGGATGCAGGATTCAAATGCGAACCGGCGCGGCAACCCTAAACTGAACGGCAATTGTCAACAGCCCCTAAGTATCCGCATCTTCATAGTCGCTTCCCAGCTCCATCCCCATCTCCTTCGCTATCTCGACCCAGTAAGGCTCCGCCTCGCAGGAACAACAATCGCACCAGACGGCAATTCCCTCGTGCATGCTGGGGGACTTCTTGCGCCTGCGTTCTGGGGAAACGGAAGCGGGTCGCTGCGACGCGGATTCTGATTTTTCTGCTGGTCGCAGTATTTCGGAGCCACTGTGCGAATCGGTCATGTTCGGGATCTCCGGCCAGCTGTCGGCGTAACGGTAAACTGAGTATAGGCTGATGCTCGCCTTGTTTTATCGTATCGTCCGGCCGATAATTGCCTGTTTATCTTCAGGCAAAGTTGGCGAGACCGGCAGCATGTGGAACGAGAA
>JAJDOL010000272.1 GCA_022340195.1 Chromatiaceae bacterium
AGATCCAGAATAACGGGTTGCTTGATCTCCCTCTCCCAGTCATAGATGCCGATGACGGTCTCGATGCGCAGTCCGCGCAGGAAGACGATGTCCATCTTGTTACCCCTGCTTTGCGTTGGTCGCCAAGGTGAGGTGCGCGGACGCGTTTTCAACCCCGACCCGACCAGACGCAGCCTCATACCGGCAAGACACGAAGTCGAAGTTTCGCACGCGCGCCTCCCGAGTTTCATGTTCGATGTTGTCGCTATCGCCCCGCCGGCTTGACCCGCGCCCGGATTGGGATTCCAATGTCGCGCCATGATTGCGGCCCTGCTCCTCATCGTCGGCGCCTATCTTCTGGGCTCGGTTTCCAGTGCGATTATCGTATGTAGGCTCATGGGACTGCCTGACCCGCGAACCCAGGGCTCAAACAACCCCGGCGCCACCAACGTGCTGCGGATCGGCGGCAAGAAGGCTGCGGGCATCACCCTGCTGGGCGACAGCCTCAAGGGATTGGTGCCTATGTTGGTCGCGCACCTGCTCGACGCAAGCCCTGCGGTGCTGGCAGCGACCGGACTCGCCGCATTCCTCGGTCACCTCTATCCCCTTTTCTTTGGTTTTCTGGGCGGTAAGGGCGTGGCGACCGCGCTCGGTGTCCAGTTCGGACTCTACTGGCCCATCGGGCTCTCGGTAGCTGCGATCTGGCTGTTCACTGCCAAGGTACTCGAGATCTCCTCGGCGTCAGCGCTGGTGTGCATGGCACTTGCGCCCGTCATCGTCTGGGCATTTTGGCCGGAGCCGGTATTAATCTGGGTTCAGGTGCTGATTAGCTCGATTCTGTTCTGGCGTCACCGCAGCAATATCCGCAATCTGCTGATCGGATCTGAAGACAAGATAACCGGCGCCGAAAAGTAATCGGGATAATCCTGCTCCGATTGGTTCCCGCTAACTGGTCAAATCGCCGTCAGCTCTTCCATTCGCCAACGTGCCCTGGGCTGAAAGGAAAGAGGGTCGGTTTGGCCGGCTCTTAGTCGTTGCCAGCCCGCGAAGGCGATCATGGCTCCATTGTCGGTACAGAGCTCCGTCCGGGGATAGAAGACCTCGCCGTCCTCCTTTGCCGCCATCTCCTCCATGCGCGCGCGCAGGCGCCGATTCGCGCCGACGCCACCCGCCAACACCAGGCGTCTGCTCGCGTACTGGCGCAGCGCGCGCCGACACTTGATCACCAGGGTGTCCACTACGGCCTCCTCGAATGCACGGGCGATATCGGCGCGGGTTTGGGCCGGATTTCCAGTTTGCGCCATCTCCCGATTGAGTGTGTTCAGGGTAAATGTTTTTAGTCCGCTAAAGCTGAAGTCGAGCCCGGGACGGTCGGTCATGGGCCGCGGGAAGCGGTAACGAGTCGGATCCCCCTGCTCGGCCAGTTGCGCCAGGGCAGGGCCGCCGGGATAGGGCAGCTCCAGGATCTTGGCCGTTTTGTCGAAGGCCTCGCCGGCGGCGTCGTCGAGGGATTCCCCCAGCAGGCGGTATCGGCCGACACCCGCAACCGCCACCAGCTGCGTGTGGCCGCCGGATACAAGCAGGGCGACGAAGGGGAACGCGGGCACCGGCTCCTCGAGCATGGGGGCGAGCAGGTGACCCTCCATGTGATGAACAGCAATCGCCGGTACACCCAAGGCCCAGGCCAGAGCGCGCCCGATGGCGGCACCGACGAGCAGGGCGCCGATCAGACCCGGGCCTGCGGTGAAAGCCACGCCGTCGATTGAGCTCTTGGACAGCCCTGCCTCACTCAGGACCTGCCGGATCAGTGGCAATGTCTTGCGCACATGGTCTCTGGAGGCGAGCTCGGGAACCACGCCGCCGTACTCCGCGTGGATCTCGATCTGACTGTAGACGGCGTGGGCGAGCAGACCATGCTCCCCGTCGTAGACGGCAATGCCCGTCTCGTCGCAAGAGGTCTCGATCCCGAGAACGCGCATGAGGCCTGTTTCTTTCACTTCAAAATGCGATTGCTCAGCTTTAGCCTATAGGAGTACTATACGCTGCTTTATTTCGGTCGTAATCGAACGACAACGAAGAGGAAGCCTCTTTCATGCCCAACGTTCGCTTAAAGGAAAACGAACCTTTCGAAGTCGCCATGCGGCGTTTTAAGCGCTCCTGTGAAAAGGCAGGTGTCCTTGCGGAGGTTCGCCGCCGCGAGTTTTACGAAAAGCCCACCTCGGAACGCAAGCGCAAGAAGGCCGCCGCTGTGAAACGCCACCACAAGAAGCTTCAACGCGAGAATCGCCGCTGGGATCGCCCTTACTAAGGCACCCCCGGCAACAGAGCAAATCCGCTCCTGTTAGCCGTGGACCGGTTCTGCTATTTCCCGCCGTTCGCCGTAACCAGACCGCCAGAGGACGCCGTGTCATTGCTCAAGCAGCGCATCCAGGATGATATGAAGTCCGCGATGAAGGCGGGGGACAAGCGCAGACTCGGTGTTATTCGCCTTGTGCTCGCGGCGATAAAACAGCGCGAGGTAGACGAGCGGATCGAGCTGGACGACACGCAGATCCTCGCCGTACTCGACAAGATGGTCAAGCAGCGGCGCGACTCCATCGAGCAGTATACCAAGGCGGACCGGAAAGACTTGGCCGAGCAAGAAGCATTCGAGGTCGGCCTTTGCCAGGAGTACCTGCCAGAGGCCTTATCCGAGGACGAGTTGATCGCGTTGGTCGACAGGGCCGTCGCCGCAACCGGGGCGACTTCCATGAAGGACATGGGCAAGGTGATGGGTCAGATCAAGCCAAAGGCCCAGGGCCGTGCGGACATGGGTGCCGTCAGTAAGCTGGTCAAGCAACGCCTCTCGGGCTGAGCCCTGCCCCTTTCCATTTGTTCTGCTAGCTTTGATCCATGGCCGGCAGATTTCCTCCAGAGTTCAAGGTCGATGTCTTGGAGCGAACCGACATCGTCGGCGTCATCAATGCGCGCCTGCCCTTGAAGCGGGCCGGCAGCATCTACAAGGCCTGTTGTCCCTTTCACGACGAAAAGACCCCGTCTTTTACCGTGACCCCATCGCGCCAGACCTATCATTGTTTCGGCTGCGGCGTCCATGGCAATGCGATCGACTTCCTGATCGAGCATGACCGTTTGAGTTTTCTTGAAGCGGTCGAAGAGCTTGCCCAGCAAGCGGGACTGGAGGTTCCGGCGGGCTCCGAAACCACACACCCGGGTCCCGACCTGCGCCCGCTTTTCGATCTGCTCGATCAGGCAGCCGCCCTCTATCGTCAGCAATTGCGCCGCCATCCGCAGGCTCCGCGTGCCGTCGAGTACCTCAAGGGTCGTGGTCTGACCGGAGAGGTGGCCGCCGCCTTCGGTCTCGGCTACGCGCCGCCCGGCTGGGATTTCCTGCTCGGATCGCTCGGCGGCGACCTTCCGGTCCGAGAGCGCCTCCTCCAATCGGGGCTCGTGATCGAGCAGGACGGGAGGCGTTATGATCGCTTTCGCGACCGGGTCATGTTTCCAATCCGCGACCGGCGGGGCCGGATCATAGGCTTCGGCGGCCGCGTGCTGGGGAATGAGAAGCCCAAGTACTTGAACTCACCCGAGACGCCCGTCTTTCACAAGGGACGCGAGCTCTACGGCCTGTACGAGGCCCAGGAAGCCAATCGCCGGCTCGACCGCCTTCTCGTCGTCGAGGGCTACATGGATGTCATCGCCCTGTCTCAGTTCGGCATTCCCTATGTCGTTGCTACTCTGGGCACAGCTACCAGCACCGAGCACCTAAAGCTGCTTCTGCGCTGCGCACCGGAGCTGGTTTTCTGCTTCGATGGCGACCGCGCGGGGCGCGACGCGGCTTGGAAGGCGCTGGAGACCGCCTTGCCGCTGGCCACGGGGCGCCAGCAGGTGCGATTTCTGTTCCTACCCGAGGGCGATGACCCGGATACGCTCGTCCGTCGCGAAGGCCGCGATGGATTCGAGCAGCGCCTGGGTGCTGCGACGCCTCTGTCCGACTTTCTGTTCGACCGACTCGCCGAACAGGTCGACATGTCCAGCCTGGATGGACGGGCGCGCTTGGCGACGCTGGCCAAGCCCCTTCTGGACAAGGTTCCATCGGGCGTATTTCGCGACATGTTGGGAACGCGTCTCGCCGACTTGGTCGGCGTGGCGCGGAACCGGCTGAACACAGTTACCGGCTTTGGAAGGCGGCCCGCCGGGCGGCAGACGGAGAGGAGCCGATTAACACTTACGCCATTGCGGCTCGCGGTCGCCTTGCTGCTTCAGCAACCGCGGCTCGCCTGCCGGCTTCAGGGATTGGGCGAGGACTGGAGGCAGCTAGAAAAACCTGGGGTCGGGCTCCTTTCCGCGTTACTCGACCTTATCGCGGCCTATCCGGATATCACGACCGGAGCCCTTGTGGAACGCTGGCGCCAAAACGACGAGGGCAGCTTCGTACAACGACTTGCCGACCCGGCTATTCTGGCAGATAGGGCGGCGGACGGGCAGGAGGCGGAACTGCTCGGCGCCCTTGAAGCCCTAAATCAGGAGGCCAGGGAAGTCGAGCTCGAAAAGCTCTACCAGGAAACAAGCCTTTCTGAGTTCGGAGAAAACGAGGAGAAGCGGCGGCTCCTCCAAGAATTGTTGACGGGTAGGCGGCACAATACCCCTTGAGAGTGCGGGATCGAGCTGCCATTTCGTGTTAAACTGGAAAATTACGTTTTTTCGCGCGGCCGATCGAGTAAAGCGACGAGTAACAAGGTACCCTATGGATCAAGAACAGCAACAATCCCAGCTCAAGCAGCTGATCGCAAAGGGTAAGGAGCAGGGGTTCCTAACCTACACCGAAGTCAACGACCATCTGCCGCCCGGTATCGTCGAGCCGGAGCAGATCGAAGACATCGTGCGCATGATCAACGACATGGGGATCGCGGTGCACGAGACGGCGCCTGCCGAAGTCGATCAGACGCTGAGCGATTCGGCTGTGTCCGACGACGAAGCGGCCGAGGCGGCAGCCGCGGCGCTGGCATCGGTAGACAGTGAGTTTGGGCGAACAACCGACCCGGTACGCATGTATATGCGCGAGATGGGTACGGTCGAGCTGCTGACCCGCGAGGGGGAGCTGCAGATCGCTAAGCGCATTGAAGACGGTCTCAACCAGGTTCTTTCCGCCCTCTCCGTTTATCCGCGTACTATCGAGAAGCTGCTCGACATCTTCACGCTGGTCGAAGATGAGGAGGTGCGCCTCTCAGATGTCATCTCCGGTTTTACCGATATCGACGATCAGATACCGGCGGTACCAGCTACGGCCAAGAACGGAAAAGCCGAGTCGTCCGCGGATGAGGACGAAGAAGAGGCCGCTGTCGATACAGGTCCAGACCCGGAAGAGGTAGCTCGTCGGGTGAAGCTCTTGCGCGATCACTATGCGGTGATGCGGGGTTGTCTGGAGCAGAACGGGCGGGACGACGAACGCACGCGAGCGGCCATGAAGGAGGTCTCCGAAGCCTTTTTGCACTTCAAGCTGGTCGCGAACGTTTTCTTGATTTTGGTGGAGATCCTTCGCCACACGATCGAGCGAATTCGCACCCAGGAACGCGTGATCATGGGTCTTGCGGTCGACGCGGCCGGGATGCCGCGCAAGGTTTTTATCAATACCTTCCCGGACAACGAAACCAATCTGGATTGGGTCGACCAGCAGCTCGCTACGGGCGATCCGTACGTGGAGCGACTCGCGGTGCATGCGCGTGACATCCGCCGCGCGCAGCGCAAGCTGCAGGACGTGGAGAAAGAAAACATTCTCACGATCGGCGAAATCAAGGAGATCAACCGCCGAATGTCCATCGGAGAGGCCAAGGCTCGCCGCGCGAAGAAGGAAATGGTCGAGGCAAACCTGCGCTTGGTCATCTCCATTGCAAAGAAGTACACGAACCGCGGTTTGCAGTTTTTGGATCTGATTCAGGAAGGCAACATCGGTCTCATGAAGGCGGTGGACAAGTTCGAGTATCGCCGCGGCTACAAGTTCTCCACCTATGCCACTTGGTGGATTCGTCAAGCCATCACCCGTTCCATTGCCGACCAGGCGCGGACCATCCGCATTCCGGTGCACATGATAGAGACCATCAACAAGCTTAACCGGATATCACGCCAGATGATTCAAGAGATGGGGCGCGAGGCTACACCGGAGGAGCTTGCCTCACGCATGGAAATGCCCGAGGACAAGGTGCGCAAGGTCCTGAAGATTGCCAAGGAGCCCATATCCATGGAGACCCCGATCGGGGATGACGAGGATTCTCACCTGGGTGACTTCATCGAGGATGCCGGTGTGATTTCTCCAGCCGAGTCGGCCACCGCCGAAGGCCTACGGGAAGCGACCCAGAATATGCTGGCCAGCCTCACCTCCCGGGAGGCCAAGGTTTTGCGTATGCGTTTCGGTATCGACATGAATACGGACCACACCCTGGAAGAGGTCGGCAAGCAGTTCGATGTCACGCGCGAGCGCATTCGTCAGATCGAGGCAAAGGCCTTGCGCAAGCTGCGCCACCCGACACGCTCCGAAAAGCTCAAGAGCTTTCTCGACACGGAGTGATGAGTGAAGGGTCGGTAGACAATGAGTACGAGCGCAGCGTGAGCTGCGACCGCTATTCCCGTGGTCACGAGTAAGCGCGACGAACGCTCCGGACGGAATCGGTATGGACTCTACCTCCGGGATGACACTTACAATTCAGGCAAACATTCGGGCCGTTAGCTCAGCGGTTAGAGCAGGGGACTCATAATCCCTTGGTCCGGGGTTCAAATCCCTGACGGCCCACCATAGAAAACAATGCCTTAGTTGAGAAATCGACTAAGGCGTTTTGTTGGTGTCAACGGATGGTCGACGAAAAATCAATCGATCGGGGAGAGCCGGTTTAGCCTTACAACACCTTCCAGATGGTCAGGTGCAAAATGCGAGTACCGCGTGGTGACAGAAAGGGAGCTGTGGCCAAGCGCCCGTTGCAGGACCAAGATGTTCCCGCCCCTTCCGAGAAAAGTCGACGCAAAGGTGAGGCGTAGAACGTGCGTCATCTGCTCTTGCGGAAGCTCAATGCCTGCGCGTTTGGTGGCGGACCGAAAAGACGCATAGCAAGACGCGAAACAGCGGTCGGAGTTTCGGGCTCCAGGCAATCTGGAAGCCTGTATCAGGTCGTAGAGATCCTTCGAGATCGGTAGCGCCCGGCGCCGACCCGATTTCGTCCGTGGGTGCTCGACTCGATACGGCGAAATCTGCGACCAGCGAAGCGATTCCGCTTCGGACCAACGTGCGCCCGTTGCCAAGGCAAGGCGTGTAACCAGACCCGTCGAAGCGACGGAGCTCCGATCGCACTCAGTGAGCAAGGCACTCACTTGCTCTGGGCTGAGGAAGGCCAATTCATCCTCGTCGACACGAATAGCCCGCACCGTCGAAAAAGGATTTTCCAGAGACCAAAGACCCGCACGCGCAAGCTCGTTGAAGACGGCCCGAAGGTAAGCTAAAGCCCGGTTCGTTGTCGCAGGGCTCTTGCCTTCGTCAAGGCGAAGCGCGCGCCAAGTCGTAAAGAGATCGCCAGAAACCGCGAACGCCTGGGGATTCCCCATCTGATCCACCAAACGATCGAGCTTTCGCTTCCGGGAAGAACCGTCCTTCAGCGTTCTACCGTGCAAGTCATACCAAGCTTGTACCAGGTCGGAAAGCCGCCGTTCATCCCTGGGAGCCTTGTTCCAGGGTTCGTGAACCTCCTTCGAGGTAACATGCGCCTCCCATCGCAAGGCATCGGCCTTCGTCTTGAAGGTCTTTCGGAAGCGCTTACCTCGCCTTCCTTCTGGTTGGATATCTGCGAGCCATCCGGTTTCCGTTCGTCCAAGCATTGGGCTTATGATTCCCTGTCTTATACGGAACAGTTTGCGCAAAAAACAAGATCAGATGAGGTGCAGTGACAGCGCCGATGTCACCTGAATCTCGCTTAAGACAGACTGATTGGCCGCTTGTAACTGACGCTTTCATTCTCGACCACGATCAACCCTGTATTCTCGAGTTCTTTGACAATAGACTCTAGCTCGCTTTCGCTCAATGTCTTGAGGAACAAAGCATCAATCGTATTCGTCAAAGCTTTAACCTTCCGCGGCCTAGCATGACCTCTTGCCGATAGGCTTTTGACTATAGTGTCAATTCTTTCGCGGATGGTTGTTGTGTTAGATATCCGCAAGAGCGGTATCTCAGCTAGTTCTTTTTGGCGTTGCGCCAATATTTTCTTCTGCTTTAGGTGCTTAATTAGAGGGACAAATCCTGCGTCCTTCGAGATAATACGAAAATATGCGTTCGGATCTTTTTCCGCCAAATGGCCTATGTAGAAAGCGATGTGGAAATCTAGAGCATTTGGGCCATTTCCTCCAATCTTTACGTATTCAGCATTGTTTCCAAGACATTGAATCGCTGATGCTAACTCGAAAGGAATCTTTGTTTGATTGGCGTCCAATAAAACGATGACTCGGAAATCGCGTCAACTGAGAACCGATAAGCTCTTTGGCTGTACGTTCTCGTAGTCAATCAAGATGTAATTAGTCCTCAATAGCGCACCCTTTCAAGGCATATTTTTTTCGAAAAGGATCGTCCACCAGTTGA
>JAJDOL010000290.1 GCA_022340195.1 Chromatiaceae bacterium
GGATCCCGGTGTCGACAACATCTTGGAGCTCGCCGAGGCCCACGGCCTGCGACCAGATTACAGCTGTCGCTCCGGGATCTGCCACACCTGCATGTGCAAACTCATTGCAGGGGAGGTGACCTACGTTGTCGAGCCCGCCGAACTCCCGGATCCCGGGTACGTGCTGATCTGCTGCTCAACACCCAAAACGGATGTGGTCGTCGATGTGTGACGATCTAAGCATATCCGTCCGCTTACGACCGTATTTCGAAGAGGAATGAGCCATGGCCGAGCACGAAGGTGGATCGCGACCCGGGATCACCTGCCTCAAGCGGTGCTGGATTCCAGTGTTGTCACTATCTGTGGCTCGCTCTGCAGCGTGCGGTGTACGGGGTACCGATCGGCGATCTGCAGCAGGCGTTCTCGTTCAGCGTCGGTCAAGTCGCCGGCCAAGGTCAGCGCGCGTGTGATCCGCTCGATCTTCCGATCAGCGGTTTCGCACTCGGCACAATCCTCTGCGTATGCCCGACCATGGCGCAGGCGAATCTGGATATCGTCCAACGACAACCCCTTGTGGTTGGCGTACATACGCAAGGTCATCGAGGTGCATGCGCCGAGTGCCATCAACAGCAGGTCATAGGGCGAGGGTCCCATATCCTTGCCGCCGATTGCGGTCGGCTCATCGCTCATGGCCTGGTGACTGGCGGTGAACAAGCCGCGCAGGAACTTGGAGGAAAAATTAGTATTGGCGAAATCACCGTCGCTGTTACCCAGTCCCGTAAAATCGAAGCGTAGGACGGCGATCCCGCGCCCCGCCATCGCGCGGCTAATTCGCGAGGCTGCGGCGATATCCTTGCCACAAGTGAATCAGTGGACAAACAACGCATAGCGGGCGATCGGCACCCCCTGCGGTGGCGTCTCGAGCAAGCCCGCGAGCGTGTGGCCCTCCGCGTTCGGAAACGCAAGTCTGATGCGAGCCATGTGATTGGACCTCCCCAAAAAGCGGATTCTTAACGCAAGGGACCGCCTCAACATACCGAATCATTCGCCCAGCACTTCTGGCGATCGGTCGAGGCAAAGCTGTGACCATAGAGCTGGATCCCACGGGTTGGACAGCAATCGAGACCTGAAAAGTAAAACCTTCTGGCTCAAGATTCTCGGGAGAGGAGGAGCAGAAGATGACCCGCGCTTTTCGTCACAGCCCGGCCAGTAGCCCCGCCAGTGCAGAACCGACAAAAGTTCCAGCCGCGTAGCCCAGCATGCCGACCATCGTCGCCGGCGCGATGAGCCCCGTCCAGCCCTTGGCGGCTGCCAGGGCCGCGGCCGTGGGCGGCGCCAGCACCGCGGCGTTGGAGGCGGTGACAATCTCCGCGAGGTCGAAGCGGAACAGCCACCCGAGCACCATCACCACCACGAAGTGCACGGCGATTACCACCACGCCGAGGCCAACGATTCCCCACGAAGCCTCTGCGAGGAGGCCGAGGTCGGCGCGCATGCCATTGGCGCAGAATACGAGATACATCGCGAACAGGCCGAGTGTGAACTCGCCGTGCACCTGGATGAGCCGGTCGTGGCCAAGCCACGCCAGCACCAACGCCAAGGCGGTGACCAGCAACAGCGCCCACTGCGGCTGGCCGATGGCCTCCGTGGCGGCGATGCTCACCCCGCCGAGAATCGCGGCCGACGCCACTGCGGCCAGCAGCGGCCCCCAGGTGATGGCGCGCAACTCGGGCGTCTCGGCGGTCGTGGCGTCCTCATCGGACGCGACGTGGTGAACGGGATAGAGCCGGCGTAGCGGTTTGATCTCCGGCAGGATGGCGAGTAGTACCATGTACAAAACAGCGGTTAACAACGCCGCCCCGCCGATCGCCGCAATCCGCGGGTCGGTGAGGATCTCGGTCACCTGTGCCACTGCCAGGAAGTTGGGACTGCCGCCGATGGTGGCCGCCGTCATGCTGCTGGCCAGCCCGCTCGCGTTGTCGCCCAGCGGAACGGTTAAAAAAGCGACCAGGCCGCCGAGGACGCTGCCGACGATAGCGGTGGCGAACACCAGCGCCATGCGGCCGGCTTCGACGATGACGCGGCCCACGTGCACCTTCATCAGCAATAGCGGCACCGCCAGCGTAAGCATCAGCGTCATCACCGTTTCGAAGCCGGCCACCTCGGCCGGCGCTGGCAGCACGTCGAGGTTGGCCAGGACCATGGCGAGCAGGATGCTGACGACCACGCCGGGCAGCACGCGGGCCACCGGCGTACGGTCGATCAACAGCCCGAAAATGGCGATGAGGGACAGCGTCAGCCACACCAGAAGCGGGCTCGTGGCGGGAATGAGGGGAGAGGTCATAGCGGTTAGACTTCCGAGATATTAAGCCGTGCCTACGATGAGAGACTGCATCTTATCCAACTTGATGAATATCGTCCTGAGGCCAGGCTTGTCAGCAATCCGGTAGGCTCGAATGAGTAACCAGATAAAACTCTCAAGGGTGCCTCTCGGGCTCGTCGTGTCCGGCGGCTTGAGCGAATTCTGGATATTCGTTGTCCCGAGAGCGGGGAAACTAGCGACGAAAGCGGCTCACATCCGGGCGCTAACAATGCCGCAGCTGGTGTGGGTTGCGACAGTTCATCTTCGGATCACCCCCAGAAACGACGTTCACGGGACCTCTGCAGTATCCGGGTCCCACATACCTGAGGGTAATTCTTGCAGCGCAACCTGATCAACTGGCCTGGCTTCTAAAGAACGGAGCGTAGGGCTTGAGGAAGATAAGAATGACAGGTTTCTATCACATTGCAGACGGTCACGGCATAAAGTCCAGCGCTTGGGATGAGTTGTGCTATGCGTCTCGTGCCGGAGAACCGTTCTGGCTGCTTTCAGCGTCGACCTGCAGCCGAGCCTCAACAAATCAGCGTCCGCTCTCGAGACGGTGATCGTGATCGCTGACGTGGTTCCCAGTGACCGCAGTGCGACATGAGCGGTCTCTCGAGAGTCCGACCGTCAGCGGCAGCAATCAGCGTTTACCTGTCGTCGCGTATCGATCAGCAGGGATCCGAGAGGATGTACCCTCATGGTCGATGAGCCACCCGCAAAATGCAACCTTCTTACAACAACGAGGATTGCTGATCCGTTTCCGGATGGTGCTTTCGGTGGCCGTCTCAGATATCGGGCCGGTCTGGCACTACGTCCGCTTCTGCGATAAAGCTGTCAAACCTGGGCCTCGACCCAGCGCCTGCTTCGCCAATCCACTCGTCCGAGCCCTCGTTGCTCGCCCAGTGCCAGGAAGGGGACTGCGTCCGGGGTCAGGCCGAGGAACTGCAGGCTGTAGGCATCGATCGCCACCTCGTCCAACCCGGCGATCAGGGTGTTCTCGATCGCGACGTCGTCCAGGCTGCCGCCGGTCGGGCCGTTGTGCTTGAGCACCCGGGTGGCGTCCATGATGGTGAGGGTCGGACGCAAGGCCGCGGCCAGGTCGACGATGGAGGTGTGAATGCGCTGGTGCAGCTGGTTTCGGCGTCCGCCCAAAATGCCATACCAGTTCTTCATGGCCAGGGTGCAGCCGCACAGGGAGTGATGCTTGACCACCGGGAGGTTGATCACCCGGTCGGCCAGGTGAAAGAAGCGCGAGACCGGCCAGTCGCCAAGAAGCTGACCCTGCATGTCGGTCATCCAGAAGTCGTTGCCGCCGGGTATCAGGACCTCTGCCCCTGCGCGCTCCGCCGCAGCCCGTATACCCGATCGGGCGAAGCAGCGTTCGGGGTCGTTGAGCGAGACATCGCTGACCCAGACCTCGCTCGCGCCCGCCTCCCGGCACAGGCGTGCGACCGCCCCCACGACCTCGGGGTTGGTGTTGGCCGCCTGCTCGGGTTGGCGATCCCAGCCCACGTTGGGCTTGAGCAGGACCCGCTCGCCCTTGGACACGAAGCGGTTGATACCGCCCAAGCGATCCACGGCCTCACGCACCATGACTTCAACCTGGGTGCCGCGAACAACCGCCAGCTCCGGGTGGATCGCGGAGGGCTCTGCCCGGAAGTCCTTCAGCTGCCTCGCCAATTCCTCGACTCGCCGCACCGGCTCCCGACTATAGCTAACCAATCCCAAGGCGACGAAACCCGCGGCCGCACCGGCGGTCAGCCCCAGATTACGGACGAACCGACGGCGGCTCATGGGGGACAGGACGCGGTGGTATTGAGATGTGTCTCGTTTCATCGACTGCTTTCGGTATATGCGTTGATCGCCGTAATCGAGGCTTCGTCAAGCGCGGTATAGGCCCCTACCAGAGTGCCTTTCAGGGGTACGAAAAACCACTTCCCCTCATAGGGATCGTCAACCAGAAAGTACACGAGGCCATTCCGTTCGATGCGGGTGTAAGGCATCTCGTCTTCTTGGAAGAAGTCCTCGATTGCCTTGACCAACTTTCCGATTTCAGTATCCGAGCCATGGATCAGAAAGGCTTGAAACTCCTTGCCGTCGCGCTCGAAGCTGCGCTCCAGTACCTCGTTCAGGAACCCGAGCCCGCGGTAGTCCTCCTTGATGAATCGCGTCGAGGTGGCTTTGCCGAAGTCAGGGAATTGGAAGGCGAGACCCGGGTCCTTTTCCTGTTTCGCCAGTTGACCGGCCAGCTCGGTGGCGGCAGCGTCCGCGGACAAGCCGCCGTCGAACAGACTCATCTGGACGTAATAGGGACCATGGATGAAGCTGAGGCCCTGGCCGCTGCGGAAGCCCATGCTGCCGATGTCCACCGCCTCCTGGTCGCCGGCCTCGTCCACCAGCACCCCGAAAGCGTTCAGTGGACCGCCCATATCGTACAGGTTCACCACTAGAGCCGGTTGGTCCTTGCCCGTCTCGCCGTATTCGCCCACGGCGAGACCGCGGAAACCGGCCCCAATGAAGTATTCGGCGTGACCGTTGATGTACTCGTAAAGGTTCTCCTTGTCGAAGCTGCGCACCTGTCCGGCGCGTTGCAGCCCGGAAAGGGTAACCGGAAAAAGATCGGGACTAGGCACGGTATCGGATTGGCGCGGCTCGAGCTGCACCAGGTCCGGATCATAGTGCTGGCCGTCGAGGTAGACGGCAAACGTAAGCAGCGGAAGCAACACGATAAGCGCCAGGCGGACGCCGAACGGCGCAGTGGGCGAGTCGACGTCGGGTCTGGTCACGGCAGCACTGGAGGCTTTCCGTCCGGAAAATATTTGTAGACGTGTCCGCATTTGACAGAGAAATTCGCGAACGTATCCGGCCACCAATATATGCGAGAAAAGTGACTTCTCATTCACGTTTATTCAGGATCGAAAAGCCATGACGAGCTTTATGCGTAGCCCCGGAAAGACAGGGCAGCGTGCGCGGCGCGCAACTTGCCCGGCACCGGCAGACCGTTTGGACAGCCATTGATGCAGCTCTGGACGATGCAGTCGATACAGGGTGATGCATTCCGTCCCAAGGCAGCGTAGGACCGCATCGCTCGCTTTTCCTCCGCGTACTGCTCAAAATACATCTGGTAGCGTAGGATCGAGGCGATGGGAACGCCGGCTGGGCAGTTGCTTTCGCAGTCGCTGCAGCCAGTGCGGCAATAGTCGTTGCCATACAGGGCTGCGTAGCGCTCCAGCGCGTGGCGGTCCGCCGCGGTCAGCGCCTGGCCCGAAGCCTGCAGGTAGAGATCGATGTCGCGGACCCGTTTCATGGTCACCACCAGCCCGGCGACCTCCGGATGCCCCAACACCCACTTGAAGGCCGCATGCTCGAAAACAGCACCCTTTGGATCCAGCTCCATGTCCCTGGCGCCCGCCAGGGTCTTCATGGCCACGACGCCTACGCCGCGCGCCTGCGCTTCCCTCAGCACCTCCGGAGCCTTTGGAAATTTCATGAAGTTGAACGCCATCATCACCAGGTCGAAATGGCCCGATCGGACCGCCTCCGTCATCAGTCTTTCCATGTTGTAGGGACCATGGGACGAAACCGCCAGGTAACGGATCTTCCCTTCCTGCTTCAGCTCTGCAGCGGCGGCGAGCATGTCCTCGTCGAGCAGCCGAGCGCGCTCGCGATCGTAGTCATCGACTTCGCCCATGGCGTGTACGAAGGCAACGTCCAGGTAGTCGGTCCGCAACCTCTTCAGACTGCCCGCCACCGCGGCCTTGTAGTCAGCCTTCCCCTTGCTTGCCTGCAGATGGCTGACGCCGGCCTCGTAACCCACTGGGTCACAGAACTTGGAGGCGACGTATACCTTGTCCCGCTGCTTGAAACGTGAAAGGGCCTCGCCGATGTACTCCTCGCTGCGGCCGTAGTCGGGGGCGGTATCGAAATAGTTGATTCCCCGATCAATGGCCCGCAGCACCAGGGACGCCGAGGGCAACCGACCGGTACCGCATGAGATGTCGCTCATGCGAATGTCGGTGCGGCCCAGTTGGCGATAGCTCTCAATCCGCGCTTTGGTCTTCTCTGCCCGCGCACTGGAGGCGGTACC
>JAJDOL010000316.1 GCA_022340195.1 Chromatiaceae bacterium
CTTGATGGGTACTTGATGGGTACTTGATGGCGGGGCCCCGGGGAACTCCTGCGGCATGCGTTCGGCTTCGGAAGAGGGCGGCACGATGACTACCGACACCAGCGAGCGCGGCCTCGAACGGCTGATCTGCACGGCCCTGACCGGCCACCCGTGCGACCCGGCCAAGCGGGACTGGGTGGGCAAGCCGCCGACGGCCTACGGCGGCGCGGGCTGGATCGGCGGCACCGCCGAGGATTACGACCGCGAGTACTGCGTCGACCTGGCCCAGCTCAGGACCTTCCTGCGCGAGACGCAGCCCCTGGTGGCCGAGGCACTCGACCTCGGCGAGGACGGGCCAACCCGCCGCAAGCTCCTGGCCCGCCTCCAAGGCGAGATCTCCAAGCGCGGCACCATCGACGTGCTCCGCCACGGCATCAAGCACGGCCCGCACCACCTGGACCTCTTCTACGGCACACCGTCCCCGGGCAACCCCAAGGCCCGGGAGCAGCACAAGGCCAACCGCTTCAGCGTCACCCGGCAACTGCGCTACAGCCGCGACGAGACCCGTCTCGCCCTGGATCTCGGCCTCTTCATCAACGGCCTGCCGGTGGCCACCTTCGAGCTGAAGAACAGCCTCACCAAGCAGACCGTCGAGGACGCCGTCCAGCAGTACAAGCGCGACCGCGACCCGCGCGAGAGGCTCTTCGAGCTCGGGCGCTGCGTGGTGCACTTCGCCGTCGACGACCAGGAGGTGCGATTCTGCACTCAGCTCAAGGGCAAGGCGTCCTGGTTCCTGCCCTTCAACCTGGGCTGGAACGACGGGGCCGGAAACCCGCCCAACATCGGTACCCATGGCGGGGGCCTCAAGACCGACTACCTGTGGAGGCGCATTCTTACCCCGGAGGGCCTGACCGATATCCTGGAGAACTACGCCCAGATCGTCGAGATCAAGAACCCTAAGACCGGCCGCAAGAAGGCGGTGCAGATCTGGCCCCGGTTCCACCAACTCGACCTGGTGCGCAAGCTCCTGGCCGACGCGGGCCGGAAGGGCACCGGGCGGCGCTACCTGATCCAGCACTCGGCCGGCAGCGGCAAGTCCAACTCCATCGCCTGGCTCGCCCACCAGCTGATCGGTCTTGAGAAGGACGGCGCGCCCGTCTTCGACTCCATCGTCGTGGTCACCGACCGCACCATCCTCGACCGGCAGATCAGGGACACCATCAAGCAGTTCGCCCAGGTCGGCGCGACCCTGGGCCACGCCGAGCACTCGGGCGATCTGCGCCGGTTCATCGAGAGCGGCAAGAAGATCATCATCTCCACGGTCCAGAAGTTCCCTTTTATCCTGGACGAGATAGGGGCCGAACACCGCGGGCGGCGCTTCGCCATCCTCATCGACGAGGCGCACTCCAGCCAGGGCGGGAAGACTTCCGCCGCGATCAGCGAAGCCCTCGGCGAGACGCGGCCGGACCCCGAGGACACCGTCAACGACGCCCTGGAGCGGCGGATGCAGGCGAAGAAGATGCTGCCCAACGCAAGCTACTTCGCCTTTACCGCGACACCAAAGAACAAGACCCTGGAGATCTTCGGCGAGCCCGACCCGCAGCCGGACGGCACGGTCAAGCATCACCCCTTCCACAGCTACAGCATGAAGCAGGCGATCCAGGAGGGCTTCATCCTGGACGTGCTGCGGCACTACACGCCGGTACAGAGTTACTACAAGCTCATCAAGAAGGTGGAGGGCGACCCGGAATTCGACACCAAGCGGGCTTCGAGGAAGCTGCGCCGCTACGTGGAGAGCCACGACCACGCCATCCGCCTCAAGGCCGAGATCATGGTCGACCACTTCCACGAGCAGGTCCTGGCGCTCAAGAAGATCGGCGGGCAGGCGCGGGCCATGGTGGTGACCAGCGGCATCGAGCGGGCCATCCAGTACCACCAGGCCATCGGCGATTACCTGGCCGAGCGCAAGAGCCCGTACCTGGGCATCGTCGCCTTCTCGGGCGAGCACGACTTTTCCCACAAAGAGTGGGGCGGGGCCAAGGTCACCGAGGCCTCGCTCAACGGCTTCCCCTCCGGGCGGATCGCCGACAAGATCCAAGAGGACCCCTACCGCTTCCTGATCTGCGCCGACAAGTTCCAGACCGGCTACGACGAGCCCCTGCTGCACACCATGTACGTGGACAAGCAGCTCTCCGGCATCAAGGCGGTGCAGACCCTCTCGCGCCTCAACCGCGCGCACCCCCGGAAGCATGACTGCTTCGTGCTGGACTTCATGAACGACGTGGACAGCATCCAGCAGGCATTCAGCGACTACTACCGCACCACGATCCTGGCCGAGGAGACGGATCCGGACAAGCTCCACGACCTGAAGGCCACGCTCGACGGCTACCAGGTTTACATGCCCATACAGGTCGAGGACCTTGCGGGGCGCTATCTCGGGGGCGCCGAGCGCGATGCCCTCGACCCGATCCTCGACGCCTGCGTGGCGGGCTACAGGTCGCAGCTCGACGAGGACGGTCAGGTCGACTTTAAGGGCAAGGCCAAGGCGTTCCTGCGCACCTACGGCTTCCTCTCGGCGATCCTGCCCTACAGCAACGCGGAGTGGGAGAAGCTCTCGATCTTCCTCAACTTCCTGGTGCCCAAGCTGCCCGCCCCGGTCGAGGAGGACCTGGCCAAGGGCATCCTCGAAGCCATCGACATGGACAGCTACCGGGTCGAGAAGCAGGCGGCGGTGAAGCTCCAGCTCCCTGACGCGGACGCGGAGATCGAGCCGGTGCCCGCCACGGGCGGGGGCCGCAAGCCCGAGCCGGAGCTGGATCGGCTCTCCAATATCCTCGAGGCCTTCAACGATCAGTTCGGCAACATCCCCTGGACCGACGCCGACCGCGTGCACAAGCTCATCACCGAGGACATCCCGAGCCGGGTCTCCGCCGACGGGGCCTATCGGAACGCCAGGAGGAACTCGGACAAGCAGAACGCCCGCATCGAGCACGACAAGGCGTTGGCACGCGTGATGACGGCCGTCCTGAAGGACGACACCGAGCTGTTCAAGCAGTTCATGGACAACGAGGGGTTTCGGCGCTGGATGACCGACACGGTGTTCGGGCTCACATACGAGGCGGTTGGCACTGCCCCGGCGTCTCTCCGCTGATCCGGTGCTTATCCATTCGGCAAAGTTGGTGAGCGATTTCGGCGCGGTTAACTGCCAAATCCAGGATTAGAGCTCTCCGCCTCCGAGTACCTGTTCCTTCTCGACAAAGTTCATGATAGAGCAGCTATTCAACAGCATCCTGCCCTCAATCGAGCATTTTCGCCTGCTTGGTTATTGGGTGGCATTTTTCGCCGCCTTTCTGGAAACCGCCCTCGTCATCGGCCTGCTGCTACCGGGCTCCACCCTGTTGCTGCTGCTCGGTGCGCTATCGGCTACCGGACATCTGGATTTCGCAGGTATCCTGTGGTTTGCCGTTGCCGGCGCCATCCTGGGAGACAACCTCAATTTTTGGCTGGGCGGTCGTTACGGCCGCATTTGGACCCACGACGGGGGTCTGGCTCCTGAAACCCGAGCACTTCGAGCAGGCGCGCCGGTTCTTTGACGAACATGGCGCCAAGAGCGTTTTTCTCGGCCGCTTCATCCCCAGCATCAAGGAGATCGCCCCGTTCGTCGCCGGTACCCTCGGTATGCGGCGCCACACCTTCTTCTTCTGGAATGTGCTCGGCGGCATCGGTTGGGGTCTGCAGTGGGTCGGAGGCGGTTACCTGTTCGGCCAGTCATTGACCCTCGCTCAGGCCTGGATGTCGCGGGTCGGAATGGCGCTGTTCGCCTTGCTGCTCCTCTGGCTGCTGCTGTGGCTCCTGAAGCGTGCGGTGCTGCGCCACGGCCCGGCGATCCTGCGGTTGATCGTCTCCCTTTCCCGCTCCATCGCCGGCGCTATCCGCAGTAACCCCTATGTCGCTCGGTTCGTGCGGCGCCACCCGCGATTCGTCCGGTTTCTGGCCAACCGGGCCGATCGTTCGCACTTCTACGGGCTTCCCTTGACACTCCTCATTATCGCATTCGGCTATGTGTTCGCGCTGTTTGGCGGCATCGTCGAAGACATCCTCACCGCGGACTCGATCGTTTCCGCCGATCATGCGGTGGCACAACTGATCGCCAAATTCCGTGTGCCGGAGTTGATACCGCCATTCATCTGGATCACCAGTCTCGGCCGTGGATCCGTCATCGCTCTCTTGTTGTCGACGGCATGCGCGATCCTCTGGCTGGTGCGTCGCCCTTGGCTGGCGTTTCCTCTGCTGGTGACCAGCTTGGGAGCCTCGGCGTTCACATGGCTCGGCAAGCATGCTTTTCATCGGCCGAGGCCGATCGAGGCCGTCTTGCTCGAGACCTCGTACTCCTTTCCCAGTGGCCACGCGACGATCGCCGTGGCCTTTTTACGGTTTCCTGGCCTATCTACTGATTCGCTCCGCCAAGCGATGGACGGTCAAGGTCAATCTGTTTTTTCTGGCGGGCTCCCTGATCCTGCTGATTGGCCTGAGCCGCATCCTGCTCGGCGTGCACTACCTGAGCGACGTCTGGGCGGGCTACCTTGTTGGGGCGCTGTGGCTGATCGTCGACATCAGCCTGAGCGAATGGCTGACCGCCACCGGGAAAGTCGGCTGGCAGGCGCCGGTCGAGCCCGCGCGGTGCGGGGTCGCAGCGGGATTGGGCGCGATCGCCTTGGCCGGTTGTGCGGGCCTTACCCTCCACTGGCAACCGCCTCGCCAGGTCGCGGCGCCGCTGCAGACCGTCGAGCTCAATAAGCCGATAAACGATTACCTGATCGAGCAGCACCTGGCCTATACCGAGACCCTGCTTGGCGAAGCCGAGCAACCTGTGGGCTTCGTTCTGGTGGCGAGGAATGCCGATACCCTGTTGTCCAGCTTGACGGCTGCGGGCTGGCTCACGGCCATCAAGATCGATCTGCTGAACATGACGCGGCTTCTCAGGCAGGGCCTGGACTACACCACCGCGCCGCTGGCGCCAGCCTTCTGGAACGGACAGGTCAATGACCTTGCCCTGGAAACATCGGTCGAACGGGCAGGCGCCAAGTCGGTCGCCACGCTTCGGCTCTGGCAGACACCCTATCGCATCGGAAAGGACATGCTATTCGCCGGCATCGCCAGGGAGCACGTTGGCATACACCGGGGCTTGTTGCACCAGATCTCGCCCGACGTGGATGCGGCGGCCGATCTTCTTGTCCAATCGCTGAAGCAAACCGGCCAGGTACAGCGCAGCTGTCGTGCTCCCTTGGTCAAGCCCATGATCGGGGGTTATTTGCTGGGTGGCTCTTTCTTCACGCGCGGCGATCTGTCGCTGATCGATTTCACCCAAGGTACCGAACGCGCGCCGACGTGCGGCACCCAGGACGCATTGCCCTGACAGCCCCACCCTTTGCCCAGCGTCGCCGGGCGGCGAGCCCAGGTTCCTCAACGGCGGCCAACGCGCGACAGCAGATGATAGAGCACAGGGGTGAACACAAGCACCAGCGGCATCTGGAAGAACAGGCCGGAGATGATGGCGACCGCCAAAGGCTGTTGCATCTGCGAGCCTTGACCCAACGCCAGCGCCAGTGGCAGCAAGGCGAGGATGGCGGCCAGGGTGGTCATGGCGATGGGCCGCAGGCGATTGTTGCCGGCCTGAACCAGGGCCGCCTCTTTCTCGGTCTTCCTCTGCAACAGGTCGTGGTATTCGGAGAAATAGAAGATCGATACCTCGGTGACGATGCCTACGATCATCGTCATGCCCATCATGGCGGTGATATTCAGCTCGATACCCGTCAACCACAGGCCGGTAAACACCGCCGCCATGGCCAGCAGAGGCGCCGTTAAAATCGCGATCGCGGCGGCGAGCTCCTCGTACAGGAACAGGAGCAGCAGGAACACCAGTGCCAGTGCGGCGACAAACACGGCGATCAGACCGCGAAAGGCAATCTGTTGCTGTTTGTATAGGCCGCCGAGCTGGTAATACATATCGCCGGGCAACAGCTGCGGTTGCGCTAATGCCTGTTGCACATCGCGAAGGGTCGAGCCCATGTCGCGTCCGCTGATACGGGCGGTGACAGCGACCACGCGTTTCAGGTTGTCACGCGCTATCTGCGGTTGGCCGGTTTCTACCGACACATGAGCGATACGCTTGAGCGGCAGGCGATGCCCGTCCGGGGCGCGTAGCCAGATCTTATCCATCGCATTGGTTTTATCCCGCGCCGAAGGCGGCACCCAGACACGTACACCGACCAGCTTGAGATTTTCCTGAACCTGCGTGGTCACCAAGCCATTGAACCAGGCATCGAGCTCCTGGGTAACCAGGTCGGGATCGATACCCTCCAAGGCGGCCTTGTCTCGATCGACGATGATCTCGAGCGCATCGCCAGCCAGAACGACGCCATCTTTGACATCGACGACGCCGGGAATTTTGCCGATCGCGCCGGCGACCCGCGGCGCCACTGACATCAGCTCGTCAGGCCTGTCGCTGTACAGCTTGATCTCGATTGGCTGAGGGACGGCAGTCAGGTCGCCGATCAGGTCTTCCATCAGCAAGGCCATCTCCACTTCGAGGCCCGGAACCTCGGCTTCAATGTCGTCGCGAATCCTGTCCATGACCTGATCGATAGGCGGCCTGGGCAAGGGTTTCAGGCGCACGAAAAAGTCGCCCTCGCTGGCCTCGGTAAGGCCGCCGCCGAGTTGGAGCCCGGTGCGCCGCGAATAGGTTTCCACGGCGGAATCGGCGCGCACGATCGTCTCCACCTGCTGCAGCAATCGATCGGTCTCCGTCAATGACGTGCCGGCGAGGGTCCGGTAGTCGAGAATGAATCCGCCTTCGTCCATGTGGGGCATGAAGCCGGAACCGACCTGCTGGTAGGCTACATACCCGACCACAAGCAAAGGTACGACGCCAACCAGGACCAGTGCCGGTGTGTTCATCAAGCGCCGCATCAGCCGGGAGTAGCCCCGTTGCAGGCGTTGGAACAGTGCGCCCACGTCCTCTCTTTCGGCATCCCTGCGGTTCAGTAGATGCTCCGCGAGCAATGGCACGGCCAACCAGGCCAGCAGAAAGGAGATGAAGAGGCTGCTGGCCATGGTCAGCGACAACGCCTTGAAGAAGGCGCCGGTGACGCCGCTGAGAAACGCCAGCGGCGCAAAGATGATAATGGTTGCCGCGGAAGAGCCGGCCAGTGGCGGGGTGAACTCGATCGCCGCCTCGCGGATGGTCAGAGCCAGGTCGAGGCTGCGCTGGCGCAGGCGCCGGATGATTTGCTCGATCATGACGATGGCATCGTCGACGATCAGGCCCACGGCTGCCGCCATGCCGCCCAGCGTCATGATGTTGAAGCTCATGTGCAAGACATCGAGCAACAAGATGGTGCTGGCCAGCACTGAAGGCACGATCAGTATCGCCACCAGGGTGATCTTCAGACTGCGCAGAAACATCAGCAGGACGATCGCGGCCAATCCCACGCCGATCGCGATGGCATCGCGTACGCTTTTGGCGGACTCGGTAATCAGCTGGCTCTGGTCGTACCAGTTGGCGATCTGCGTGCCCCTGGGCAACTTGTCCCGGTAACCGTCCAGGCGTTGCTTGACGTCATCGACGATCTGCACCGTGTTCCCGCCAGGTTGCTGGTAGACCTCTACCAGCACGGCATCGTGGCCGTCGGCGGTGACCCGCAGCCATTGCGGCACGGTGGCGGGATAGACGCGGGCGATATCCTCGAGTCGCACCAGCCCGTCGGCGCCGCTGCGCAATACGGTTTCCTCGATGGTCTGCAGCGAGCGGATGCGGGTATCGGACAGCAGCAGATAGAGCTTGTAGTGGTCCTCCAGGCGCCCGACGGCCTTTAGCACATTGCTGGCCGAGACGGACTTGGCCACATCGCCGAAGGTCAGACCGAAGGCGGCGAGCTTTTCGGGGTCCACCTCTACCCGGTACTCGGCCTGTTCTCCGCCCGACACCGACACCTTCGCCACGCCGTCGATGGACGACAGCAGCGGCACCAGCTGGTAGTTGGCCAGATCGCGCAACCGTACCAGCGACTGGCTGTCCGAGGTCAAGCTGTATGCCGCCACGGGAAAAACGGTCGGGTCCATGCGCCGCACACTGAAGCGGGTCCCCGGCGGCAATTCCGGCAACGCCTGGTTGACCGCCGACTCCACCTGCAGCATGGCGGCCACCATGTCCTCGCCCCAGTTGAAGTTGATCGAGAGCTCGGCGCTGCCGCGGCTGGTGGCGGAGCGCAGGCCGGCCACCCCCGGGACCGAGCGCACCGCCTGCTCCACCGGGCGGGTGACCGCGATGGCCATCTGATCGGCGGGGCGGTCGCCCGCATCCAGCGACACCACCACGCGCGGGAAATCCACGTGCGGAAACAGGGCGACGGGTAATTTCAAGCCGGCGACGATCCCGGCAAGCGCCAGGATCGTAATCAAAGAAAGAATGGAGCGGCGATGCTTAGCCGCCCAGTGTGCGACGTCCATGGTTACTCGGCCTCTCGAACCGCCATGCCGTCGGCAAGCTCGTAATTTCCGCTGTCGACGACCCGCTCGGCGGCCTCCAATCCTCTGGTGATCTCGATCCAGTCGCCGTGCTCGACGCCGGTTTCCACGGCAATGCGCTTGGCCTTACCGGTGACGACGGTGAATACAAAGCTGCCTTGGGCGTCACGCAAGACGGCGCTGCGCGGCACAACGACGCCGGTGTGCTGGTTGAGAAGCAGATCGGCGACCAGGTAGCTACCAATGATCAGTCGCCGAACACGTCCGTCGGATACCGGCGCAAGCGCATCGACTAGGCCCGTTTGGGGGTCGATCATCGCGTGCACAACGCTTAGTCGGCTGTCTATCTCCTCGTCGCTCCTGAACACGGAGCGAATCTTTACCGGGGTGCCGGGGTGGAGCGCAGGCAGGTCTTCGGGCTCGACACCCAGCACGGCGATAAGACGGTCGCCGCTGGCGATCGCAAGGGCGGCCGTATCGGCCTGTACGCGATCCCCTTGACCGACATTCAACGTGACAACGATGCCATCGGTAGGCGCGACCAGGGTCTGCAACGCGCGGTCAGCACCCTGCGCCTCGATCGCCTGCAAGCTGCTACGGGCGTCGGCCAGCGCTTTGCGCGCCGCGCCGACCTGGGCCTTGGTGGCCAGTTGTTCCTTCAGTAGTTGCTCCATTCGCGACAGTTCGCCAAGCGAATAGTCCACGGCGTCTCGCGCCTGTTGGTACTGCATGTGCGCAGCGGGTGACGTGCTGAGCTCGATCAAGGTGTCGCCGCGTTTGACGCGCTGACCAAGTCGGGCCGCCACGCGGGTGATCAAGCCCGCGTGGGGCATAGCGACAGTCAGTACCGCATCGGGATCCGGATGCACACGACCGTAGACGGTCAGGATGTCGCTAACCTGTTGTTGCGTAACCGGGGCCAGGCGAACCTGTACCGAGGGGCTGTCGGCCTGTGTATCGAGACATGCTGCGCCCAAGGCCAAGACGACCGCAATGCACCGCTCGTGCTTCATCGCTTATTCTTCCCGGCGATATGTCGTGTGGCAGCAGAGGGAAACCCAGAGGCTGCCAGCCTCGGCGGAACAGCCAGCAGTGTCTGCAGGGCGACGTGACTCTCCCACAGCGATTGGTCGAGTTGGATGCGCTCCAGGCGCTTGCCGATCCAGGTCGTCTCCATGTTGAGAAAGGTCAGCGCATCGATGTCCTGCCGCAGTGAAGCCTTACGCGTTTGTTCCACCATGCGACCCAGGGTCGGCAGGTATTCGTCCAGTCGGCGCTGCTGGGCGGCAACGATGCCTTGCAGCCGTGTCAGTTTGTCAATGTCCACCACGGCCTGGTCCAGCCGCGCCTGGTATTCCGTGTGCAACTGCTTGCGCGTGGCGCGCTCGATTGCGATGGCGCCGCGATTTCCGGAGAAAAGGGGGAGGTTGAGGCCGACGTTGAACCCGCTGGTGTATACGCTGCCGGTATCCCGGGCACGGTTGATCCCGATGCTGAAGGAAGGGAACTGCGAGAGGATGGCCGCGCGCACCTTGGCCTCCTGACTACGATATCCGGCCTGCAACGCCAGCAGGTCCGGACGCCGTTCCGGCAGGCTTGGCAGCAGCTTCTGCAAAGCGCCCGGAGCTTCCGGCGGTGGTGGGGGCGGCACTTCTACGGCCAAAGGTGCCTGCGGGGCAAGTCCCAAGAGCAGGTGCAGGGCATTTTCCGTTTCGTTGTGGGACTGCTCGAGCTGATTGAGCCGACTCAGCGTGTCGAGCAGCGCGGTCAAATCCGTGCCGGCAACGTCAACCGTCAGATTGCCCTGGCGCAGCGCTTCCGCGGAAAACCGATAGCGTTTGCGGTAGAGATCGCGCATCTGCTCAAGCAACGCCAACTGGGCGCGCTCGCTCGCCCAGCGTACGGCCATCGTCCGCGCCTGTTGACTCACCTGCCACTCCTCCCACAGCAGTCCGAGGTCGACCTGCGCTGCCGCTTGGCGCTCGCTCTGCACCCGCGCACCGCGGGTCACCAGCGGAACGATGTCGTATCCTAAGGCGACGCCGTAGGCAGTCACCAGTCCGGTGCTGGCGCCGGTGGGAGAGTCCAGATTCGTGCTCAATTGGGGGTCGGGGAGCAGACCCGCCGCGTAGAGTTGGGCATTCGCCACGCCCAGTCGCTCTCGTTTCGCCTTCAGATCTGGATTGTTGCGCACCGCCAAGGCTGTCAGCTCTTCCAGGCTCAGCCCGGATTCCGCCCTGGCAGCGGCATTCGGTTCTGCGAGCTCGAGCCGATTGAGCGATGGCGCCAAGTCCGTGCGTTCGCTCAACGGCTTTGGTGCGTAGCTGGCGCAACCGGAAAGCGCCATGGTCATGCCCGCCAATGTCCATCCCACAGGGGCGCGCCAGAGCCGACGATCTCTGGTTGTCATTGGATCCCTCTTCAGTTGTTCTCAAGCCGCGCCGGCGCCCGCCACCGCCCGAACCGGCTAGGCTATGCTCGATGCGGCCGTTGCCCCTCAGGTAAGGCGACGCTGCCGCCAGCCGCGATAAACCATCGCCCCGGCGATCAGCAACGGCAGGCCGAGGGCCACCGGCAGGATGCGGCTGGACTCGACGACCGGCTTGCGCGCCACATGAAACTGCGAGGTGGGGCTGGTATAGACCGTTTGCTCGTTGCGGTCGGTGGCGCTGATCACCACGCGGTAGTCGCCACTCTGGATCAGACGAATTGGCCAATCGGTGGCCAGGGGCGCACCCGGTGCCAGCCTGGTGCCGGTTACCGCCTTCTGTGCGCCCCAGTCCTCCATGTCCATGGGCTGCTCGCGTCCCGGCGTGACCTCCACCAGGCTGATCCATGCCACGAGCCCCTCAATCGGCTGCTCGCTGGTGTTGGTGATCAGGCTGTGAAAATGCATCCAGTCGCCCATGGTCGGGGTACTGGGATTGGTCTTGTCGGGCTGCAGGCCGATGTTAACATTGGCTGCCCGCGCCGTACCCAGCGCCAGGCCTGCGAGGAGCAGGGTGGCGAGCAGTATTGGCTGTAGACGTTTCATGTTCGTGCTCCTTATCAGCGGAAGCGGGGCCGGCGCGCCGTCCTGCGCGCAGCCAGGAAGGCGATGGCAAGCCAGGCCAGCACCAGCGCCAAGCGCGGCAGTTGCGCCAGGAAGGGGTCGCTGTCGATGATTACTGCATCGTAGGTATTGAGCGCCCCCGAAAAGGGGTTGACCGTGTCGAGCGCCTTTCCGATCGTGCTGTTGCGCAGCCCAGGTCCGAGCAGCAAGGGGCTGGCGGTAAACAGCAGCAGGATCAGGCCGGTCAGCAGCGAGGTCAGGACGCTTCCGCTGCGGGCGGACAGCGCCATTGCGAGGTAACCGAAGCCGAGCACGACCGGGGTTCCGAACAGCGCCAGGTAGAGGATTGCCTGCACCAGGTTCTGGCCGCCTGCGCCCACCGCCCACAGGTAGGGCAGGGACAGCAAGTACATCAGGGCCCAGGCGCCGACCAGTCCCAGCGCCTTGCCCATCAGCAGCTCCGAGGTCGAGATCGGCGCGATGAGCAGGGGTACCAGGGTCCCGCGCTCGCGCTCCCCGGCAAAGGCGTCGGCGCCCAGGATCACCGCGATTACCGCCCCCGCGGCGGTGACCGTGCCCGCCAGCATGTAGACGACCTGGGCATTGTCCAGCAGGCTCAGCTCCTGGTTGCTGATCAACAGCAGGGCGAAGGCGGAGAGCACGCCGCTGAAGGCCAGCAGCCAGCCCAGCCCGCGCTGGTCCTGCAACAGCGCCCCGCGCTCCTTGCGGGCAATTTGGGTGGTCGCGCTCATGCGGCTTCCTCCTTTATCTCGTTGTCGCTGCCTGTGGTCATTTGCAGGTAGAGCGCCTCCAGACCGCCGCCCGCGGCGTGGATCTCGGCAATTTGCCAGTCATGCCCCACCAGCATGTCCTCCCATAGGGTTGGCAACGGCGTGGTGTTGTCCGGGGCGACGAGGCAGTGCCACCAGCCTTGGCCCTCGCCCGTCAGGGTTACGCCGGGAGGCAGCGACGAGGGGTCAGCCGGTGGCCGCTCCAGGCGCAGGCGAAAGCGCCTGCCCGCCGCGTGCACAGCCGCCAGCTCCTGCAGACTTGCTTCCAGGCGCGTGCGGCCACGGTCGATGATGCCGATGCGCCCGCACAGGCGTTCCACGTCATCGAGCAGGTGCGTGCACAAGAGGATGCCGACGTCACGCTCCGCGGCCAGTCGCAGCAGCAGGTCATGAACCTCCCGCCGCCCGCGCGGGTCCAGGCCGTTGGTCGGCTCATCGAGGATCAGCAACTCCGGGCCGTCGACCAGCGCCCTCGCCAGGGCGAGGCGCTGCTGCATGCCGCGCGAGAACCGGCCGATGGCCCGCCCGCCGCTGTCGCCCAGACCCACCAGGTGCAGTAGATCGGCGACCGGCTGCTGCAGGCCCCCGTAGAAGCTCGCGTACCAGGCCAGGTAGTCCTTGGCGCTCATCCATTCGTAGAATCCGGCATGTTCCGGCATCACCCCGATGCGCCGCCGCAGTGCCAGCGGATCGCCGTAGGTCTCATCGAACAGTCGCACGTCGCCGTCGTCCGGCTCGTACAGCCCGAGCAGGACAGCGATGCTGGTGCTCTTGCCGGCCCCGTTGGGCCCGAGCAGCCCGTAGATCTCGCCCCGCTCGATGTGGACGCTGACGTCCTGCAGGATCGCTCGGCCGTTCAGCGTCAGCTTGATGTGGTTGGCATTGACCAACATGGTTGAGTCCTCCGTTGCCAGCGTTTGTGCCAGCGATCTGTCGACGATCAGGCGCTTTCGTCCACCTGGAGCTGCAGTGCATCTGCGGGCAGTCGCGGCGCGTCCAACCGGGTGAAGGTCAGAAACGCCACCAGGGTCAGGATGGCCGCGAGGAACCAGGCACTCGTGACCACCGTGCCGAGTCCCAACCCGCCGTTGCTCACCGGTTGCGACAGGTAGTCGCCGAACGAGGCGCCCAGCGGTCGGGTCAGGATGTAGGCCAGCCAGAAGGCGAGGATGGCATTGAGCCTGAACGCGAAGAACGCAATCGCGATCACCGCGATAGCGCCGCCGAACACCAGGCCCGATCTGGCATAGCCCCAGGCCAGGGATTCCGCAGCGAGGTCGCCCGCGGCGGTGCCCAGGGCAAAGGTGAAGAGGATGGCCGCCCAGTAGAAAAGCTCCCGCCTTGCGGTGAAGATGCTGTGAATCGACAGCGACCGCTCCTTCAGGTACCAGAGTCCGAAGGTCCCGATCATGGCGAGGCTGAACGCGATGCTGGTGGTCTCGAGCGGGACGCCGAGGTTGTCGGTCAGGTTGTCGGTGATGAGGGTGCCGACGATGCTCACGAGCACGACCGTTACCCAGTACAGCCAGGGCACGTAGGTCTTGCTCTTGACCTGTGCATACAGGAAGGCGGCCAGCAGAGCGCTCATCGCCACGGATGTGGCGCCGAGACCGAAGTCGAAATTAAAGATCAGATAATCCGCGCCGGTTTCCCCCACCGTGGTGGCAAGGACCTTGATGATCCAAAAGTAGATGGTGATAACGACCGGGACCTTGATCAGAAGGTCGCCGGCATCGAGTCGATCGATGGCATTCACTGTTGTTCTCCTATGCGGTTGTGCGGATTTTCAGCGTGATCGCGTCGGTGCAGTTGGGAGGGAGCGACGACCCCAGCGGCCGTCGCGTCCCCCGATAGAGCTCAACTGCGCTCGTCGTCCCGGTCGTCCCTGTCATGGTCTTCCTCCCAGAACTTCCAGCCACTGTGCTTTTCTTCGTCGCGGTCATTCTCATCCTCATGCTCGCCTTTCCGGTCCGCTTCGACGGCCAACAGGCGCCCATCGCCGGCGTCGATTTTCAGCTGAGTCTCCTGCCCCTGGTCGCCGGCGATCTCGACCTCCCACACCAGGTAGCCGTTCTCCTCGTCGAGTCGGGTTTCCACTGCCTTACCGGGCAGTGCCTTCTCGGCGATCCGTGCGGCTTCACCGGAGGTAATCTTGGCCCGGGCCAGCAGCGCCGTCTCGCTGTCGTCCTTCACCTGGACGGAGCCGCTCTGCACTTCGGTCGGAAACTGCTCCACGACCACAACGTCTTCCACTACCACTCCCTCGAAGGGTTTGCCCTTGGCGGTGTCGGCTAGCGCAGCCAGTGCGGTGCCCGTCAGCACACCCGTAACGGTGATCGAGATGACACTTCTTCGTACCGATTTCATGACCTGTCTCCTGGGTTGGTCGTCGCTGCGTGGGCAGCGACGTTGGAGACAGCTTAGGCGCGGTCGCCTCGTCAGGACCTTTCCGGAACCTTGCCGAATGGCAAGGGGGGACCCCGATGAGCATGAGGTAGAGCGGTCTACTTAGAGTGGGTCGATGTCGAGGATTTTTCGGGAGCCGCCTCATCCCGCTGCGGCGCCGCTTTTCACCGTCGATCCGGGGAAAATGGCCAAGATCAATTGCTGTTATGCTTACGCGCAATGGGGCCATGGGCCGAGCGGACCCCTGCTTTTCGAGTCAGGACCATTCGAATCCCGACTGTGTGCGGTAAAAAAGGGGGGGCAGCCGACCTGCACACGGCAACATGTCTCTGCAGTAAGATGGGAGCCGGCCCGTTGCTTGCGCGGGCTATTCGATGAATCATATGAGATTGTGAACAAGAAGCTGCTATTGCTCCCCATCCTTCTCGTCGGGGCCGGCGCCGCTTACTGGTGGTTGTACGGACGCGTCCAAATGCCAGTCGAGACGGCGCTTACCCTATTTGGAAACGTCGACATTCGGGAGGTCGACTTGGCGTTTGGTACCAGCGAGCACATCGGGGAGTTGCTGGTTCAGGAGGGAGACCCCGTACGGCCCGGCCAAGTGCTGGGTCGGCTGCACAGTGAGAAGCTCGCGGCTGAGGTCGCGGCCGCGCAGGCCGCCGTGGACGCGCAAGTGCAGGCCCTGGGCAGACTCGAGGCCGGGAACCGACCCGAGGAGATCCGTCGGGCGAGGGCACAAGCGGATGCCCTCGAGGCCAAGGCGCGGAACGCCCAGATCACCTACGAGCGCCAGCGCAAGCTCGGCTTGCAGAGGCTCGCCGCAACGGAAGACGTGGACCAGGCCCGCGCCGCCGCGGATGCGGCCGAGGCGGAGGCGCAAGCGGCGGAAGAAAGCTACTCCTTGGCGGTCGCAGGTGCGCGTGCGGAGGACATCGCCCAGGCGAAGGCGGAGCTGTCGGCCCAGCGCGCGAACCTGACACTCGCGAAGGAGCGTCTCGCCGACGCCACGCTGACATCGCCGGCGGCCGGGATCGTGCGCGAGCGCATCCTGGAGCCGGGGGATATGGCCTCGCCCCAGACCCCGGCCCTGACCCTGGCACTGACGGAGCCCCTGTGGGTCCGCGCCTACGTGTCCGAGCCGGACCTGGGTCGCATCGTGCCGGGGATGAAGGCCGAGGTGCGCACCGACAGCTATCCCGACAAGGTCTATCCGGGGTGGGTCGGCTTTATTTCGCCTACCGCCGAGTTCACCCCTAAGACCGTGGAAACCCGGGACCTGCGCACGCGACTCGTCTACCAGGTGCGGGTGTTTGTATGCAATCCCGAGAACGAGCTGCGCTTAGGGATGCCGGCCACCGTGACTATCCCGCTCGCGCAGCCCGAGTCGGGCGCAGCGCAAGCGAACCACTGCGGCGACTAGTACCCTGTTCCACCTTATTTTGTGAACATACAAAATAAGGTGGAACAGGGTACTTATCGCATGGCGGAAGCACCGCTCGCCGACGCCGCCCTGGTCCTGGAGAACGTGGGCAAGGCATTCCGTTCCGGTAAGCGCATCATCCGGGCTTTGGACGGCGTCAGCCTCGTGGCCGAGCCCGGCAAGGTCACTGGACTGATCGGCGCGGACGGTGCCGGGAAGACCACGCTGATGCGTCTTGCTGCGGGCCTCCTGCGGGTGGATGCGGGCAGCATCCGCGTTCTCGGCATCGACGTCGCCGATGCGCCGCTTCAGGTGCAGTCCGCAATCGGCTACATGCCCCAGCGCTTCGGGCTCTACGAGGACCTGAGCGTACGGGAGAATTTGGACCTCTACGCGGACCTCCAGGGCGTACCGACCGAGGAGCGTCCCGACCGTTATGCAGAGCTGCTGCGCCTGGTGGGTCTCGCTCCCTTTACCAAACGCCTGGCCGGTAGACTCTCCGGCGGCATGAAACAAAAGCTCGGCCTCGCCTGCACCCTGGTGCGGCCGCCCCGTCTGCTCCTCCTCGATGAGCCGACCGTCGGTGTCGACCCGGTCTCGCGGCGAGAGCTCTGGTCCATCGTCTACCGCCTGGTGCGCGACCAGGGTACGAGCGTGCTTCTCAGCACCGCCTACCTGGACGAGGCCGAGCGCTGCGACGACGTCATTCTGCTACACCAGGGCCGTCTTCTCGGCCAGGGACCTCCGTCCGCGTTCAGCGGGCCGCTTGTGGGCCACAGCTTCCTGGTGACGGTGGGCGGCATGTCCAAACGCTCGCTCCAGACCCGGATCTCCGGGCTGCCGGGGGTGCTGGACGCCGTCATCCAAGGCGAGCGCGTGCGGGTGGTGATGCGCGAGCCCGCGCCGCCGGATCTGTCGGCTCTGGAAGGTCTCGGGAAGTGCATCGATGTGCACCCGGTGGAGCCGAGCTTCGAGGATGCCTTCGTCAGTCGGTTGCGCTCGGGGCTTACGCAGCGGGCATCGGTGACCCCGCCGATGCCCGCTCCGCCAACGGGCGGCGGTGAAGGGGCCGCGATTTCGGTGGAGGGGGCAAAGCGCCGCTTCGGCGACTTCTATGCTGTCAAAGGGGTCAGCTTCGAGGTGCGGCGAGGTGAGGTTTTCGGGCTCCTCGGCGCCAACGGGGCCGGGAAGACCACGACCTTTCGTATGCTGTGCGGTCTGCTGCCCGCCTCGGAGGGCCGACTTCAGGTGGCCGGTCACGACCTGCGCCGCGCCGCGGCGCGGGCGCGTGGGCGTATCGGCTACATGGCCCAGCGTTTCTCCCTGTACGGCAACCTGACCGTGGCGCAGAACTTGCGTTTCTTCGCCGGCGCGTACGGCCTGCGCCGTCCCGCCCGCCGCGCGCGTATCCGCTGGGCACTGGAAGGATTCGATTTGGCGGCTTACGCGGACAGGGCGAGCAGCGACCTGCCGCTGGGCTACAAGCAGCGCCTTGCCATGGCCGCGGCCCTGATGCACGAGCCGGATATTCTATTTCTGGACGAGCCCACGTCGGGAGTGGACCCGCTCGCCCGGCGGGAGTTCTGGCATCGCATCAACTTGCTGGCGGAGCAAGGGGTGACCGTGCTGGTAACCACCCACTTCATGGACGAGGCCAACTATTGCGACCGACTTTTGATCATGGCCGACGGAGAGACCCTGGCCCAAGGGACACCGGCGGAAATGAAGTCCCGTTTCCGCACTGCCGAGCTGCCGGACCCCACCATGGAAGATGCCTTCATTGGCCTGATCGAGATGCGCTCCAGCGCCGTGCAGGAGGATTCGCGGCCGTGAGCGGTGCGCGCGGAGGCTCCCTGATGAGGCTACGGGGCATGGTGCGCAAGGAGAGCCTGCAGATCCTGCGCGATCCCTCGAGCATCGCCATCGCCTTCGTCATGCCGGTGGTACTTTTGCTCCTATTCGGGTACGGCGTGTCCCTGGACGCCAAGCACATTCCCGTCGCCGTCGTGATCGAGCAGCTCGATGCGGCGAGCGCGAGCTTCGCCGCCGCCTTCCACCAGTCCGAGTACTTCAGCCCGCAGCGTTTCGGCAGCATCCAGGAGGCGGAGCAGGCCCTCGCCGAGCGCCGGGTGGACGGGATCGTCTGGCTGCGCAGCGACTTCGGCCGACGCCTTCTCGGGCACGGAGACGCCCCGGTCGGGGTGATCCTCAACGGTGTGGATGCCAACCAGGCGCGCATCACGGCAGGCTATGTCGAGGGCGCCTGGCAGACATGGCTGCAGGCCTACGCCGCGGCGCAGGGACGCGAGCTCGAGGCTCCGGCGGCGGTAGAGCAGCGGGTGTGGTTCAACCCGGCCCTGCGCAGTCGCAATTTCCTCGTTCCGGGTCTTGTAGCGGTCATCATGACCCTGATCGGTGCCCTGCTGACGGCCCTGGTGGTGGCCCGCGAGTGGGAGCGAGGCACCATGGAGGCGCTGATGGTCACCCCCATCCGCATCCGCGAGATCCTGCTCGGCAAGCTGCTGCCCTATTTCGTGCTCGGCATGGGCGGCATGCTGCTCAGCGTCGCCATGGCCGTGTGGCTGTTCGAGGTGCCGCTCCGCGGCTCCTTCTGGGTGCTGCTGGCCGCTTCCTCCCTCTTTATGCTGGTGGCATTGGCGATGGGGCTCCTGATCTCCACCGTGGCCAAAAATCAGTTCGTGGCGGGGCAGATCGCCATCCTCGTCACCTTCCTTCCGGCCTTCATCCTCTCCGGGTTCATTTTCGACCTCGGCTCAATGCCGGCCCCGATTCAGGTGATTACCCACCTGGTTCCGGCGCGCTACTTCGTGGCCATTCTCCAGACCCTGTTCCTGGCCGGCGACGTCTGGCCCGTCGTGCTCGGCAATGCCGCCGCCTTGCTTGGGATGATGCTGGTCTTCTTTGCGATCCTGCAACGCAAAGCACGCAAGGACTTGCAGTAACGGCCATGCTCTCCAACATCTTCGCTCTGGTGATCAAGGAGCTGCTCGCGTTGCTGCGCGATCCGCGTAGCCGGTTCGTGCTGATCGGCCCGCCCGTGGCCCAGCTCCTGGTGTTCGGCTTCGCCGCGACCTACGACCTCAATTTGGCCCCGATGGCGGTCTATGACGAAGACGGTGGCGCACCCGCCCGGGAGCTGATCGCCCGCTTCGAGGGCTCGCGTAACTTTCAAATCGCGCGACGAATCGACCAGGACGCCCAGGTGGCGCCCTCGATCGACGATCGCGAGGCCCTGCTGGTGCTGCATATCGGGCCCCGATTCAGTGCCGATATGCTACGCGGGAATAGCGGGAGGGTGCAGGTGATCCTCGACGGGCGCAACTCCAATACCGCCATGATCGCGCTCAACTACGTACGCACCATCCTCATCGACTTCAACGAGGACTGGGCGGTTCGCCATGGTCAACCAGGATTGCCGGTGCGCTTGGAGATTCGCCCCTGGTACAACGCCAACCTGGAGTCGCGCTGGTTCATCGTGCCCGGCATCGTGGGGCTGCTCACACTCGTGGTGACCCTGATCGTGACCGCCCTCTCCGTGGCCAGAGAGCGCGAGGCGGGCACCTTCGACCAGCTCCTGGTCACGCCCCTACGGCCGGTGGAGATCCTGATCGGAAAGTCGCTTCCCGGACTTTTGGTCGGGCTACTGCAGGGCAGCCTGATCATCCTGATCGCCGTCTATGGATTCGGCATCCCGCTACGCGGCCCCATCGGCGCCCTGTATCTCGGGATGGCCCTTTTCCTGCTCTCCGCCGTCGGTGTCGGGTTGATGATCTCCTCGCTCGCGATCACCCAGCAGCAGGGGTTGCTCGGCGCCTTCCTGTTTCTGGTGCCCGCGGTCATCCTTTCCGGCTTCGCCACGCCCATCTCGAACATGCCGTGGGTGGTGCAGCTCATCACCTACCTCGATCCGCTGCGCTACTTCTTGGTCGTGCTGCGTGGGGTCTTTCTCGAAGGGGATTCCTACGCCCTGTTGTTCGATCAATACTGGCCCATGGCTCTCATCGGTTTTACGAGCCTGACCGCGGCCGGCTGGCTGTTCCGGCACCGGATGTATTGACCGCCTCTGGTTGGTGACGCGCGTCCGGACTGGCGCTGCCAAGCGCTCAATGGCGCCGTTCCAGGTGCCCCTTGATCAATGCCTCGAGCTCGGTACGCAACTTTCGGTATCTGGCCTGAAGCTCTTTGGATGTCATCCCTTCAAAATCTTTCTGGGACTCCAGTGCCTTCAGACTGGTACGTAATTCCGCGATCTTCTCGGTCGTCTCCGGATCCGCCCGCTCTGCTGCGGCGAGCATATCGATTGCGGCCCTCAATTCACGGTGCGCCGCCTGCGACTGGCTCAGCGTGTCCTGCTCCGGTCCATAAGACTGCGCGAGGCGCGACTGTGCTTTCAAGAGGGCCTCGAGAGCGGGGTCGTCAGCGACCCTGGTGTCATCTTGAACCTCGAAGAAAAGGAGCGCGACGCCGATTCCAATGGCGATCAGCAGGAAACCGGCTGCGTTGCGAAATCCGCTGCGGCGATCTTTCGGGTCCTGCTCCTGCAAGTTGAAATCGGCTTGCATCGGTTACTCCGTCGCTTGCGTTAATGACTCTCTTTTCTGAGCGGGTGGAGC
>JAJDOL010000320.1 GCA_022340195.1 Chromatiaceae bacterium
CAAGCTGATCGCCAGGATCATTGCCAAGCCGGTGATCGATTCGGTCGCAGGAGATCCGGGTGAGGCGAGCCACATGGCCGCGAAGAGCGCGACGGCTGCAACGACGAGTACGCCTGCAGTGGCTTTTTTACACATTGGACAGGGAGGCTTTTTCGATCGGGCTCGGTTGAGATCGGCGTTGGAAAATGCTCGAGTCGCTGTCATTTGCTTGTCTTGTGCGACTAAAGTTAACGATTGATCTGGGTCGGTGTACGTCCAAACCCGGCCAAAGATCGGCAACCCCCAGACCCTTGATGAAGGTTCCTACGCTAACGTGATGAAACCATGCGCTCGGGAAGCCGTAGCCCATGACGCGCGCCGGTCCGGTAAGGGCGGACACGGGTATGAGCATTTCGGAGAACAACAGGGTCGGGATGGCACTTGCGATGGCGGTGCCGAATACGGCCGCGATCTGAGCTCGCATAAAGGTGGACATGAGAAGTCCCAGCCCGGTGCTGGCGAAGACAAACGATGCTCGCTTGCGCCGCCTCGATGGCGGCCGTTGCTGGTCGCGAATCCCGGGGGCAGCGACTCGCGGTGAAACAGATTCGTCAGTACTGACCCTAGGGGGCAGGGATCCCGTCGTGTCACAAGGCCAAACCCGCTGCGACAACGGCGAGCAGTATTAGGGCAATGACAATGAATCGGTGGCGTCTTGCGGGCATCCGCGGCAATTTTAACGTAGCGGCGATGGTGAAAGAGATGGAAACCCAGGGCTCGCATCCAGGGTCGGCGCAACCAAAGAAGCTCAGCCAAATCGCTCCCGCAATTCCCTGAGATCCCTTGCCCGGGTGAGCAGAATTACCTCGTCCCCAGCCTTTAAACGTGTATCGGCCTCGGCGAACAGGAATTCATCCCCGTTGCGGTAGACACAAATGGCACGTGCCGACTGCGGGAGCGAGAGCTCGGAAACACGCACGGCCTCCGCCTCTGTGACCGGGAAGGAGAATATGCGAGCGTCACCACGCAAGATGTCCGACAGCTCAATGATGTTCTGCCCCTCGGCCATGTCCGCCAGATAACGGCCCACGGTGTGCATGGGAATCAGCGACTCTGCCAGGCCGAGCTCGGCGCAGATGTGCTCCAGGTCCGGGTCGTCGATCTTGGTGACGACCCGCTTGAATCCGAGCGAACGGGCTACCAGGCTGGCGATGATGTTGGCCTGATCGTCATGGGTCAAGCAGAAGAGAAGGTCCGTGGTCTCGGGATCCGCTTCCCTGAGAATGGCGGGGCGGCTGCCGTCGCCGTGAATCACGCCGACATCCAGCTCTTCCTGCAATTTCTCGATCGCCTCCAGGTCGCGCTCGACGATGACCACCTCGTGCCGTCGCTCCACGAGCATGCGTGCGGTGAGCACGGACAGAGTCCCACCGCCGAGGAAGATGAACCGCATGCCGATTGGCCCCCTTGTTCGTGTATAACTCCGGCCTTGTGGCTCGAAGGAGGAGAACCACGAGGCGCCAGGGTCAGCGCTTGTACCAGGTACCAGGATACACCAGTACCAGTAGCGCGATGATCTCCACGCGGCCGGCCAGCATGTCGAGCGTCAACAGGGCCTTCAATGCGGGCTCCAGCGTGGGACCTGTGATTCCGGTAGAGAGACCGACGGTGGCCGTCGCCGAGACCACCTCCACCAAGGCATCCAAGGGGGCGTAGCCCGCCGCAAGGAAGGGCAGCCAGGAAATCAGGATCACGAGGGGGAAGAGCACGACAAGCAATAGCGCGTGCTCGATCTGGTGGGAATCCAGGTGTCGCCCGCCCAAGGTGGGTGCAATGACGGCGTGCCGCGGCACCTGAAGGCGCAGGATGGTAAGCTGAAGCACTCGGATCAGGATCAGGACACGCAGTAGCTTCATTCCACCGGCGGTCGAGCCGACGCCCGCACCGGTCACCATCGATAGGATCAGCACCCACTTGGCCTGCGGCTCCAGGGTGCCGATGTTCAGCGTCGAAAAGCCGGTGCCGGTCTGAGCGCTGAGCGCCTGCAACAGCGCGTCCGCAGGTGCCATCTGACCTTGGGCCCAGAGCATCAAGGCGGTGATGGCTACCGCGGTGGTTAGCGCCCGCAGCTCCAAGTCCTCGGCAAAGCTCCGAGCTCCATGGACGAACGCCCTGTAGAATACCGGGAGCGGCAGGGCGCCGAGGAAGGCGACTGCCAGAATCGCCAGCTGGACCTGGCGGTCGAGGCCGGCCAGGTTGTCCGCATAGACCGAAAAGCCACCGGTGGAGATAGCTGAGAGCGTGTGAATCAACGACTCGAAGATCGGCAGACCGGTGGTCAGGACCAAAGCGAAGCCGCAGGCCGTCAGCGCGAGATAGACTGAAAGCACTCGCCGCGCGTGGATGCGAACACTCTCCGACGGGTCCTCTTCCAGCGAAGCGGCATCGGCTAGCCGATGCATGTCGGCGGCGCGGCCAAAGGCGAGGGCAAGGGAGAGTACCACCATCCCCAAGCCACCGAACCACTGCATCCATGAACGGGTGAAAATGAAGGCCGCGCTTCCGACTTGCGGATCTTCCACCATGGTTAGACCGGTCGTCGTGACGCCCGATACCGCCTCGAACCAGGCATCCAGAAAAGGAAAGCCCGCGGAAGCCAGCGGGATCGTCATGAAGGCCGAAGCGAGAATGAAGGCCAAGACGGTCGCAACGAGTGCTTCGTTCGTCTGCAACGGGCGATCATTCGCCGGCAAGCGGGCGCATATCCCGAGCATGAGGGACGGAAGCAGGGCAGCGAACAACAGTGCCAGTGCTAGACGCGCATCGCCGCTCGCACCTGCTACGAGTGTCGGTACCGCGAGAAGCAAGGCAAGCATGAGCGCAAGCTGCCCGAGATAACGGCATACGACCAGCGGTCGCACCGGCTGCATCAGCGGGTCGATGTGTGCGTCCAGGGTCATCTGGACGGCGCTCGTCGCCTGCGCAGATAGCGGGTTATCGAAAGCGATCTGTCGTCGCTGCGATGACCTTCTGATACGAAAGGCATTCGGAGCCTCTTCATGAAACCTAGTACCCTGTTCCGCCTTATATCGCGGACTCAGCGGAGCGCGAAGCGGTCAGCTGCAAGGCGCGCGAGCGCAGGGATAGCCACCCCTACTTCAAGCTCGCGCAACACCGCAGATGGCCGCTTCTCGCTCTGCCCGCAGGGAGCCCCGCAAACGCGTCAATGCGGCGTTACGGCCCTTGGCGATAGAAGTACTGTTCCCTGCGGGCTGTGCCCTGCCTTGACGCGTTTGCGGGGCTCCGAGCATGCAATATAAGGTGGAACAAGGTACTGGAGTCATACCGAATTACTTGATGAGCGCCTTGCTGGCGTGCGTACTGGCGGTGGCCGCATTTTACGGAGAGCGCATCAACAACGAACAGAATGCCACCGCTGTGCGGACCGAGGTCCGGAATCGACTGGTTGCGATTCGGGATCGTTTGGAAGGCAACCTGAACGACGAACTGCAATTGGTCGAGGGACTGGAAAGCGTCATTACATCGGACCCGGATCTCAATCAGCGCCAATTCGACCAAGCGGTCGGCCCGCTGTTTTCCAGCCATACACGGCTGCGCACCATCGTCGCCGCGCCGGACATGGTGATCCGCATGATATATCCCCTTGCGGGCAACGAAAATACCGTCGGACTCGACTACCGCAAGATGCCGGAGCAGATCGAGGGGGCCGAACGGGCGCGAAGGACACGTCGGATCGTGCTGGCCGGTCCCGTGCCGTTGGTTCAGGGTGGTATCGGGCTGATTACCCACATACCGGTGTTGTTGTCGGGAAGCGACGGCCAGCAACGTTTCTGGGGCCTATTGAGTGCGGTGATAGATGATGAACGCTTGTTCCGGGATAGCGGTCTCTTGGACAAGGACCCGTCCATCGACATCGCCGTTCGTGGTAAGGATGCGGAAGATCCGGCGGGCAAGGTCTTCTTCGGAAGCCCCGGATTGTTCAGCCGGAGCCCTGTCCTGGCCGACATCCATCTGCCATTTGGAACCTGGCAGCTAGCGGCGGTGCCGCGGGGCGGCTGGCCGCGTCCAGCGAAAAACGCTTGGCTGTTTCGCGTGGGATTCGGGTTGACCGCTCTGATCATATTGGGTGCTTTTTTCGCTTTGGGCCGCGCCTGGCGAGCCGCAGCGTTCGACCGGGAGCGGGCGGATGCGGCCAGGCGCCAGCTCTCGGCGACCCTGGAGAACGCCCCCGGGATCGCGGTGCAGTGGTACGACGTCCAGGGACGCGTTCTGTACTGGAACCCTGCCTCGGAACCGCTTTATGGCTGGTCCGCCGAGGAAGCGCTTGGCAAGACGCTGGATCGGCTCTTCGGAACCCCGGCGGAGGCCGCCGAGTTTCTCGGGTTGTTGCAGGAAACCTCTGTGACCGGCGCACGGGTGGGACCAACAGAGTTTCGTGTGCATAACCGATCGGGCGAAGCACGCTGCGTGGAAAGCACGATCTTCACCATTCCAGGCGACACGCCCGGCGACACCATCTGCGCCTGCATGGGTGTGGACATCACCGAGCGCAAACAGGCGGAGGAGTCCCTGAACCGTACCGAGGCGCACTATCGCAACCTGTTCGAAGACGCCCCGGTCATGTATACACTGACCTTGAGCGATGGGGGCCGGCCGCGTATCGCCGACTGCAACATCCTGTTCGCCCGCACGCTTGGATACGAGCGCGACGCCATCCTCGGACGACTGCTGGAAGACTTCTACAGCGAGGAGTCGCGGAACGCCTTGCTCAACGAGGGCGGTTACGCATATGCGTTGAGGAACCCGCTGGCCTCGGTGGAGCGGCAGTTGATCGCTCGGGACGGCCGGCAACTGCTGACCCTCCTCAGCGCCCAGCCCTACCTCGATGCCGGTGGACAGCCCATAGGTACCCGCGCCATCTTCGCTGATGTCAGCGAGCTCAAACGCATGGAGGTCGAGCTGCGCGCCTCGAAGGAAGCGGCGGACGCGGCCAGCCGTGCGAAAAGCGATTTTCTCGCCACCATGAGCCACGAGATTCGTACCCCCATGAACGGCGTCCTGGGCATGACCGAGTTGTTGCTCGGCACCGAGTTGGACGATCAGCAACGCCGCTTTGTCCAGACCATACGGCGATCCGCCTATTCCCTGCTGTCTATCGTCAGCGACATCTTGGATTTTTCAAAGATAGAGGCCGGTAAGCTGAAACTGGACATCGCGCCGTTCGATCTCGCGGAACTGGTGCAATCGGCTGCCGATATGCTCGAGGAACAAGCACGCGAAAAGGGTCTGAAGCTGGTGGTACGGCTGGTCCCTTCTCTGCCGCAAGCGGTAAGTGGCGATGCGAATGGTCTGCGTCAGGTGTTGGTCAATCTGATCTGCAATGCCGTCAAATTCACCGAGCAGGGCGAGGTGATGGTCAGGGTGCTTATGGCTGAAGAGAATGCCGAGACCGTCCGGTTCGAGGTCAAGGATACCGGCGCCGGAATCCGGGCGATGGACCGGGACACCCTGTTCCATGCCTTCACCCAGGGGGATGGCTCGACTACCCGCCGCTACGGTGGCACCGGGCTGGGCCTCGCCATCTGCCGCGAGCTGGTGGAGCTTATGGATGGTCGAATCGGAGTTGAAGATGCTTCTCCATCAGGCTCGCTGTTTTGGTTTGAAGTGGCATTACCCCCGGCGCGGATTTCTGTGATTCAGTCCGTTGACGAGGCAGAGCAGACAAGGTGGGCGGCGATTGATGCGGCGGATGATCCGGATCGGTTTCCGCGTATCCGCGCACGCATCCTCCTCGCCGAGGACAATCCGGTCAACCAGGAAGTGGGGAGGAGCATGCTGGAAGCACTGGGTTGCGACGTGGTGCTGGCCGCAGATGGCCTGGCCGCGGTACAGGCGATGCAGGACGAGGATATCGATCTGGTGTTGATGGATTGCCATATGCCGGGTCAGGACGGTTTCGAGGCGACCAGGCTCATCCGGACCCGTGAGAAGGCCGAGGATCGCGTACCCATCCTGGCCCTGACCGCCGACGTTCTGAAAGGAACCCCCGAGCTTTGCCGCGCAGCCGGTATGGATGCCTATCTGAGTAAGCCTTTCAACATGCAAGTCCTCGACGATGCATTGAAGAAGTGGCTTCCGAAGGCTCCGGACGATTCGGCCTCAGCAGCTGCGGATCCCGAGCCATCCGCCTCGGTCGACGGGCTGTTGGACCTCGAGGTTCTGGGCCGCATCCAGGCATTGCAGCTACCTGGAAAGCCGTCGGTGATTGGCCGGGTGATCGGGCTTTTTCTGGAAAGCGCGCCGGATCTGCTGGAAGGCATCCGAGCCGCCCTATCGGGGCGTGACGCTCACGCCTTGAGCGATCGAGCCCATAGTCTCAAGTCCAGCAGCGCAAATCTGGGCGCCGAGGACCTGGTGCTTTTGTGCGCATCGCTCGAGGAGGCGGGTCGGGAAAAGCGGCTGGATGACGCAACCGTCCTATTGAATCGGCTCGAAGCGGTCTTCCCCGCGACACTTGATGCCCTTAGAAGTCAATTACGCCCAGACTAGCGAGTGGTTTGCTGCAGCCCCCGGGGAGGCGATCAGCGGTGAAGGCCGCATAGGGGACGTACGAGCCCGCCTCGATTTCTCGTTGCATCAGTCGTCGACGTCGAGCTGTTCCGGTGTCCTGCAGTTCTCGTCCGCTCGTGGCTTCGCTGCACTGCGACAACGAGGCAATACTGAGCGAGGGCGTTGCATCGGTCCGCCGTGAACAAGCCTATCTGGCCTCCGTCGGGCATCGTGGACGCCTGCCGCCGGCGGTGTTCCTCGCCGTCTCGGGTGGCGGTGATAGTGGTGCGTTCGGCGCCGGACTTCTCAACGGATGGACCGCAGCCGGCAATCGTCCTGAATTCAAGCTGGTGACAGGTGTCAGCACCGGGGCGCTTATCGCCCCCTTCGCCTACCCAGGGCCGGACTGCGACGACAGCCTCGAGCGCTTTTACACCACGATCACACCAGATGACATCGTCAAGCAGCGCCCCCTGCTCGCCGCAGTCACCAGCGACGCCCTGGCGGACAACGCCCCCTTGTAGAAGCTGGTGGGCAGGGAGGTGGACCAGGCCATGTTGGATGCAATTGCTCGCGAGTACGAGAAGGGGAGGCTGCTGCTGGTCGCCACGACGGATCTGGACTCGCGGCAGGCGGTGCTCTGGAATCTGACCAAGATCGCGGCCAGCGGGCACCCCAAGGCGCTCGATCTGTTCCGTTCCATCATGGTCGCCTCCGCCGCGATCCCCGGCGCCTTCCCGCCCGTGATGATCGACGTCGAGGCGAACGGCCAAGCCTACCAGGAGATGCATGTGGACGGTGGCACCATGTCCAAGGTCTGCATCTACCCAACCTCTCTGCATTTGAAGCAGGCGGCCCAAAAGCAGCACACCGCGCGCGAGCGTAAGGCCTATGTCATCCGCAACGCGCGCCTACCGAAGCGGTCCGATGCACTCACCGGTAAGAGATTTTGGATGGCGATTTCGCAAGCGAGATGACAATCCGATGGGGTTGTTCAAGCGCTTCGGTCGGTCGGCAGCGTTTTTACCCGTCACTCGCGGTTTTCCCCCCGCGATGCACGCCCGTCGCACCCGCTGGCCGCGCTGCGACTCCTGTGTGCTGGAGTTGCTAGGAAGTGGTGAGCGCCTTCTCGGCACGCTTGCGAAAGATGCGCATTTCCTTTGCGGCCTGGATGTCCCCCTTTCTCTCTGCAGCCTCGATACCCTGGTTAAAGGCGCTTACTGCGTCGCTGTGGCGACTGTCTGCGCTCAGGGCCTTGCCGTAGAGCTTCCACGCCGCTGAATACCCCGGGTCCTGGCGCACGGCCTCGGCGAGGTGCTCGATGGCTTTGTGGTACTGATCTGTTTTTAGATACTCGTTGCCCAAGCCGTAACGCAGCAGGGCCGAGTCCTGCCCGCGGGCCAGCATGGCCTCGAAGTTTTCGATTTTGCCCATGGTTTCTTCGAATCCCGAATATCGCTACCGATGCCCTAGGAGCCCGTCCGACTTGCGACTGTCCTACTGCGGAATCGCGGATGCCGGCCATATTTTTTTTCTCGATTTCGCCAAATAGGTCCACTATTCGCCTCAATCGAGCGAAAAATCTGCCTCGACCCCGTGATCCCTCGCTACGAACGCGCAAGTCGGACAGGCTCCTAGCAGATAGGCAGCATGCTCCAATGCTCTTCTCTGATAATTGACTCCCCAAACGGTTTGAAAGGTGTCGATGGGGTTCGTTCCTCACCTCATTGGAGATGTTTTGCGCTCAACGCCGCCAAAATGCCGGCGACAGGAGAACCAGCAGAGTGAAGATCTCCAAGCGCCCGAGCAACATGGCGAAACAGAGGATCCACTTGGCCGGATCATGCAGGCTGGCGTAGCTGGCGCCGACACGTCCAAGTCCCGGTCCCAGATTGTTGATGCAGGCGGCGACTGCGGAAAAGGACGTCATCAGGTCGATACCTGTTGCAGCCAACGCCAAATACATGACGGTGAAGCTTGCCACGTAGAGGGAGAAAAAGCCCCAGACTGCATCCACTACCCGGTGATTCACGGTCTTCGACCCCATACGTACCGGAATCTGGGCATTGGGGTGAATCAGGCGGGCGATTTCACGCAGTCCCTGCTTGATGAGCAGTAGAAACCGGATAACCTTGATGCCGCCACCGGTAGAGCCGGCGCAGCCGCCGACGAAGCTGGCGAAGAGCAGCAGAATTTCGAGAAAAGGTGGCCAGAAGTAGAACTCGGCTGTCGTGAAACCCGTAGTAGTGCCGATGGAGACGACCTGGAACAATCCCTGTGTGAAGGCGTCCGTCCATAGGATGTAGGTATCTGTGTAGTAAAGCGCTACTGTGACGACGACAGTGGAGAGGCCCATGAGAAAGAAGTAGAAGCGGAACTCGCTGTCGCGCAGGTAGACGGTCGGCAGCCTGCGGTTCCAGGCTACGTAGTGAAGGGCGAAATTGACTCCGGATAACAGCATGAACACCACCGCAATCATCTCGATTGTCGTATTGTCGAAGAAGCCTATGCTCTCGTCGTGGGTCGAGAAGCCGCCGATGGCGACAGTGGAAAAGGCATGGCCGACGGCGTCGAAGAGGGACATGCCCGCGATCCAATAGGCTGTACCACAGGCGATCGTCAGGCTGAGGTAGATATACCAGAGTGCCTTGGCCGTTTCCGTGATGCGCGGCGTGAGCTTGGAGTCCTTCATAGGTCCCGGGGTTTCCGCCCGGTAGAGCTGCATGCCGCCGATGCCGAGCATGGGTAGTACGGCCACCGCCAGAACGATAATGCCCATCCCTCCCAACCACTGGAGCTGCTGGCGGTAGTAGAGGACGGATTCAGGCAAATAGTCGATGCCGTAGATGACGGTCGCCCCCGTTGTGGTCAGTCCGGACATGGACTCGAAGATGGCGTCGGTGACAGACAGGTGTGGATTGTCGGCCAGGATGAAGGGCAGCGAGCCGCTGAGTCCGAGTACGGTCCAGAACAGGACCACCACCATGAAACCGTCGCGCAGGCGCAAGTCGTCCTTGCGCTTGTAGACAGGCAGTGAGATGAGCAGTCCGGTAATCAGTATGAGCGCGAAAGCGCTGAGGAAGGGCAAGGCCGCGCCGTCCTGGTACAACAGGGAGACGAGTATCGGCGGCAGCATGCTGAGGCTGAACAGCGTCAGCAACAAACCCAGGACCTTCTGTACCGCGAAAGGTTTCATCTTCGGGGCCAATGGCCAATGGCCAATGGCCGGGGAAAACAAATCATCGTCTATGCGCGTTCAAACCGTTTTCTGACAAGCGCGAGCCCGCTTTGCCGATGACTGGGCACATCTGGCCCGCGGCCCTGGCCCCTCCACCCTTGTCGCTCACAGAAAGGTTACGGCGACCTGAAACAGCTGCTCGACTTCCGATACTCGCCGCTTGTCCTGTAGAAACAGGATAACGTGGTCCTCGGACTCGATGACTGTGTCGTGGTGGGCGATGATTACCTCGTCGCCGCGCACGATGGCTCCGATGTTTGTTCCCTGGGGCAGATTTATGCTCTCGATGGTGTTGCCGACGACCTTGCTGGAGCTCGCATCGCCATGGGCGATGGCCTCGATCGCCTCGGCGGCGCCGCGTCTGAGGGAGTGCACTTCGACCACGTCGCCGCGCCGCACGTGCTTCAGCAGGCTGCCGATCGTGGCCTGCTGGGGCGAGATGGCCACGTCGATGGGGCCGCCCTGGACCAGATCCACGTAGGCGCTGCGGTTGATCAGTGCCATGACCTTGCGTGCCCCCAGACGTTTCGCCAGCATGGCGGAGAGGATGTTGGCCTCGTCGTCGTTGGTCACTGCGCAGAACACGTCCGTGTTCTCCACGTTTTCCTCGATGAGAAGCTCCTCGTCTGCCGCATCTCCCTGGAGCACGATGGTTCGTTCCAGGTCCTCGGCGATTCGCTTGCAGCGGTCCAGATCGCGCTCGATGACCTTGACGCGATAGTTGCGTTCCAACGCGCTTGCCAGCCGTGTACCTATGTTTCCGCTCCCGGCGAAGATGAGTCGCTTATAAGGCTTCTCGAGCCGGCGCAGCTCGCTCATGACGGCGCGTATATGCTTGGGAGCCGCGATGAAGAAGACTTCGTCGTCGGCCTCGATCACCGTATTCCCTTCCGGCTGTATCACCCGATCCTGGCGGTAGATTGCGGCCACCCGGGCGTCGACATCGGGCATATGGTCGTAAAGCGTGCGCAGCTCGTGGCCCACCAAAGGGCCACCGTGATAGGCCTTCACGGCTACGAGTCGCACCCGGCCGTTGGCGAAGTCCTGCACCTGCAGGGCGCCGGGATTCTCGATCAAGCGCATGATGTGATCGGTTACGAGCTGCTCCGGGCTTATGTGGACATCGATGGGCAGGGCCTCGGCGGAGAACAGCTCGGGATGATCGAGGAAGCCCTGAGAGCGTACTCGGGCGATCTTGGTCGGCGTGTGAAAAAGGGTGTAGGCGACCTGGCAGGCCACCATATTGGTCTCGTCGCTGTTGGTGACGGCGACGATCATGTCCGCATCCTCGGCCCCTGCCCGCAGGAGCACGTCCGGATGGGCACCGTGGCCTTCTAACGTGCGCAGGTCGAAGCGGTCTTGAAGCTCCCGCAGCAGGTGCGGCTTGAGGTCCACAACCGTGATGTCGTTGGCCTCGCTCACCAGGTTGGCCGCGACCGAGGACCCCACCTGGCCGGCGCCGAGGATGATTATTTTCATTGTCGAGTCACGTCTGCTGGGGTTCCTTCGTCACCCCGGCCTACAGCTTTCCTCGCTACACCTAGCGCCGTTCTTTGATCTCTATCCCCAACGAGCGCAGCTTGCGGTACAGGTGCGTGCGCTCCATGCCCGCTTCCTTGGCCATCTTGCTGACGTTGCCGCCGTGTTTGGCGAGCTGGTATTCCAGGTAGGCCTTCTCGAACTGCTCGCGGGCCTGCCGTAGCGGTTGGTCGAAAGAGACCAGTCCCTCCAACGACTGTGTCGGAACGGCTGGCGCCGCTCCGATAGCCGTCTCCACCTCGTCTTGCGTAATCTCGTCCCCGGCGCCGAGGATCAACACCCGCTGAACGAGGTTCTTGAGCTCGCGTACGTTTCCCGGCCACCCATAGTTCCGCATGAAATTTTGGGCACCGACGCTGAATCGGCGATAGGACAGCTTTTCGTGCGTGGCGAAATAGTCCACGTAGTAGCTGAGCAGCTCGGGGATGTCCTCGTTGTGGTCGCGTAACGGCGGAATGTGCAGCGGCACCACGTTCAGGTGGTAGAAGAGGTCCTCCCGGAAGCGTCCGCCGCGCACCTCTTCTTCCAGGTTGCGCTGCGTGGCGGCGATGATACGCACGTCGATCTGCACCGGCTCCGAGCCGCCGACACGCAGGAACGAGCCCGTATCCAGGGCACCCAGGAGTTGACTCTGGACCTCCAGGTCCATGTCCGCGACCTCTTCGAGCAGAAGGGTTCCGCCGGCGGCCTGCTCCAGGCTGCCATAGTGGATGTGCCCGTTCTCTTCACTGCCGAACAGCTCCCGTGCGGCGTTGTTACGGGCGATAGCCGAGACCCCCAGGTCTACGAATGGGCGGTTCTTGCGCGTGCTCTGCGCGTGGAGGTAGCGCGAGAAGGTCTCCCGGCCGCTGCCCGCCTCGCCGGTAATCAATACCCAGGTATCGTGCTGAGCAATGCGCTTGACCTGCTCGCGCAACCGTTGCACGGCGGCGCTGCGGCCGACGGGTTCGTGAGCGACGGCGGTGCGCCGCTTCAAGCCGACGTACTCCTTCTGCAGCTTGTCTGCCTCCAGCGCTCGCTCCACCGTCAGCAGGAGCTTGGCCATGGACAGCGGTTTCTCGAGGAAGTCATAGGCGCCGAGGCGAGTGGCCTCGACGGCTGTCTCCACCGTCCCGTGGCCCGACATCATGATCACGGGACAGGGCAGGCCCTCGTCTTCCGCCCACTCCTTGAGCAGGCTGATGCCGTCGAGATCCGGCATCCAGATGTCGAGCAGCATGAGATCGGGCCGGCGGTTGCGCAGAGCGTGGCGGGCCGACTCGCCGTTTTCGGCGACGGCGACGGCGTAGTCTTCGTCCTCCAGGATCTCTTGAACGAGGGTACGAATATCCGGTTCGTCGTCTACCACCAAAATGTGCGGTGAGCTCATGGTTATTTTCCTTTTGCGATTATTGTCGAAGAGCCGATCAACCTGCCTTACGGTTGCTCGCGGCTTCGCCTCGCCACAAGGGAAGCCTTATTACGAGTCGCGCCCCGCCGTTGGCGTTCTCTGCCCAGATGATACCGCCGTGCTCCTCGATAATCTTCTTGACGATGGCCAGTCCCAGGCCCGTTCCTTTTGCTTTGGTGGTGACATAGGGATCGAAAATGGTTCCGAGCATCTCGTCGTCGATGCCTCCCCCGTTATCCTGAACCTGCAAGTCGATATGAGGCTCCTCTGTGGGGTCGACATGGGATGTGGTGACTAATATGCGAGCGTCAGCACGGCCGTCCACGGCTTCCAGGGCATTCTTTACCAGGTTGTGGATGACCTGGCGCAGGCGGAGCGGATCGCCCATGATCAGGGCATCGGGGGCCTGCAATCGCAGCTCCAGGCCGCGTACGGAACCGGCGCTGCGGTAGAGGTCTATGACCTCCGAGACAAGAGTGTCCAGGCGCAAAGGCTCGGCTTCCATCTTGGGCGTGCGGGCATAGCTGGAGAAGTCGTTGACCATCGCCTTCATGGCTTCCACCTGCGCGACTATGGTGTGGGTGGCACGGTCGACGATGCCGGCGTCCTTGTCATGAAGCTTGGGTAGCAGCTTGTGACGCAGGCGCTCGGCGGAGAGTTGAATGGGGGTAAGTGGGTTCTTGATCTCATGGGCGAGGCGGCGCGCGACCTCTCCCCAGGCGGCATCGCGTTGGGCCATGATCAGGTTCGTGATGTCGTCGAATACCACGACATGACCATGCTCGCCGCTGCCGGGACGTAACAAGGGGCTTCCCCGGCAGAGAAGCACTTGCCGGCCCTCGCCGCTGAAGAGGGTGATCTCGGCCCGCCAATCCTCCGGCTTGGCCAGGTGCTCCTGCACCGTATCCACCCAGCGGGAGACCCGAGGGTGCTGCGTCGCGAGCCCTGCCAGGTCTTGTTCCTGCACCTCATCGTCCGACAGGCGCAGGATTTGCAGGGCGGCGGGGTTGGCAGTTCGCAGACGCTGATCGGGGTCGATTGCGATGACCCCGGAGGACAGTCGTCCAAGTACCGTCTCCAGATACGCGCGCTGTGCCTCGACTGCCTGCTGGCTGCGGTTCGCGGCGTCCCGGGCCTGGGCGATGCGACGCGTCATGGCATTGAATGAGGACACTAGAAAGGCGAGCTCGTCGTCGTGACTCGGGAGGGGAAGCTGTTGCTCGTAGTCGCCTTCGGCCACCGCTCTGGTACCGCGGGCAATGTCCGCGACTGGCGCCACTAGGCGCCGTGCCGTATGAAAGGCGGCGATCAGGGCCGCCATCAGACCGAAGACAAGCACCAGAGACAGGGTAACCGAAAAGCTGAGCTTGAGGGACTGACGCAGGTACGCGAGCTCGGTGTAGCGGTTGTACGCGTCCTCCAGGCGCTGTGAAAGCTCACTGATGTGCTCAGAGGTGGGAAAAATAGCCTGCAGCTCGCGAAAGCGGCCCGAGGGATCCGTGACTAGCACCCGCACTACCAGCTCGCCGCCTACCCGTGTCTCCAGCCCGACGTAGTTGGCGCCAGCGCGTACCCGCTGCAGGAGCTCCCGAGCGGGGTGGTCGGGGACCAATTGTGTTGGGTCTTCGTTGGCGTAGCCGTAGACCTGTCCCCCTGGACCGAGGATCAGGATCTCGAGCGCGCCGGCCTGGACTCTGAGCTGCTCGAGAGTCAGTGCCAGGGCCGTCGTCGAGCTGTCCTCGATGCCGGCGAGCAGCTGCTCCGAGTACCTGAGCAGAACCCGCTGGTTGAGGTCCAGGGACGCCTGGTTGAGCTCGATGGCATCCTCCATGGCGCGATCGATCTTCACGTCGAACCAGCTATCGATTCCCCGCAGCAGGAAGCCGAGTGAATAGTAGTAGACCGCACCCACAGGAAGAAGGGAGATAAGCACGAACAGAATCAGGATGCGTGCCGTCAAGCGTGAGCCGGCAGCCTGCCGGCGGTAGCGGCGTACGAGCTTGACGACGTTGACAGCCACCATCACCGCTAGAATCAGGAGCCCCAGCAGTACGAGCGAGAGTAGCGGTACAAAGGCGCGGCTGAGCTTCTCGGAGTTTTGGACTGCATCGCTCATGAGGTCCAGGGCGACGAAGAGGACCACCATGAGGGCGGCGACCGGGACCATTCCCGGGTAGCGCAGGCGTTTCAGGGTTCCAGGGGCCATTTGGTCCAGCCGCTGGAGAGCTTCCATGAGGGAAAAAGGTAGGCGATGGGCTTGAGTGGGAGGGGCAGCTCCTCGATGTCCAGGGACGCCTTGACCTGAATCTCGAATGGCCCGCCGAGCTCGCGCAACCGTTCTCCCGTCACCAACTGCAGCCCATGGATCTCTCCGAGTGCAGCAATGGCCGCGTCTCTGGTCACATAGCTGATGCCGCCCTCATCGGGAATCTGGGACACCAGGTAGCGCTCGGAAAGGGGCTTGTAGCGGATGACGTAGCGCAGCCGTTGGTCGACCAGGCTCTCCTCCCATACCCAGTCGTCTGAGCCTCGGAGCTGTATGTGCACCTCCAGCGTCAGGGGGACCCCGCTGTCCAAAGCCTCCAGAGCCTCCTCGCTGAAGCCGTATACGATGTCGGCGTCCATGACGAGCATATCGCCCTCGTCCCTGGTGCGGACCTCTTTGACGGTGAACTCCGCGAATGCGCGAGGAGCTATGCTCAGCATCCAGAAGATCAGGAATATCAGTGGTAACAGGCGGTAGGGCGAGCTTCTCATGGGCTGGATTTCTCCAGCGCTGCGTAATAGAAGCCGTCCGGCCCTCGCTCTTGCGGAAGGAGCTGGCGTCCGAAGGGTTGCGCCGCTCCCCAGGGTACCTGCAGCGGTCGAGCCAGTGCGTCTCCATGGCGTCCGAGAAAGGCCTGGATCTGCTCTTGGTTCTCCTCCGGCAAAAGCGAGCAGGTTGCGTAGAGCAGGGTGCCCCCGGGGAGCAGCAGGGGCCAAAGGGCGTCGAGCATGCGTTTCTGCGAGCTGCACAAGGGTGCGATGTCGCTGTCCCTGCGCAACCACTTGATATCCGGATGCCGGCGGATGACGCCGGTGGCGGAACAGGGTGCATCGAGCAGGATACGGTGATAGCGTACGCCTGCCCAGTCGCCGACTGGGGTTCTGGCGTCGCCCTGGACGATCAGGGCCGAGAGGTCCAAACGGCGCAGGTTCTCCCTCAAGGATTCCAGGCGTGCGGGATCTATTTCCAGGGCCGTGAGCTCGAGTTGGTTGCCGGCGCGCTCCAGAATATGGGCGCATTTGCCGCCCGGGGCGGCGCAGGCGTCGAGCACGCGCTCCCCCGGCTTGGCGTCCAGCAGTGCCGCGGCGAGCTGTGCACCCTCATCCTGGACCGAGACCATCCCGTCCGCGAAGCCGGGCAGGGTGGCGGCGGATACCGGCCGATCGAGCGTGATCCCGTATCGGGTGTTGCGGCTGGGGCGAGCCGTCGACCCGGCGGCGCCCAGGCGTTGGACGTATCGGATTCGCGTGGTCTTGATGCGGTTCACGCGCAGGCACATAGGTGCTCGGGCGTTGCTGGCGTCGACTATTTCTTGCCAATGGTTCGGCCAGGCAGCCTGGAGTCGCTCCAGGAGCCAGCGTGGGAACAGCCAGCGGACCTCCGGTACCGGATCCGGACGATCGAGCAATCGCCGGCGATCGCGCTGAAAGCGCCGCAGCAGCGCGTTTACCAGCGACCGGGCCCAGGCTTTGCCCATTATTCGAGTGGCATCCACGGTTGCCGCAACGGCGGCGTGGGGAGGAATGCGCGTCTCGGTGAGCTGATAGAGGCCAACCAGGATTAGGGCCTCGAGATCACGGTCCTCGCGTTTGAGCGGCCGGTGAAGCAGCTCGCGGGCTATGGACTCCTGTCGCGGTAGGGTACGCAGGACCCCGAAACAGAGCTCGTGCACGAGGGGGGCATCACGCTCGTCCTCCAGTCTCCCAAGCCGACGCAAAGCATCGTCCAGGGATCGTCCTTGGTCTCGGACCGCGTGAATGCTTATGGCGGCTGCAGCGCGGGCCATGGCCCCGGCAGGAGCAGTGGTCGATGCAGGGGCGAGCCTGCCGGCACTGGTCCCGGCGGATGCACCAAGGGAGGGATTAGCACGACGAAGCTCAGCCAAGCACTTCCCCGTCCAGATCACGAGCGTTGAGAAACTCCGCGGCCGACATGGGACGTTTACCGGGGGGTTGCAGGCGTGTGATGCGCAACACGCCATCTCCGGTGGCTACGTCGATTCCCTTCTTGCCGGCACTGACGACCCGTCCTGGCTGTGCGGATCCGGCATCCACGTCGGGCAGCTCGCTGCTCCACAGGCGCAGAACCGTTTCGCGGAGCTTGCTCTGGGCTACCGGCCAGGGGTTGAAGGCACGTATCATGCGGTCCAGCTCGAGCGCGGATCGGGACCAGTCCAGCAGCGCTTCCTCTTTACCGATTTTCTTAGCGTAGGTGGCCAGAGCCTCGTCCTGGGATTCGGGTATCAGAGTACCGTCCACAATACCGGGCAGCGTTTCCATCAGGGCGGATGCCCCCAGCTTGGCCAACTCGTCGTGCAGGCTGGCGGCCGTCTCGCCCGGACTCACCGAGACGCTTCGCTTGAGGTACATGGGGCCAGTATCCAGGCCCGCCTCCATGCCCATGATGGTCACGCCGCTCTCCCGGTCGCCAGCGAGGATGCAGCGTTGAATGGGGGCGGCGCCGCGCCAGCGCGGAAGCAGTGAGGCGTGAACGTTGACGCAGCCCAGCCGAGGTACCGCCAATACGGAAGGCGGGAGCAGCAGGCCGTAAGCGGCTACCACCATCAAGTCCGCTCCAAATCCGCTCAGTACTCGAACGGCCGCGTCGTCGCGGAGGGTTGCCGGTTGGAGTACAGCAAGACCGTTTGCGATCGCTGTTTGCTTGACCGGGCTGGCGGTAATCCGGCGGCCGCGTCCGGCGGGGCGGTCAGGCTGGGTGTAGACGGCCCTCAGGTCTTGTCCCGCTCCAATCAACGCCTGCAGGGTCGGAACCGAGAATTCCGGGGTGCCGGCGAAAATGATCTTGAGAGGAGCCATCGTCACCGAGACCGCGAATGAATGCGAATGCGCGAAATTAAATCAAGTATCATTTGCGCCGATTCGGGCTCATTCACGATTAGACGGCCATCGATATTCCGAATCAGAGCCGCACTAGATGGCACGGCGCCGGTGCTCCACCGGATCAGGACGCTTTTGGCGTCTGTCCTTTTCCAGCTTCTTGCGTATCCGCTGGCGCTTTAGGGAGGAGATGTGGTCTACGAAGAGCTTGCCGTCGAGGTGGTCGATCTCATGTTGGACGCAGACCGCCAGCAGGCCATCCGCAGCGAGCTCGAAATCCTCGCCGTCGCGATTCAGTGCGCGCACCCTTATTTCCTCCGCGCGGCTTACCCGCTCGTAGAATCCGGGAACGGACAGACAGCCTTCCTCCATTTCCTCCTCGCCCCTGAGCTCCAGGATCTCCGGGTTGATCAGACACAAGGGGGCGTCCTGTTTCTCGGAGATGTCTATTACGATAATTCGTAGCTGGATATCCACCTGGGTGGCCGCCAAGCCGATACCCGGTGCCTGGTACATGGTTTCGAACATGGCGTCAACGATGTGTCGGACCTCGTCGCTCACCATGGGCACCGGTTTGGCCATGTTGCGTAGACGCGCATCGGGAAAAGTCAGGATTTCGAGGGTGCTCATTGAATATTTTGACGTATTCGGGCTAGAACCTTTGGTAAATGGTCGCTAATATCGACAACATAGTACAACCCGGATGGGAGTGTCGCAAAAAACCGTCACTCGGCCATGCGCAATCGCAATAAGACGAAGGGATCAGTGGTTGCTCTCCCCTAATAATACCCCGAGTCCGTTTCTCGATTGCGCGAGTTCGGCCAGATCCTTGCGGTTGTCGCATTTTGCTGACACCTGACTAAGAATATAAGCACGCCTGTGTCTTGTTTCCACTGCGCCGGAGCATCCATGTATCATTCCCTCGTCGCTTCTCTCTCCCTGTTGGCCATAGTTGCGCTGTTGCCCTTGCCGTCCTCTGCGCAGGTCGAGCTCAAACCATCTCATCCGGAGACCTATACCGTGACGAGCGGAGATACCCTTTGGGGTATCGCTGGACGGTTTCTCCAGGATCCCTGGCGCTGGCCGCAGCTCTGGGATTCAAACCGGGAAATCGGGGATCCGAATCGTATCTATCCGGGCGATGTCCTGCAGCTATATTATCGCGACGGCCAGCCACGCGTCGGCCTGCAAGGGGGATTGCGTACCGTTAGGCTCTCGCCGAAAGTACGGGTAACGCCGTTGGAGGATCCGGTCCCGACGATTCCGGTCGGGCTCATCAGACCCTTCCTCAGCCGGCCCTATGTCCTGGACAAGGCAGCGATCGAGCGGGCGCCGTACATCGTTGCTTTCCCGGATGAGCACATAGTCGCCGGGGCGGGTGATCTCGCCTATGTGCGTAGCATCGAGGGTCCGGCGGGGCAGCGCTACGACATCGTACGACCCGGCGACGCCTACCAGGATCCGGATTCGGGCTCCATCCTCGGATACAAGGCCCGTTTCGTCGGCGAGGCGATCCTGGAGCGCTCGGGTGACCCGGCGAAGGTAAAGATCGGAAGCATGGAGTTGGAAGCCGGTATCGGCGATCGGGTGATCTCGTCCAAAACCGTAAAGCCGCAGGCGAACTTCTACCCAGAACCCGGGCCCACAGGCTTGAACGCGCGCATCATTTCGGTGCTCAACGGCGTCTCCCAGATTGGCCAGTACAATATCGTTGTGCTCAATGTGGGGAGCGGCAGAGGCGTGCATCCGGGCCACGTCTTCGAGGTATACAACGGAGGCGACAGGGTACGGGATAGCGGCAAGGATGATCCGTTCCACCACGATTGGAGAAACCAACGTTTCTGGTCGGAAGATACCTGGTACACACCGTATCGGTCGGACGGTTGGATGCCCGAAGGCACGCCGGGACCGGACTTCCCGCTCCACGCCAGATTGCGCGAAGAGTCCGGATCGGTCGTCTTGCCGTATGAGAGGGCCGGGACCCTGATGGTCTTCCGCACGTTCGACCGTGTGAGCTTTGGGCTGATCATGAGTACGTCGCGTCCCATATTTCTCCTGGACGCGGTGCGACCGCCGCCGGCCTGACTTGACTAGGCCAGATCCTACTGGATTCGGGATCTCGCTGTCCGCCGGCAGGGAACGCCTGCGCGCTTGGCTGATCCTCGGCCGCATCCCCGGGGTGGGGCCGCGCGCAGTTGGTGCTTTGATCGATTGCTTTGAGGATCCGACCCGGATTCTGGCAGCCAAGCGCGCAGAGCTTCAGGCGGCGGGCCTGAGGTCGGCCCAAGTGGACGCCATCCTGCACCCCCTCGAGGCCGTGGCCGATGCCGATGCGGATTTGGCCTGGGCCGAAGCGGAGGGGGCTCATATTCTGGCCAGGGACGATCCTCGCTACCCGCCCCTGCTGGCGCAGCTGTCTGCGCCGCCGATCCGGCTCTTCGTGCGCGGAGACCCCGAGGTTCTCAAGGATCCGATGCTCGCCATTGTCGGCAGCCGTAATCCCACGGCGGCGGGGCGGGATACCACGCGCGAGCTCGCGCGCCATCTCGCCGCCTGCGGGCTGACCATCGCCAGCGGACTGGCGCTCGGAATCGATGGATCCGCCCACGCCGGCGCGTTGGAAGGCGGGCGCACGGTTGCGGTTCTCGGAACCGGGCCGGATCGCATCTATCCGGCGGTCCATAGGGATCTGGCGCAGAGTATTGCAGCAAACGGGGCCCTAGTTACCGAGTATCCTCCAGGAAGCGCCCCGATCGGTCGCAACTTTCCGCGTCGGAATCGCATCATCAGCGGTCTGAGTCTTGGGACCCTGGTAACGGAAGCGGCGCTCAAGAGCGGGTCCCTGATCACCGCTCGCTATGCCATTGAGCAGGGTCGGGAGGTTTTCGCCATACCTGGTTCCATTCACAATCCCTTGGCTCGGGGTTGTCATGCGCTGATCAGGGACGGGGCCAAGTTGGTAGAGTCGGCTGCCGACATCCTCGAGGAGCTGGGTCCCCTCCTGGGCTCTCTTGCCGTCGAGGCGACCGAGAAGACGGGGAACGGAACGCGGAATCTCGATGGTCTCGATGCAGAGTACCTGCTGTTGCTCGAAAACTTGGGGCATGATCCGGTGGCCCCGGACGATCTGATACGCCGCACCGGTCTACCGGCGCAGAGCATTGCTTCCATGCTTCTGTTGCTGGAATTGGAAGGATATGTATCATCCTCTCCTGGAGGACGTTACTGCCGACGTGCGTGACGGGTTGAGCTTGACCCGGTGGCTGCAAATCGGCTTTCTCGATCTCCGGTTCGCCCGGGGGTCCTCGCAACGCCCCTGAGGTTGGCAGATGTACGAAAACATGGTCGACGTGCTCATTTATCTCTACGAGAACTACATGGACGGAGAGCATCAACCTCCCTCCGATCAAGGTGAGCTCGAAGATGAGCTGACCCAGGCGGGCTTCACCAATGCCGAGATCCAAAAGGCCCTTCAGTGGCTGGACGAGCTCGCGGTCGGAGCTGAAATCCCTCAGTACCATCCGCACACGGGTGGCTCGATGCGCATATACAGCGAGGCCGAAGGAGCCAAGCTCGATCTGGACGCGCGCGGTTTGCTGCTGTTCCTGGAGCAGAACGGGATTTTGGATCCCGTGAGCCGTGAGCTGGTTATCGACCGGGTATTGGCGATCGACCACGCCGGCGTCTCCGTGGACGAGCTCAAGTGGGTCGTGCTATTGGTGCTCATGAACCGGCCGGGGAGGGAGGCGGCATTCACTCAGATGGAAGACTTGGTCTACAACGACGAGCCCGGACTGCTTCACTGACCCCTTCGGTCACCGTCGAAGACGCAATCTGTCCCGCCGCGCTTGACACCGGGGCGACTTCTCGTTTCTGCTAGGCGCCCTCCGTAATCGGGACGCAAGCAATCGCATGAACCTGGTCGTCGTCGAGTCGCCCGCGAAGGCGAAAACAATCAAGAAGTACTTGGGTCCCGACTTTGAGGTCGTGGCTTCCTACGGCCACGTGCGCGATCTGGTTCCAAAGGAGGGGGCGGTCGATCCCGACAAGGGATTTGCCATGCAGTACCAGGTCATAGACCGCAACGAGCGGCACGTCCAGACGATAGCCAAGAAGCTCAAGCAGGCCGAGGCACTGTATCTGGCCACCGACCCGGACCGCGAGGGCGAGGCCATCTCCTGGCACCTCTACGAGCTCTTGAAGATCCGCCGTCAAATCGGGAAGCGGCCGGTGCACAGGGTCGTCTTCAACGAGGTCACCAAGCGTGCGGTGCAGGAGGCGGTGGCCAATCCGCGTGAGCTTTCCGTTGACCTGATCAACGCTCAGCAGGCGCGCCGTGCCCTGGATTACCTGGTGGGATTCAATCTCTCGCCTTTGCTGTGGAAGAAGATTCGCCGCGGTCTGTCCGCCGGCCGTGTTCAGAGCCCGGCGCTAAGGCTGATCGTGGAGCGGGAGCTGGAGATCGAGGCCTTCAAGGTTCGTGAATACTGGACGGTCAGTGCAGATGCGGCCAAGGAGGGCAAGGATTTCGAGGCCAGACTGGCGCGTTATGCGGGCGAGAAGCTGGAGCAGTTCAGCATCCAGG
>JAJDOL010000338.1 GCA_022340195.1 Chromatiaceae bacterium
GCTCCAATGCGGGCAAGACCACTCTAACGCGCAAGGCGTATCAGAAAGGCGCCCGGGTGCTGAGCGACGACATCAACCTGTTGCTGCCGGAAAAGAATGGCTACCGAGCCTATGCCGTGCCCTTCTCTGGCGAATTCGGCCGCACCCTGAATCATCAAGGGGGGCGGGACTCCTACCCGGTGGCCGGTGTGGTCTTGCTGGAGCAGGGCGAGCGGTTGGAGACGCAAGCGGTCAAGGCATCGGAGGCGGTTGCCAGGCTGCTGGTCGGCTGCCCTTTCGTCAATACGGATGCGGAGGAGTCCGCGGCCTTGTTCGATGTCCTGACGGAGTTGGTGACGCGGGTGCCCACCATCGCCCTGCGCAACCGGCGCGACGACGGCATCGAAGAGATTATGAATGCGGTGAAGCGCGGGATTGGCCATGCTTGATTCGGTAAGAGAAGAAGCCATCGGATTGTCCTCGGAGGTGCGTTATCGCGCCGTCGGTGAAGACGGCGTGCTGGTGCACCTCGAGAACGGACGCGTCGTCGTGGTAAACGAGGTGGGTCTGCGCGTCGTCCAGTTGCTCGACAGGCCGAGAACCCGACAGGAGCTCGCTGCCGCGATCGCCGGCGAGTTCGATGTCTCTACCGAGCAGGCCGAGATCGACATCGGGCGATTTATCGCCGAGTTGGATCGGGAACAGGTTCTGAATCGCTCCTGGTAGCAGTTGCAGCGCCCGCCGTGTACCGCACCGAGATTCTCCGCCGAATTCGCGCGCAGCGCCTGCTCCACGACGTGTCCCTGGAGCTGACCTACCGCTGCAATCTCGACTGTTTCTACTGTTACAACGATCGAGAAAAACTGGGCACACCGCTTTCGCTGCAACAGTACGAAATCCTGCTTAAAGACCTGGCCCGGATGCAGACGATGTTTCTCATGCTGACCGGTGGCGAGCCCATGATGCACCCCCATTTCTTCGACATCGGACGTCTCGCCCGCGACCTGGGCTTCGTGACGCGCGTTCGCACCAACGGCCATAGTCTGGTCCCGGGGATGGCGCAGCGGGTGCGCGACGAGGTCCAGCCCTATGTCGTGGAGGTCAGCCTGCATGGCGCCACCGCCGAGGTGCACGACCGCCAAACCCGCGTACCCGGCAGCTTTGACCGCCTGATGACGAACCTCGTCGGTGCAAACCGGATCGGCCTTCGCTGCGGTGTGGTAACGACGCCGACGGCCTGGAACGAGCACCAGATCGACGAGCTATTTGCGCTCTGCGATCGACTCGGCGTGCCCCTACGGTTTCAGGGTCCGGTTGGGCCACGCGACAATGGGGACACCACGCCGCTGGTCATCCAACCGGCCCCGACAACCTGGGACCGGATCGCGGAGCTGATCGAAAGGCGGCGCGAGATGCAGGAGGCTCGAGAAGACCCCAGTGCCTCTCGCGGCGTTGCGGTGGAGATGGAGCCTGAAGAGCCGGCGATGTGTAGCGTCGGCGTGGCCGGTGTCGACATCGATCCTTACGGCAACGTGCAGGCCTGCATGCACCTGCAGGAGCGCGCGGGCAGCCTTCACCACCAGTCGATCGAAGAGATCTGGCACAACTCGCCGCTGTTTCAGCGTGCTCGCACCGCTTCGGTTACCGCTGCTCGACACTTCGTCGACGAGCCGCCCCGGCAGTTCGGCGCTCCGCTTTTCTGCATCGCGGTGGAGGAAAATTGTCAGAAGAAAAGCACGAAATAGACGGTCACGCTTACTGCCCAAAGGATTTGTCTTAAGATTCCCGGTGTGACTTTGCTCGCAAGGCGTCTTGTAGAAAATTGCGGTGGCTTTGTGCTGTTCTTGTTGAAGATTCCAACGAGCGAGAAGCACTTTTTCGTCCTATCGCGAACCAAATCGTTCCCCCTGGGCACGAGAAAGACGTATATTCTTCCTGCACGTGGCTGCAACCCGCGTCGCCCGCGACCTTCTAAACAAGAAGCGTCTATGTGTGCACCGTAAATCATCGATTGGGGAGAAACCGTGCCGAAGTCGAAAGCTGATTCGTTGCTGGGCCGCATCTTCGGATTGCCGGGTGACTCATTTCTGTTGCGCCGGCCTGCAAGAAGATTTTGGCGTCGCAGGGTGATCGCGCGAACCTGCGCGCTAATCTACGCGCTGCTCGCAATCTCCCCGACTTGGGCGCAAACCTCTGGAGCACCGCCCGACCAAGCGCTGGTGGAACAGGTCACAGCGGCCGTGCTCGAGGCGTTGCAGCAAGACGGCAAGATCTTGGACCAGGCCATCGACCGGGGTATTCAGCGCTTTTTGGATCGCCAGAAGGCTGCCCAGGCGAAGGCTAAGGCCGAACAGGCTCGTGTGGCCGAAGAAAAAGCAAAGAAGGTTCGTCGCCCCTCGGCCGATCGCGACCACATTCGGGGGAACCCGGATGCGAAGATCTCCCTCATCGAATACTCGGACTTCGAATGTCCCTTTTGCAAGCGATTCCACGATACGCCGAAGAAACTTCTGGAGACTCATGGCGATCAGGTCAACTGGATATACCGGCATTTCCCGCTGAGCTTTCATAATCCAAATGCCCAGAAGGAGGCCGAGGCATCGGAATGTGTCGCCGAAATCGGCGGCCCCGATAAATTCTGGCTCTTCACCGACGCCATCTACGACCGTACGCGCTCTGGTGGTAAGGGCTTTGCAATCGACAAGCTGGCTCCTCTCGTGACGGAGCTCGGCCTGGACGGCAACGCGTTTCAAGAATGTCTCGACAGCGGACGCAAGGCAGAGCGGGTGGCGGAGGACCTCAAAGAGGGCGCATCCATCGGGATCAGCGGAACCCCGGGAAGTGTCCTGTTGAACAACGAGACGGGCGAGGTGCGCTTGATTCAGGGCGCACGTGGGCAGTCGGCTTTCGATATCGCCATCCGCCAACTGCTGTCCGGGCGGGACACCGCCAAGGTGCAGTAGCTTTCCTGGTGTTGCGTCGTCGCCTCTCGAAGATCTTCTATCCGAATGAATTTACCAAGCATCGTTAGCGAGACAGGAAATGTGGAATGCTATTATTAATCTCGTGCGTTTAAATCTGCCAACCCCTCCAAATAGCCGATGATCAACCCATTCAGGACTCGTTCGAGACGCCGTGGGGCACATGGCCGGTCGCCACCAGGGCGCTGGCGGAATCGCAGTGCATGCGCTGGTCGTCAAAGAAGAAATCCGCATCGAACGCCTTGAGAAACGGCACCTTGTCGAGGCCACCGAGAAACAGGGACTCGTCGATACGTATTCCCCATGCACGTAGGGTTCGGATGACCCGTTCGTGAGAAGGCGCGCCTCTGGCCGTGATTAGCGCGGTACGTAAAGGGGAATCCTCCGCGGGAAACAGGCCCTGGATCGCGTGCAAGGCGACCAGGAAGTCCTTGAACGGTCCGCCGCGGAGCGGCTCGTGCGCCGCGGCGCTCTCGGTAGCATTGAAGACGTCCAGCCCGTGCCTGCGGAAGACCTGTTCCGCTTCGTCCGAAAAAAGCACCGCATCCCCATCGAAAGCAATACGCAGTTGCTGCGCTTTCTCATCGCCCGAAATACGCCCCAGCGGCAGGATGGTGGCGGCGGCACAACCGGCATCCAGCGCCATACGCACGTCGTTCGGGTCCGCGGACAGGAATAGGTGAGCCCCGAACGCAGAGACGTAGCTGTAGGGGCTACATCCTCCGGTGAAGACAGCCCTGGCTATGTCCAGACCGTAATGGCGGATGGAATTGAAGACCCGCAAGCCCGTATCCGAGCTGTTGCGTGAGAGCAGGATCAACTCGACCTGACCTCGGTCGCCGAGGCGCTCGTTCAGCGCAAGCAGCTTTTTCGCCATGGGAAAGGCGACACCCGGCTCCAGTACGTCTTCTTCGTGATCCATTTGGTAACGGCAGTAGGCCTCGACTCCTTCCGTTTCGAAAACCCGGTGCGATGCAGCGAGATCGAAGAGTGCCCGCGACGAGATGGCCACGACCAGCCGCACCATAGGGGGAAGGCTCGCGCTCGCCGCCGGGTCTGTCCCGCTCACATCAAGGCCCACCGGCCGCAAGAAGGGCCTTGCGGCATCGACGCCTTACGACCACAGGATAAGGGATGATCAGTGCTGAAGGAGAGCTGACAGAAAAGGCGAAACGCCTCACCAGGGCATAAACCGATTCATGAAGGACATGGGACGGCTGATGCTGTGATTCATGCCCGCCATGTCATCGCGCATCGTTGCGGTGGTGAAGGTCATAGACTGAATGGCCTGGTCCATGGTTTCCATACTGGTCAGAATAGGTTCGAGGGTGCTGACATCCCGCGAGATGGATTCGACGCCAACCGCCATGGTCCGGACGTTGGCGCTCATTTGCCCTACATTGTCCGAAATCGACTGCATATTGCTGGCCAAAACAGTCATATTCGAGTCGACGCTGATCGCCAAGTAGTGCACGTCCTTCGCCAAACTGAATACCAGGTAGAATCCGTAGGCAGCCAGGATGATGAACGCAAAAAGCGAAGGGTAAACAATGAGCTCCCACCGCTTCGCACTGTTCTCGAACGCCTGCGCGAGACGATCGATGGCGTAGGCGTTCAGTTGAGCGTTCTCGTCGACCGCCCGTTCCTTGGAGCTGACGCTCTCCACGGAATCCGATTTCTTGTCGTTGTCCGCCATGGCAAGATGAGGGAAATCTCGTTAGCGCTTCGTTACCATCGAAAGATTAACATAGTTCTTTTGCTTCACAAGTCTGACGTATTACATCGCCTCAGAGCTTGTGAAAAATTCGGCCGTCGTCGCGAGGGCGACTCTGGGCGTTCGTGACAAGGCGCCCTACGTGAAAAGGGCGGGAGTTTAGCCAGCTAAATGACTGCCCTTTCCACGTAGGGCAACGCCGTCACGGGCGTTCGGGGGCGTCCGC
>JAJDOL010000365.1 GCA_022340195.1 Chromatiaceae bacterium
GACATGTCATCTCTCCGCTAATCTGGCGTTGTTGCCAGACCGAAGAGTCGACGGCATTATGCCGCGTAGACAAAGCCTTCGAGAGTGTTACGACGCGGCTCTCAGAACGTCACGCGGCATAATCACGGACGCGGCATAATCTGGGTTATGCCGCGCGCGGCATAAGCCGCGTTGTTGGTCTTGGGCAGCTACGGGTGATCGAGCACGACCCAGAAGGTACCCCAGTCATTGAGCAACTCGCGCGCGAGCGTACGCGTCTTCTCGTGCTTGGATTCGGCATTGTCGACGCAAGCGGTGAAAAGATCGGCGAGCATTCTGGCATGGGTTCGTCGTAGCGGAATGTCCGGTGGAGATCCTCGGGCTCGGTAAACGGCATCCATAACCGTCTCGAGAACGTTTAGAACATGCTCGCCGAACACGCGGGCGTCCCGATCCAGGCTTTCGTCCAAGCCGCGTGCGCAAGCGCGCGATGTGAGCCAGGCAGCGCAAGCGCCAGGCGTACTCGCGGTAGACCCCGTACCCGTCGCTCATCAGCCAGTGCCCGAAAGATTCGCCGAGCACGCGCTGCACCAACTCGCGGGTGCGTTTACCGACGATGAAAAAGGTGACGGTGGCGCAGGTAAAGACCCACAGCCACAACAACTGCCCGTGCTCTTTCCAACTCGTCTCCTCGGCGTAGAGCACCTCGACTTCGTGCAGCGCCTTGCGGATCTCTTGCTCCACCACCGGCTCGACGGCACGCCCGGCCTCGTGGATGCATTGATTGATCGTCGCGACGCCGAGCTGTAGACCCAGCCAGTCGCGGAGAAATTCCTGGATGAGCGCCCGCGACAGGCGCTGACGCAACGCCAAGGCGCAGATAAAGGTGACCAGCAAGGGGCCGGCCAAGTGCCACTCGGTCAGCGCAACCGACCAGCCCGCCTCCGCGCTGCAACGCCCGGGTTGTTCGCGCGTCCAATGCCCGCACCGACATTGGCGCTCCACATAGGTGTGCTTGCTCTGGACCAGCATCAGGCCGTTGCCGCCGTTGCCCGGTTGGACCAAGTCGATCTCGTAGCGGGCGGTGTAGGCGCGCTGCTCGCCCGCCTCGTCCAACACCGCGGAGCAGGCGGTACAGGTCTCGGCTCGATGAACGTGCTCCTCGTCGATCGGTAGTTGCTGCGTGCGGCCGTATCCCGGTGCACCTTCGCGCCTTCCCGGCCGGCCTTGGCTCGTATTACGACGATCCCTGTTCTTGGCGTCCGGCTGTTCTTTGTCCTGTTTCCCTTTCTCAGCCTCACCATTGCTCTTCCGATCGACAGCGCCATCCGATGCCGCATCCTGCCGCCCATCGTCGTCTTCACCGCCGTCTTGCGATGTCTCTTCGGGTTTCTCCCACGGGGCTCGGGTACTCGGCGGACGGGAGCTGTTCGACGGATTCCGGTTCAAGCGGTCATGCGCTTCCTTCAAATCCGCCAGCAACTTCGTCGACAGCGTCTGCAGTTGCACCGGCGAAAGCGAAAGCAGGTACTCTTCGTCAAGCTGCTTGAGATCGTGGTCGTCGAGATGCATACCCGCCGCAGAATTCGCCCTGCGTCAAAACCTAGTCTGATGGAAGCCAATCTTCGCATATAGGCTTAGCTTTATCTAAAATCCACCTGACTTTCAGAGGTAAAATATAGGGAGTGGCTGAACGGTTACGTCGAGATCAAGGCTTCTCGACGAATCACAATGCGCAGCAATACGAACCGATTTTAGTGAGTCCAATCGTGCTTTCGGCGACCTGTTTCTCGATGCCTGGGAATCGGCGTTATTGTTGAATGGGTGAACTTCTTGGTGCCCGGGATAGATGTGCCACTGCCAGCACTTTTAGGCGCAGGTTCGGCATATTCGGTCGTGCGATTTTGTCGCGTGCTTGAACTCCTGGAGCAGGCAATCGGTAACTTGACGTTGCTGCGGTCAGGAATGCCCGGGTTGGAGTCTTGGTCCCGCTTATGCCAAGGCCCGGCGTAAGGCTCGGACGCGACGCAGGTTGAACGGACTAAACCGGCGAGCGAGGCTTAGGTTAAGATCTCCGTTCGTCTAATCGGGAAGCGACGTATCTGAGAATATGCCCAAAGACCGCCTGGAAAGGTTGAACCAACGCCTCCTACGGTTCGCGCGGGAACGCGATTGGGAGCAGTTTCATTCGCCAAAAAACCTCGCGATGGCCCTGGCAGGAGAATGCGGCGAGTTGCTCGAGCACTTCCAGTGGCTGAGCGAAGAGCAAAGCGCGTCGCTCGCGCCGGAGAAAAAAAAGGAAGTAGCCTTCGAAATGGCTGACATCCTTATTTATCTGATTCGCCTGTCCGAGCGCTTGAACCTGGACCTGCTCGACGCGGTTGAGGCCAAGATCGCCATAAACGAGCAACGCTACCCCGCCCACAGGGTTCGCGGCGACGCACGGCGCGCGAGTGAGTACGAAGACTGATGAGGCCGGGGGACTAGGCTGAACGCTCAAAGCCGTTCTTTGGAAAAGGTATCGCAGGCCGCCAGCTTGCCCATTTCTAGTCCGCGACGGAACCAGCGCACTCGCTGCTCAGAGCTGCCATGGGTGAAGCTATCCGGTGTGACGTAGCCACGGGCCTGCTTCTGTAGCCGGTCATCTCCGATCGCGGCGGCCGCCCGAAGGGCCTCCTCCAGGTCGCCCACCTCCAGAATGCTGCGGGCACGGTCCGCGCGAATGGCCCAGTCACCCGAAAGGCAATCTGCCTGGAGCTCGAGACGCACCGAGAGTTGGTTGCCCTGAGCCTCGCTCATCCGCTGTCTGGCGGACTGGACCCTGTCCGAAATCCCAAGCAGATTCTGTACGTGGTGACCCACTTCGTGCGCAATGACGTAGACCTGGGCAAAGTCCCCCGGTGCCCCATGTTGGGAACGCAGGTCGTCATAGAAGGAAAGATCAATGTAGACCTTGCGATCGGCCGGACAGTAGAAAGGCCCCATGGCTGCCTTTGCAAAGCCGCACGCGGAGCTGACTGTGCCCGAGAACAGCACAAGCGTTGGCTCTTGGTAGCGGACGTCGAGCTGCTTAAAAAGGGCATGCCAAGTATCCTCGGTGTCCGCCAACACCACGGAGACGAAGTCCGCAAGCTCGTCCTCCGTAGCGGAACGGAAGGCCGGGATTGGAAGGAAGGCGAAAGCTGGGTATCCTTATCGACAAAAGTGCCGTATCAGCCCGCGCAATAGATCCAGGGTTGGCGGGATACGGTTTTCCTCCAGATACTCGTCCGGCTGGTGGGCCTGGGCCAGATCACCTGGTCCCAGGATCAGGGTCTCCATGCCCAATTGGCCAAAGAAGGGAGCTTCTGTTCCGAAACACACGGCCTCCGCCTTGTAACCTGTCAGTGCCTCTCCCGTCTGGACGATGGCCGATGTAGCAGGTGTCTCCGCCGGCGGGATGCTTGCAAACAAGGGCTCCACCTCCCACCCGAGCCCCCGGCGATCGGCGACGGCGGCGACCCGGCTCGAAAGCTCGGAGCGCACGTTATCGGCGCTCATACCAGGCAGCAAGCGCAGATCCAGGTGCAGCTCGCAATCGCCGCAGATGCGATTCGGATTATCGCCGCCGTGGATGTATCCCAGATTGAGCGTTGGGCCCGGCAGCGAAAACGCGGGATGGCGGTAGCGCCGCTGCAGCTCCTCTCGCCAGGCAATGATGTCTCCCATGATTTCCTGCATTCCATCGAGGGCATTGCGGCCGAAGCTTGGATCACTCGCATGGCCGGTTTGACCTGTCAGACGTATCGCCTCCGCCATCACCCCCTTGTGCAAGCGAACCGGCTTGAGTCCCGTCGGCTCGCCGATTACCGCGTAGCGGCCAAAGGGACGGCCGGCCTGGGCCAGAGCCCGAGCACCGCTCATTGAGGACTCCTCGTCCGCCGTGGCAAGTATTGCCAGGGGCCGTCTCAGGTCATTGGCCACAAGTCCCCGCGCCGCCTCGATGGCAATGCCGAGAAATGACTTCATGTCGCTGGTGCCGAGTCCGTAGATCCGTCCGTTCTTCGGCGTGAGGCAGAAGGGATTGTGGGTCCAACGCTCCTCGTTGCAGGGGACGGTGTCTGTATGCCCCGCGAGCACCAGTCCCCCTGGTCCCGCCCCCAGGGTCGCAACCAAATTGAACTTGCCTGGACGGCCGGGCACATCGAGGAGCTCGGTGCAAAAACCAGCCGCGTTGAGCCAGTCCTCAAGTAAATCAATCACGGCTCGATTGCTCTGATCCAGCGCGGGATTCACGCTGCTGACGGACGGTGCGGCGACGAGGGCTCCCAGCATGGCGTACAGCGACGGTGTCGTGTTTGACATTCAGGCACTCCGGTAGATCGAGTCGGGAAGGCGGACTCGCGCGAAATGGCGTCATGTCATCTCGGCAGGCACTCGCCGGTTTTCATGAGCCGCCCCCCCATAACACCACCGGGTCCTCTGCACCTTCCATCAAAGACCCCGCGCTTCCCCTTCGGTCAGCAAAGGGCGCATGGCGTGCAGCATATTCGCAAACAAGTTGGGGTACTCCGCTTCCTCTCGGGCCAGAAGCGATTTCATATGCTCGCGCCGGGTGGGTGCGGAGAAACAGGCGGGACAGCTGTCGCGGACAACAGGTAAGCCTTCCTTGCGCGCAAAGTCTGCGGTTTGACGCTCGCGGCAGAGCACCAGGGGGCGGATGATGCGGATGTCTCCCTTGTCGTTGACATAACGCGCCTTCATAGTCCGGAGCTGCCCACCGTGGAATACCGACATCAGCAAGCTCTCGGCCAGATCGTCCAGGTGTTGGGCTAGAGCCAGTACGCCGTAGCCCTCACGCCGGCAGGTGCCGTACATGATCCCTCGCTTCATTCGCGCGCAGAACGCACAAAAGGAGTCTCCATCCATGCATTCCTTGGCCTGTTCCATAATGGGTTGACGCTCGTAGAACCAGGGCACGTCGAGCTTATCGTAATAATCCCTGAGTGGACCCGGCTCGAAACCAGGCACCTCGGGATCGACGGTGAGGACGCCAAGCTCGAAGCGTACTGGGGCGTAGCTGCGAAGGTGGCGTAGGATGACAAGTAGCGACAGCGAGTCCTTACCGCCCGAGACGCCGAGCAGGATACGGTCGCCGTCGCGGATCATGTCGAATTCGGCAATTGCCTTTCCCACTTGGCGCAGCAACGATTTGGGTGGTTTTCTAATGACCTGACTCATGGGCATGGAGCTAAATCCGATTCAGGGGCCGAACGTCGCCGAGCAGCTATACTAGCGTCATTGCCACCTTGGGTATCGATCATTATGGAGCTCTTCATGCAAGAAGGCGTTGTCATAGGCATTGTCGTACTCGCTGTCGTTGTCGTCGCCCTGGGCGTCAAACAGGTTTCCCAGGGCTCGGAGTATACGGTGGAGCGAATGGGGCGCTACACGCGCACCCTTACCCCTGGTCTGCACGCGATCGTTCCTTTCATCGATCGTGTGGGGCGGAAGCTGAACATGATGGAACAGGTGCTCGATGTACCCTCTCAGGAAGTCATCACCAAGGACAACGCCATGGTAACCGTGGACGGGGTTGTCTTCTTTCAGATACTGGACGCGGCCAAGGCAGCATACGAGGTCACCGGCCTAGAGTACGCCATCCTCAATCTCACCATGACGAACATCCGCACCGTTATGGGCTCTATGGACCTCGACGAGCTGCTGTCCCAACGCGATAAAATCAATGCCCAGTTGCTGACGGTAGTTGACGACGCGACAACGCCCTGGGGTGTCAAAGTAACTCGCATCGAAATCAAAGACATCTCACCGCCTCGCGACCTCGTCGATGCAATGGCCCGCCAGATGAAGGCCGAGCGCGACAAGCGGGCATCTATCCTGGAGGCCGAGGGCCTGCGCCAAGCGGCGATTCTGCAGGCCGAGGGTCAGAAGCAAGCGGCAATCCTGGAGGCCGAAGGCGAGCGCGAGGCGGCCTTCCGCGAGGCGGAGGCCCGTGAGCGCTTGGCCGAAGCAGAGGCCAAGGCGACCGTGATGGTATCGGGGGCGATCGCCGAGGGGGACATCAACGCCATCAACTATTTCGTCGCCCAAAAATACACACAAGCCCTGCAACAGATTGGCACTGCCGAGAACCAGAAGGTCATCTTGTTGCCACTTGAGGCGTCGAGCCTGATCGGCTCACTCGCCGGCATCGCGGAAATCGCCCGCGAGAGCTTTCAACGCCCCAGCGAAAAGGAGCGGGCAACGGATATGCAGACGTGAACTTGGGCATGATCACCGAGCTTGGACCCTGGCACTGGTTCCTGATTGCCATCGCGCTGATCATCTTCGAAGCCCTTTCGCCTGCTGCCTTCTTCATGTGGCTAGCGGCGGCGGCTGGGATGGTCGGACTCGCACTGGCGGTATTTCCGGGCCTCGGCTGGCAGGTCCAGCTCGTGCTGTTTGCCGTCCTCAGCGTGTCCAGCCTGGTCCTCGGTCGGCGCTACCTCAAACGAAACCCGATCGCGACCGATGAGCCCAACCTCAACAAGCGTGGGCACCAATACATCGGACGCATGTTCACGCTGGACCAACCCATAGTGAATGGCGTCGGAAAGCTGCGAGTGGACGATACGACCTGGAAAATCGGAGGACGGGATTGTGCCGAAGGTACAAAGGTGCGGGTAACGGGCGTCGACGGCGTCGTTCTGGTCGTAACCCCTGAAGACAAGGGAATGGGGTCCGTTGCGTCCTGATGCGGGCGGACGCATGAATGGTTGATCTTTTTATTTTCGAGTCACCTCGCAAATGTGTACCCTGGTGATTCTTCGGCGACCCGGCAACGCTTGGCCCCTCTTGTTGGCTGCGAACCGCGACGAGATGCGCCGCCGTAAATCCATGCCCCCGGCGCGCCACTGGCCGGACCGGCCTGAGGTCGTGGCCGGCCTCGATCGCACGGGCGGCGGGAGCTGGCTTGGCATGAACGAGCACGGGTTGGTTGCTGCAGTCATGAACCGGGAAGACTCCTTGGGTCCGGCTCCCGGAAAAAGAAGCCGCGGCGAGTTGGTACTAGAGGCACTGGAGCACACGGAAGCCGAAAAGGCCGCCGGAGCCCTGGCCGATCTTAATCCGGACGCCTACCGCGCATTCAACCTCGTGATAGCGGACGCCCAAGACGCCTTTTGGGTTCGACATGGGGGCGATGGGGAGATTAGGGTTCACGCGATACCCCCCGGCCTGCACATGCTGAGCGCCACCGAGCTGGACGATCTCGGATACCCGCGCATCCGGACTCATTTGGAGCGTTTCCGGGCCGCTGCAATCCCAAAGCCGGAACAGGGCCGCTGGGAGGAATGGAAAGACCTGCTCGCGACCCGCGCCTACTCTGAGGAGGCGGGTCCAACCGAAGCCATGAACCTGGAGCTTACAAATGGTTTCGGCACCGTTTCCAGCGCCCTTATCGGCGTGCCGGCCTACCCGGTATTTGCATCGCAACCGCAATGGCTTCACGCCGAGGGCCCACCGGACTGCGTTCCTTTCGAGGTGGTAAACCAAAACAGCTGACAAGGTCCGGCATCAGATATTTTTTTTGCTTGCACCGGCATCAGTACACACGCACCCAAAAGAAAAAAACCCCTTGGCCCGTCGAGCCAAGGGGTTCGGAATAAGGCCCTGGCGGTGACCTACTTTCGCATGGGGAAGCCCCACACTATCATCGGCGATACACCGTTTCACTTCTGAGTTCGGGATGGGATCAGGTGGTTCCAGTGCTCTGTTGCCGCCAGGAATTCGATCGGAAAGAGGGTCGATATTCGGTTTCCGTTCCACCTGCTTCAGCAGAATCGATCAGGCGTTTCAACCCTATTCTCCTGTTCGGTTAGATCGCTTCGGCTGCGCGGATACGTTCCGCCTCAGCACCCAAAGATCTTGGGTGTTATATGGTCAAGCCGCACGGTCAATTAGTACGGGTTAGCTTCACACGTTGCCGCGCTTCCACACCCCGCCTATCAACGTCGTCGTCTTCGACGGACCTTCAGGGACCTCTAGGGTCCAGCGAGACCTTATCTTGGGAGGGGCTTCCCGCTTAGATGCTTTCAGCGGTTATCCCGTCCGTACGTAGCTACCCGGCAGTGCCACTGGCGTGACAACCGGAACACCAGAGGTACGTCCACTCCGGTCCTCTCGTACTAGGAGCA
>JAJDOL010000366.1 GCA_022340195.1 Chromatiaceae bacterium
GTCGGCTTTCCAGGCGAGACGGAGGAAGACTTTGCTGCCACCTTGTCGCTGGTGGATGAGATAGAATTCGACTCCAGCTTCAGCTTCATCTACAGTCGGCGTCCAGGTACGCCGGCGGCGGATTACCCCGATAAGGTGCCCCACGAGGTCAAGCAGTCGCGCCTATCGCGCCTGCAGGAGCGCCTTCACCATCATGCCCAAGTCAAAAGCCGTCGCATGGTAGGCACCGCTCAACAGGTATTAGTAGAGGGGTCGTCGCGCAGGAATACGTCGGAGCTCGCGGGCCGAACCGCGAACAACCGGATGGTCAACTTTGCCGGCCCTCAGAACCTGATCGGAGATTTCGCGGATCTCATCGTTACCCGGGCCTTGCCAAATTCACTACGGGGTGAGCTGACCTCCCGGGGCATGCACCTCACGCCCCGCCTTGATCCCTACAATCGTGACCGACAGTGAGCTCACTGGATTCGCTCCACCATTTTCTGTGTGCAGTTGAGGCAGAAGAGCATAGAGTGCTCTGAAGCGAAGTCCCGCTCGAACCATTTCGTTGTGCCCAATCGTCTGGAAACCGTTGATCTCGAGCTGCCTGAAGACAATGAGCGTCTGGCCAATCTCTGCGGTCAGCTCGATCAGCACCTGCGTCAGATCGAGCGCCGGCTCGGCATCGAGATCAACAACCGCGGTTCCATCTTTCGCCTTATCGGCGAGCGCCGTTCTGTGGCTGCCGCGGCTCAGGTTCTGCGCGGTCTCTACCGGTCGAGCGCGGACGAAACCCTGACCCCGGCGAAAGTGCATCTGCACCTGCAGGAGTCGGGCGTGGATGCGCTGCTGAACGACCCGCAGGACCGACTGCCCGACCTCGTTATCAAAACAAAGCGCGCCGTCGTACGCGCGCGCGGACCCAATCAACAGGAATACCTACACGCCATCCTCCGCCAGGACATCAATTTCGGTGTTGGTCCCGCCGGGACCGGAAAAACGTACCTGGCCGTGGCATGCGCTGTGGAATCCCTGGAATCCGAGAGGGTGAGGCGCCTGGTTCTGGTGCGTCCCGCTGTCGAGGCGGGGGAGCGGCTCGGCTTTCTGCCCGGCGATCTAGCCCAGAAGATCGATCCCTATCTGAGACCACTCTACGATGCCCTGTACGAGATGCTCGGATTCGAGAAGGTGAACAAGCTCATAGAGCGTAACGTCATCGAGGTAGCTCCGCTCGCTTACATGCGCGGACGTACTCTGAACGACGCCTTCATCATTCTGGACGAGGCCCAAAACACGACGCCCGAGCAGATGAAAATGTTCCTCACTCGCATCGGCTTTGGCTCAACCGCTGTAATCACAGGTGACGTTACACAGGTCGATCTGCCACGTGGGCAAGCGTCGGGTTTGCGCCAAGCCATCGAGATTCTGCGCCAGGTGGAAGGCATCAGCTTCACCTTCTTCAACGCTCAGGATGTGGTGCGCCATGCCCTGGTTCAGCGCATCGTCGGGGCCTACGAGGTCTTTGATCGCAAGCAGGCGACTGACTCTGACCACGCAGGTTAGCTCACGATCCAGAATACACACTTGAGTTGGGATAAGTTAAAGGAGACATGCAGTTAGAACTGGATCTACAGAACGCCTCGACAGCGACCGATCTGCCGCAGTACGAGCAGTTCTGCTGTTGGGCAGAAGCGGCGCTGGCGGGACGGCGCGCAAGGGCACAGCTCGGCATCCGACTAGTGGACGAGAGCGAAGGCGCTGATCTCAATCGGCGTTTCCGCGGCCGGGGTGGCGCGACAAACGTACTGTCCTTCCCTTTCGAGCCCTTGCCGGGCCTCGCGGATTGCGACCTGATCGGGGACCTTGCGATCTGTGCTCCGCTCGTGGGTCGGGAGGCTCGCGAGCAAGGGAAGACTCTCGAGGCCCATTGGGCCCATTTATCGGTGCACGGTGTGCTGCACCTACTGGGTTTCGACCACCAGAATACAATCGAGGCGAGTGAGATGGAGAGGCTGGAAAGGGACATACTATGCGGGTTAGGATTCCCCGCACCCTATGAGGAATAGTAGGACCAGATGACGAGCGTTCGGGAGAGACTCGGGTCGCATGCAAGGGAGTGGCTGACGAAGGTCGGTCGGCTCATCGGCGCCGAGCCGCAGAACAGGGAGCAGCTTGTCGAATTGTTGAAGGATGCCCGGAGCCGTGCCCTGTTCGACGCCGAGGCACTGAGCATGATGGAAGGCGTGCTGCAGGTCGCCGATCTGCGCGTGCGCGACATCATGATTCCGCGAGTGGATGTGGTCTGTGTGCGTCGCGACGATCCCCTCGAGGAAATACTCAGGGTTGCCGTCGAGTCCGCCCATTCGAGGTTCCCCGTCATCGGCGATGACAAAGCGGATGTGGTTGGTATTCTGCTTGCCAAGGATATGCTGCCCCTCTGTGTGCGCAATAAAAACCGGCGCGCCTTCAACATCCGCGATCTGCTGCGCGCGGCTGTGTTCGTTCCCGAGAGCAAGCGCCTCAATGTTCTGCTCAAGGAGTTTCGCACCAGCCGCAATCACATGGCCATTGTCGTGGACGAGTACGGCAATGCGGCCGGCGTAGTGACCATCGAGGACGTTCTGGAGCAGATCGTCGGCGAGATCGAGGATGAGCACGACTTCGAGGAGGGCTCGCCAATCTTCAAGCGCAGCTCGCGCGAGTACACGGCAAAGGCTCGAACGACCATCGAGGAGTTCAACGACTACTTCGGCAGCGATTTCCCCGACGACGAGTTCGATACCATCGGCGGGCTGGTAGTAAATGCGTTCGGCCGCCTCCCAAAACGCGGAGAACGCATCCAAGTCTCCCGATTCCGCTTCACCGTTATGCGGGCAGACAGTCGCCGAATTCACCTGCTTGGCATCCACCCGTTGGAGAGCGAGGATTCCCGTGGAGAGAAACAGGCGCGATTATCGGTTTGACGACACTGTCGATTCCGGTATTCGGTACCCCGTACCGAGCAGGTCGGCGCTGATCGCTCTGGCGTTGGCTTTGTGGATACCATTCGGTGTCGTAGCCGAGATTTTCAAATGGGTCGACGGCGAAGGCAAGGTTCATTACGGCGACTCGCCACCCCAGGAGCAGAACGCCGAAACCATCAAGCCCCCCCCATCACCATCGGATTCGGCGGTGCTGCAATCTCGAAGTCGGTTGGATGCCTTGCGCGATGGCGAGCCGGCGGTACAGCCGGACAAGGTACCCGGAAGACAGAGACAGGCTTCCGACGAAAAAGAGGAGGCGCGCAAGCGACGCTGCCACAACGCCCAAACCCAGCTGCGTGTTCTGGAAATGGGCGGGCCCGTGTTCCACGTGGACGATCAGGGAAACAGGGTCTATTTAGAGGACGCTGAGCGTGCGACGAAGCTCGAAAGCGCGCATAAGGTGGTCAAGGCCGATTGCCGCTGAGCCCACGGCAAAGCGGTTACCGAGCAATGACACAAGAATTTGTGCTTCGCATTCATCATGTGCCCAACCAGGACTTGAGCATGTAGGCTAAAAGGCTGCCTCCCCCCAGGGCGAAGACCAAAAGTAGCGGCCACAGCAACCGATCATCCTTCTGCTCTGCTTTCTTTCCTTTTTTCCTGAAGTCGAAGATTTTGAACGCCATCCAGGCGCCGATCGAGTAGCTGATCAGGTATATGAAGACATTGATGTGAACGGACATAGGTAATATGTGCTGGAAAGGGAATTCGGTACGCCGAAAGCGGTTAAGGACTCGGATTCGGCTGGCGGGTGTGGATGGCGTCGATTTCCTCGATCACCGCGCCCGGCAGCTCGATGCTTGCGCTGCCGAGGTTGGCTTCGAGCTGCTCCATGCTCGTGGCGCCGATGATGTTGGAGGTCACGAAAGGTCGGCTGGTCACCCAGGCCAAGGCCATTTGGCCCGGATCCATGCCGTACCGGCGCGCCAGGGCGACGTAGTCCTCGGTGGCTCGACCTGCCTGAGGGTTAGAGTAGCGGTCGAAGCGCTCGAACAGGGTTAGGCGTGCACCGGCAGGGCGGGCACCATTCAGGTACTTGCCGGACAAGACGCCGAATGCCATGGGCGAGTAGGCCAGCAGCCCGCATCGCTCACGGATTGCAATCTCCGCCAACCCGATCTCGAAGGTACGGTTGAGCAGATTGTAGGGATTCTGAATACTCACAGGTCGCGGCAACCCATGCGCTTCGGCAAGTTGCAGCATGCGCATGGTCCCCCAAGGGGTCTCGTTGGAAAGGCCGATATGGCGAAGCTTGCCCTCAGTGACCAGATCGCCGAGGACCTGGAGGGTTTCCAGTAGGGGAACGCTCTTGTCTTCCGCGGGGTGTTTGTAGCCGAGTTGACCGAAGTAATTGGTCTGCCGATCCGGCCAATGTAGCTGATAGAGATCGATATAATCGGTGCGTAGACGCCTCAGACTCGACTCGACAGCCGCCTCGATGTTTGCCCGATCAAGGCGTGCCTTGCCTCCACGCAGGTAGGCGATCCAATCGGCGGGACCCGCGACCTTTGTAGCCAGGATGACGCGGTCGCGGCCACCGCGCGCGGCCAGCCAGCTACCGATGTACTCCTCCGTACGGCCCTGAGTTTCGGGGCGGGGCGGAACCGGGTACATCTCGGCAGTGTCGATGAAGTTGACCCCGGCCTCCCGTGCCCGATCGAGCTGGGCGTGAGCTTGGCGCTCATTGTTCTGCTCACCGAAGGTCATGGTGCCTAGACACAAGGCGCTGACTTGCAGATCCGTGTGACCGAGTCGTCTCTGTTGCATGGAGCCTTCTCCTATCCGGTGCTCGAAAGGGGGCGACGAATTTCACTCATCGATAGACCAGCCGGAAAATTCGCGGACAAACGTGTTGCCTAAGCCGATTTCTGTCAAATGACATACCAGCTTGCTTGTTTTTTCGTCCATCTTCCGCGTTGTGCCAACCGCTGCAAAGCCTGCTATGTGCCGTCTGGCACGCCTCGAATACGAGCGAAAATACGGCGCATCCTCGTATATCATTTTCCGGCAATCGCTTCAAAATCCCTCGCTCGTAGGGTTCGATATACTCATCCGTAGAAACCAGGCCTAAATTGATATTGTCGCAGACTTCGCCGCCTCTCGACATGGTCCCCCGCCCGCTTCCCGAATCATGACAGTCGACAGTACGCTCTTCCCCTCGTTCCTCAACTGGTTGGTAGGCATGCTCTTCGGGATCAGCCTGATCGCCGCGCTGCGGATGGCGCCCTGGAAAAGGTTTCGCGATGCCGAGCAGCTGCACGTGTTTCTGGGCACGACAGTGGCATTGCTGCTTCTGTGGCACATGCAAGCCAACCTCAAGCCGGGACTGTCCTATCATTTGCTGGGGTTGACGGCCGTCACCCTGATGTTCGGTTGGTCTTTGGCGGTCATCGCCGCATCGATCGCGTTGGCCGGTGTCTGCATCAACACGAGCGCGGGCTTGGACGGTTTCGTGGCCAACGCCATGGTCGCCGGTGTGGTTCCAATTACCCTGTCCCACATAATGCTTATCCTCATCCGTTGGTATTTGCCCAAGCAATTCTTCGTCTATGTATTGGTCAACGGCTTTCTGACCGCAGGATTGGTCGGTGTCGTTTGTGGCTATCTGGTGACCTGGATGCTGGTATTGAGCGGAGCCTACAGCTTCGTCGATCTGGACAGGACGGTTCTGGCTCTTTTCCCCCTGATGTTCCTACCCGAGGCCTTCTTGAACGGTTGGGTCCTGGTCGTTCTCGTAGTCTTTCGTCCCCACTGGGTTTACTCTTTTAGCGACGAACAATACCTCAAGGGCAAGTAGAGGAGCTGGCGCATGGCATGGTGGGGCAAGCTGGTCGGAGGCGCCTTCGGATTCATGGTCGGTGGGCCCCTGGGAGCTCTTCTCGGCAGCGTGCTCGGCCATGGTCTGGATCGGGGAATCGCCCAGCAGGACGGCGCAGAGCAACTGAACACGGGAGAACGCGAAAGGGTTCAGGCCGCGTTCTTCACCGCCACCTTCTCGGTAATGGGACATGTGGCCAAAGCGGATGGTCGGGTTTCGGAACGGGAGATCGCCCTCGCAGAGGCCGTGATGGCACGGATGGAGCTGTCGCCGGAAAAACGCCGCGCTGCCATCGAGCTCTTCAAACAGGGTAAGGCGGAAGGATTTCCCCTCGATGATGTGTTGGGGCAACTCCGGCGCGAGTGCCACCGCCGCCGCACGCTGGTGCAGATGTTCCTCGAGATCCAGATCCAGGCCGCTTACGCGGACGGGCTGCCGGGGCCGTACGAGAAACGGTTATTGCTGCACATCTGCAGTCGCTTGGGGATTTCCGAGGTTCTCTGTCGGCAGCTGGAACAACTGGTGCGTTTGCAGCGTCAGTTTGCCCCGGGTTCAGCCGGGGAGAGGTGGCGGACGACTCAGCGGCCTGTTGCCAAGGGGCCGACCCTGGATCAAGCCTACGCGGTCCTGGGAGTCGAGCACACCTCGACCGACGCCGAGGTCAAGCGTGCCTTCCGGCGCCTGCTCAGCCAGCATCACCCGGACAAGCTCGTCTCCAAAGGGCTCCCCGAAGAGATGATGAAGCTCGCTACCGAGAAAACCCGCGAGATCCGTCAGGCCTACGAGGCCATAACCCGCGCGCGGGCGTCTTGAGGGGATCCGATAAGGTCTTGGCTCGATGTTTCACCTATCGGGAACCATTCGACGACGCCTTGCGTGGGCGGCCAACCCTCGGCTGACCATCACAGCCGCTCCTTGGGAATGTCCGTGAGAGATAATTGGTTTATCCTTTCACTTTCAAACTCGAATGCAATCGAATTATGCCTACTCAGACCGCCGCATCCGACAGCTTCACTGTTGCCGGCGAGACCTACAGCTCGCGCCTCTTGGTCGGAACCGGTAAGTACAAGGACATGGACGAGACCCGTCGCGCTATCGAGGCCAGTGGCGCCGAGATCGTCACCGTCGCCGTTCGCCGAACGAACATCGGTCAAACCCCCGGCGAGCCAAACATCCTTCAAGTGCTGCCGCCGGAGCGCTATACCATCCTGCCGAACACCGCAGGTTGTTACGATGCCAAGACGGCGATTCGTACCTGCCGTCTGGCACGGGAGCTATTGGACGGGCAGAACCTGTGCAAACTCGAGGTACTGGGAGACGAAAAGACCCTATTCCCGGATATGGTGGCCACCCTCGAGGCGGCGGAGGTACTGATCAAGGATGGCTTCGACGTCATGGTCTATACCAACGATGATCCTATCATGGCAAAACGCCTGGAAGAGCTGGGATGCGTGGCGGTGATGCCGCTGGCCGCGCCCATCGGCTCCGGACTCGGTATCCGCAACCGACTCAACATCCTGACGATCGTGGAGAACGCCCGGGTGCCCATCCTGGTGGACGCGGGTGTGGGGACGGCCTCGGACGCTGCGGTGGCCATGGAGCTGGGCTGCGACGGAGTGCTCATGAACACGGCCATCGCCGCCGCCAAGGACCCGGTGCTCATGGCGAGCGCCATGCGCAAGGCCATCGAGGCGGGGCGCGAAGCCTATCTTGCCGGTCGTATGCCCGCGAAACGTTTCGCCTCCGCCTCGTCTCCACTCGAGGGGATGTTTTTCTAATTTTGGTGCGGTGCGCCGCTGGGCGACTCGAGTGGGTTCGTTCCTTTGATGCGGCGCCGTACCAGGGACGCCGATGGCGAGTATGCGGCGCCCGTGCAGATTCTGGTCCCCGGGGGCGCCATGAAGGAGCCTGACTGCTCCCGTCGCCCCATCCGAAGCTTCGTCCTGCGCGAGGGCCGAATCACTCGGGCGCAAGCGCGCGCCATCGAGGTGTTATGGCCCCGTTTTGGAGTCGATTGGAATCCGGGCGTGCCCCTCGACCTCTCGGTCCTATTCGGGAATCCGAATCCCGTCTACCTGGAGATCGGCTTCGGAAACGGCGATGTCCTGGCCGAGCTGGCGTCCTGTAACCCCCGAAGAAACTATCTCGGTATCGAGGTTCACCGCCCGGGCGTGGGGCACCTGCTGCTTGAAATCGAAAGGCGCGGACTCGAAAACGCCAAGGTTTGTTGCCACGACGCGGTCGAAATCCTGGCGCTGGGCCTCGCGCGCGCCAGCTTGGCGGGCGTCTATCTTTTGTTTCCAGACCCCTGGCCCAAGCAGCGGCACCACAAAAGGCGCATCTTCAAGCCCGAGCTCGTGCGCCTGCTGGCGCGGGTTATCCGGCCCGGCGGCCTTTTGCATATTGCCACGGATTGGGAGCCGTACGCGAGGCAGATACTGGAGCTGCTCACATGCGCCGGTGACCTGTTCGAGAACACGGCCTCTCCCCGTGCATTCGCCTCGCTTCCGCAAGAGCGGCCTCAAACCAGATTCGAGCAGCGCGGCGTGCGCCTCGGGCACCAGGTTCGCGACCTGATCTACCGGCGCCGGGGATCCTAGTGGCCGGTTTGCGTCTTTCGGGCGTCCGGCCCAAGTTCCTCGGGCCCGTCGACCTGGAGCTGGCGGCGGGCGAGCTGGTCTTTCTCTCCGG
>JAJDOL010000057.1 GCA_022340195.1 Chromatiaceae bacterium
GATGATGCGCGGCAAAATATTCCGCAGGGTGCAATAGCCGTTGTGCTCGCGGATACCGGCGGCGGATAGGCTTAGCGGATACGCGGGAACTGGGGCAACGCGAGCCGTTGCTTCCTTGCGGCTGTAAAGGGCTATATGACTGCGCTTGAAGTCGCGCATCTCTCCGAGCGGTTTGGATGTGCCAAAGATCTTGGCGGTGTCCGCGGGAACATGAACGTCGCCGTGGTGAGTTGCGGCGGGTAGCATGCCTGGTGACCTTCCCTTGAATTCCCTAATGTATTTCGGATGTTAGCCTGTTGTGGTTGCATGCACAACATCCGTACCGCTATCGAGATGACGGTGAAAGCACCTACCGGGGCCTCTGCGGCTACGCCGCCTGCGCCCGCCCGTCGTTTAAGATATTGCTCGCGAAGGGGGGGAATTACGAAAAAGGCCGCCTTGTAGGTGGCCCTTCGAGGTTCTATTCAGACGAATCGGCTAGATCGCTTCGCCCCAGATGAGTACGCCGGCCGTCACGACGGCTATAGCTGCGAGTTCCGTGGAGCCCGAGGGGTCTTTCCTTTTGACTTTTCCGGCGAAGAAACGAGCGATCAGTGTACCCGTTTGCTTCTTCGAAACTCATTGCATGTGAATCAACGCCGTAAACTGTCGCGGAATTGCAGGAGTGATCGCGATCCCAGCGGAGGATCGCGGGCGGGTTGCCTCACCGCGCGGTTCGGGGCTCGCCGGCTCTCGGCGCAGTTCCGGTGCGCAACGAGATCAAGGTCACAAAATCAGGGTCTCACTTGTGATCTCCGTGGCGCCGTGTGAAATCCTGATTTGCCTCTGTCGAATCATGGACGCCGTGTGCCCCCTCCACCTACCACGCAATCAGCTCCCCATGGCGGAAGAAGCCGCCGCTGGGACCATCGTCAGGAAGGGTCGCCGCCCAGACGATGCCCCGTGCGCCTTCCTCCACTGAAAGTGTCGCATCCGAACCGCCCATATCGGTACGGACCCAGCCTGGACAGACGGCATTGACCTTGACGCCGGTGCCGATAAGCTCGTCGGAAAGAATTCTGGTAACCGCATTGAGCGCCGTCTTGGAGAGGCGATAGCCGGGACAGCAGCCGTTCATCTCGCTGAGCTGCCCCATACCAGAGGAGACGTTCACAACCCGCCCCTTGCCTTCCATCAGCGGGATCAGCGCCTGGCACACGCGGAGCGCCCCCAGCGTGTTGGTCTCCAGTCCCCGCCGAATAATGTCGAGATCGGCCCGGAAGATGCTGGATGCCTCGCTCCCAGGCGCGGGGTCGGGAAAGATCCCGGCGTTGTTCACCAAACAGTCGATCCGGCTGAGCTCGTCCTTCAGCCCATCGCGTAGCCGCTGAACGGATGCCGCATCGGTGACGTCCAGCACGCGGAATCTGACATCGAGTCCGCGATCGGCAAGCCGGGACGCAGCCGCTTGACCCTCTGCCTCGCGGCGGGCTGTGAGCACAACAAGGTAACCGCGCTCAGCGAGCTGGCGGCAAGTCTCGAGTCCCAGGCCGCGATAGGCGCCTGTGACCACTGCAATGGGTGAAACAGTCATCGTCCGCTCCTCCGAGTTGGCTGGTTCAGAAAGAACACCTGGTCTAGCGTCCAACGTGCCGCTGCGTCATGGAGATTCTCGGTATGCTGCGACAGCTGGCCGAGCAACGGTAGCGGCGGACCGTCCTGGTTGAGCACACAGGGCACGACCGATCCGAAGGCGTAGCCTGCCTGCTCCAGGGAATGGGTCGAGAGTACGCCATTGAAGTTGCCCGCCAGGACCTGGCGAGCTGCGTGGGCCTGATCGTTACCGCTTTTCATGCACGCAGTGTAACCCTTTGCGGCCCATTCGCGATGCGCTCCCGTCGATCTGTAGGATAGGATGGAAAAATCGACCTAATGACGAATCGGAAGGTAGAACAGATTATGGCTGGTCAAGAGCTCGACTGGGACTTGCTGGAGTCACGTCATGAGGACGTCGGTTTAATCCTGTTCGAAAAACGGATCGACTGCCTTCGCAATCCGAGCAACGGGCAGGTTTTTGAACGCCTGGTGCTCGAATCCGCCGACTGGGTGAATGTGGTTGCCCTGGACGAGCAGCGGCGCTCAGTCATGATTCGGCAATATCGATTCGGCGTGGGTTATACGACCTTGGAGACGCCAGGCGGTATGGTTGACCCGGGCGAAGATCCGAAAGCCGCGGCGATGCGTGAGCTCCTTGAAGAGACCGGGTACGAATCAGACAAGTGGACCTATCTGGGCGCGGTCGAGCCCAATCCTGCCTACCACAATCACCTCTGCCATCACTGGTTGGCCGAAGACGCTGAACGCACGTGCGAACAGGACGTCGGCCCAGGGGAAATGATCGCCGTCGAGCTGATGACCCAGCAGGCTGTGCGCGACGCCGTTGTGCGGGGCGAGCTGAAGCATGCGTTGGCGTTGTCGGCATTGAGCAGAGTCTTTCAAATCTGGCCGTTACCATTCATCCAAGACGATCCCTCAGTCCCGCAGAGTTGACTCTCCACCGGAACTACTTGGTGGATGGGAAAGTAATATCCTCCGAGGCTGTCAGAGCGAGCGGTAGCCCCCCCGGCGCCAAGCTGGTTGCCAACATCACGGCGTTGATGTTCTCATGCGCCTTCCAGGTCGTGCCCGCCTGGTTCCTCGGCTCCAGCCAGAAACCCTCGATCGCAGCGATCAAGGGGAAATAGGGAATCAGCCGTTCGACGCGTGAGCAGAGGGAGGGCACCGAAGCGAAGGCCCGGCATGCCGTGCCGCTAGCTCCTGAGTGCGCTTGAGGGTCCGTAGTCCGATTGACAGCCCGACCTCGCGAAACGCGAGCCGGTAATCCGCTGGCATTGCCACGGCATCCCTGTCTCGCGCGTAATACGCGAGCCCAGGCGAGACCTCATTGGCTTTCGCGCGCCTTGCCGACGTCGGGGTCGAGATGGCGCGCCTCCTTGCGCCGCTTGCGCCATTCGTGGATGCGCTGCCAGACGACGAAGAAGGACGGGACGAACAGCACGGCGATACAGGTGGAGGCCAGCATCCCGCTGAACACGGTGATGCCGATGGACTTGCGGCTGGAGGCGCCGGCACCCGTGGCCAGCACCAGGGGCAAGACGCCCAGGATGAAGGCGAATGAGGTCATGACGATGGGCCGGAAGCGCAGGCGCGCCGCCTCGGTTGCCGCCTCGGCCAGTCCCATGCCCTTCTTCTCGTGCAAGTCACGCGCGTACTCCACGATGAGGATCGCGTTCTTGCCGGACAGCGCGATCAGCAGGACGATGCCGATCTGAACATAGATGTTGTTCGCCACCTGCAATCCCGTCAGCACCCCCACCGTTCCCAGGAGCGCCAAGGGAATTGCGAAGATGACGGCGAAAGGCGTCAGCCAATTCTCGTATTGACCGGCGAGCACCAGGTACACGAGCACCAGCGCCATTACGAAGACGAAGTAGGACTGGTTGCCCACGAGCTTTTCCTGGTAGGACATCCCCGTCCACTCGTACCCCATGCCATGTGGCAGCTTGGCGTCGGCGATCTGGGCGACCAAATCCATGGCCTGGCCGGAGCTGAAGTAAAGGTTGGGCGCACCGATGACGGCGGCACTGGGGTGCAGGTTGTAGAGGCCGATGAGCGCCGGACCCGGCACATAGCGGACGTCGGCCAATGTGGCGATGGGAACCATGTCCCCCGCGGCATTGCGCACGTAGAAGCTCCCAACGTCGTCGGGCTGCAGGCGGAATTGGTGGTCGGCCTGGATATAGACCTGGAAGGTACGCCCGAACTTGTTGAATTGATTGACGTACGTCGAGCCCAGATAGCCTTCCAAGGTGCTGAACACATCGTTCACGTCGACGCCGAGTTGGCGTGCCTTGACCCGGTCTACCTCGACCATGATCTGTGGCGTTCCGGCGCTGAAGGTGGACATGACGCGCAGAATCCCGGACTGAGTGGCCGCGTCCGCGGTGATCGCCTCCGTTACCCGTTGCAGCTTCACATAGTCTTTGCTGGCGTCGCTAAGCTCCACCTGCATCTGAAATCCGCTGGCATTGCCGATGCCCTGGATGGGTGGCGGCACCAAGACGAATGTGTCCGCGTCGGGAATGTCCGAGACCGCGCGTTGGAGGTTCTCCAGCATGGGACGCAGTCCCTCCTTGGTGCCGCGGACATCCCAGGGCTCGAACACGACATAGGTGACGCCGCTGTTGGCAAGCGTAGCCGAGTTGTCGAGCACCGAGATACCGCCGATGGAGATGGCGTGCTCGACGCCCGGTACCTTTCTGATCGCGTCCTCGGCCTGTTTCATGGCGGCGTGCGTGCGCTCCAGCGAGGCCCCGTCCGGGAGCCTGACGTTCACCAGCGCATAGCCCTGGTCCTCGATGGGGATGAAGGAGGTGGGCAAGCGTGCCAAGCCCCAGATCGCGATGCCCGACAGGGTCAGAGCGATCAGAGTCATGAGGACACTGCGATGAACCATGCGGCCTATCAATCGAGTGTAGCCGCGCTCCACCACGCCGTAGACGGCGTCGAAGCCGCGGTAGAAGAAATTCTTCTCGGCCCGGATCGGGCGCATCCACTGGGCGCATTGCGTCGGCTTCAGCGTGAGGGCGTTTACTGCGCTGATGAGTGCCGTGGCGGCGATGACGAGTGCGAACTGGCGGTACATTTCGCCGGTAATTCCCGGCAGGAATGCCGCGGGCAGGAACACTGACATCAGAACCAGTGTGATGCCGATGATAGGCCCGAACAGGTCGGTCATGGCCGCGATGGCGGCCTGCTTCGGTGTCTTCCCCAGCTCGATATGGTGGGCGCTGCCCTCGACGATGACGATGGCGTCGTCCACGACGATGCCGATTGCCAGCACGATGGCGAAGAGGGTGAGCAAGTTGACGGTGAAGCCCAGTGCCGCCATCGCCGCAAAGGCGCCGACGATGGTGACCGGCACCGTGGTCGCCGGCACCAGCATGGCGCGCCAGTCCTGGACGAACACCATGATGACGATCAGTACCAGGATCATCGCCTCGAAAAGCGTCATGTAGACCTCTTTGATCGAGGCCTTGACGAACATGGTGGTATCGAAGGGAATACCGTATTCGAGTCCGGGCGGAAACTTCTTGGAAAGCTCCTCCATCTTGGCCGTGACCTCCCGTGCGACCTCCAGGGCGTTGGCCCCCGGCAGTTGGAAGACGGCTGCACCCCCGGCCTGAGCGCCATCCAGGCGGAAGAACTGGCTGTAGGTTTGGGCGCCGAGCTCGATCCGTGCCACATCGCGGACGCGGGTGATACGCGTGGTCGTGCCGGAGTCCTGCTCCGTCTTCACGATGATGTCGCCGAACTGCTCCGCGTCGGCGAGGCGGCCCGGCACATTGACCGTGAGCTGGAAGTCCTGGTCGCGCGGGGCGGGTGGCGCTCCCACCTGGCCGGCCGCTACCTGTTGGTTCTGGCCGCGAATGGCTCGGGCGACGTCGTCCGGGGTCAGGTTGCGCGCGGCCAGCTGATTCGGATCGAGCCACACCCGCATGCTGTATTCCCCGGCCCCAAAGATAACGACATCGCCCACGCCGGGCAGGCGGGCCAGCTCGTCCTGCAGATTGAGAGTCGCATAGTTGGACAGAAAGAGGCTGTCGAAACGATCGTCGGGAGAGCTCAGGGTGATGATCTGCAGGATAGCCGTCGATTTCTTGTTGGTGGTGACGCCCTGGGTCTGGACCGGGTCCGGAAGCCCGGGCAGGGCCTCCGCCACGCGGTTCTGGACCAGTGTCTGGGCGAAGTCGAGGTCCGTGCCGATATCGAAAGTGACGTTGAGGGTATAGGTCCCGTCCGCCGCACTGGTGGACTGCATGTAGATCATGCCCTCGACACCGTTCACCTGCTCCTCGATGGGGTTGGCAACCGTGTCAGCGATGATCTGGGCACTGGCGCCGGGGTAACGGGTCTGCACCTGGACGACGGGGGGCGTGATCTCCGGGTACTGGGATATCGGCAGGCCGTAAAGCGCCACCGCGCCGATCAGTACGATGATGATCGCAATGACGTTGGAGAGGACCGGACGCTCGATGAAGAATTTCGAGAACACCGGCTTGATCCTACTGCCCGGTACCGGATTCAGGCGCGGACGCGGCTGGAGCCGACTCCGTGCCTGGTTCCGCACCTGCCGTGGCTTTCTCCTGGCGTGTCACCGTGACCTTCGTCCCCGGGGTCGCGCGTTGCAGGCCCTCGACGACCACCCAATCGGAGGTCTCCACCCCCTTGGTGACGACACGCATGCCGTTGATCAGGGTGCCGAGCTCGACAGCACGCTGTTCCACCACGTCGTCGGCGTTGACGACCAGCAGGTAGCTCCCGGCCTGGTCCACGCTGAGCGCGCGGTTTCTCACCAGAAGTGCATGCTCGTTGCGCTCGACCGGTATCTGAACGCGGGCGAACATGCCGGGAAGGATGCTGTCGTCGCTGTTGGGGAGCACGGCACGCACCTGAAGCGTACCTGTGGACGGGTCGATGCCGGTGTCGACATAATCGAGCCTTCCCTTATGCGGATAGCCTTGCTCGTTCTGCAGGCCCAGGTTAACTGGAATCTTGTCGACGTTCGTCGGTCCCGTGCCGCGCTTCCGCATCAGGGATCGGATGCGCAGCACGGTCGGCTCGTCCACGTTGAAATAGGCGTAGATGGGTTGGATCTGCTCGATGGTGGCGAGTTTGGTCGGCCCGGGCGAGCCGACGAGGTTCCCCGCGTCCACGAGGTGGCGGCTGATGCGGCCCTTGAAGGGTGCCCGCACCTCGGTGTAGCCGAGATTGATCTTGGCGATCTCGATGTTCGCTTTGGCCTCATCGACGCCGGCGGCAGCCGAGTTGCGCTCCGACAACCATTTCTCGACATCGGCCTGGGAGCTGGCCTTTTGCTTTATGAGACGCAGTTGCCGCTTGTATTCCTCCGTGGCGCGGGTCAGCTGCGCCTGCTGTTGTTCCAGGGTCGCCTCGGCCAGCTTGACATCGGCCTCGTAAGGGGCCTGCTCGATCACGAACAGCAACTCGCCTTTATCGACGATGCTGCCGTCCACGAATTTCACCGACTCCAAGTAGCCCGCAACCCGTGCCACCAGATCGACGGCCGCCACCGCGCTCGCCGATCCGGTCTGCTCCAGATAGTCGGTCACGGGCTGCACGACCGGGTGGGCGACCGTCACCGCCGGGGGAGGCGGTGCCACATAGGTGTTCCCCCCCTTGTCGCAGGCGGCGAGGGAGAGCAAAAGGACCAGCGTTCCGGCAAGAAGCGGCCGGCTGTGAACATGAGGCAAGCTTCGTCTCTTCATGGTCCTGGTCACCAGTCCGGCTTGCGGATGAACGCGTTGCGCTCGGCTGCTGTTGGTGGAACGTGGGTTTTGGCGTCGAGGAGATTGCCCCAGTCTGTGCGCTTGCGCATCTCCTCCTTGATCGAGTCCGGAACGAAGTCGTGCCCTTCCCGGATCTGCCAGCCGCCCCCCAGTGCCTGAAAGACCGAAATGAGGCTTTGCGGCACATCGCCGCGCGCGCTGATTAGCTGGTCCTGTTCGCGCAACAGGCTCTGCTGGGCGCTGAGAACGGTGGTGTAATCCGTGGCGCCTTCCTTGTATTGGGCGAGGGAGAGCTCGACGCTGCGCTGGGCGGCCGCGACGGCGTCTTTGAGGTGACGTACCGTATCGATGGACTTGACGAACGCGATGAGCGCGTTTTCGACCTCCTGCTGCGCCTGGAGCACGGTGTTTTGATAGGACAATACCGCGGCCTGGAACTGCGCGTCCTGGGCGCGCACCTGATTGGTGATCTGCCCGTAGTTGAACAGATTCCACTGGAATGCCGGGCCGATGCTGGCTAGGTGGGCGTTCCAGTCGAAGGCGTCGCCAAGACTGCGATTGGCGATGTCGGACGCGCTGAAGCCGAAGGTGCCGCTCAGCGAAAAGGCGGGATAGAGGTCGGCCTTGGTGGCGCCGATCAGCGCTGACTCCGCGGCCGCCACCTGCTCGGCCTGGCGCACGTCGGGGCGTTGCCGCAACAGGTCCCGTGGGAGCCCGACTGCAACCTCGAGAGGCGCGTGCGGGATCGACCCGCTTTCCGTCAGCTCGGTCCCGATCCCGGCCGGGGGAACGCCGACGAGCACCGCAAGCGCATTCCTGTCCTGTGCCAGGCTGACCTCGAGCTGAGGAATCTGGGACCGGGTCTCGGCTAGCTGAGAGCTCGCCTGGGCGACGTCACGTTCGCTCGTTTCCCCGTTTTCGAAGCGCGCCCGCGCGATCTGAAGGCTCTCCTCCTGCACTTTGACGTTTTTGCGATACACGCCAATGCGTGAAGCGGTCGTGCGCATGGAGACATAGGTCTTCCCCACGGTCGCCGTCAGGCTGACGAGCGCGGCGTCGTAGTTGCTGATCGACGCGAGGAAACTGTCGTCCGCTGATTCGACGGCACGCCGGAATTTTCCCCAGAAATCGATTTCCCAGGCCGCCGTCACGCCGTACCGCAGCGTGCTCGAGTTGTGCACGTTCCCGAAGGGAAGCCGGGTAGTCTCACTGCCGCCACGGTTGTAATACTGGTATTCCCCATATCCCTGCTGCTGCTGTGGATACTCGTTACCGATCGCGGCGGCCAGTTGGGCGCGAGCCTGCAAGACGTTTACGCCGGCCTGCTGCAACTCCAGATTCTGTTTGTAGGCGAGATCGATCAGGTGGTCGAGGGTCGCGTCGCCGAAGGTCTTCCACCACGCGGCGTCTTCGGCGCGTGCGGTGCCGATCCGGGCGGCATCCCTTGTTGCCCAGTCGTCGGCGACCTGCACCTTTGGGGTCACGAAGTTCGGCCCGACCATGCTGCAGCCGCCGAGCATGACAGCAAGGACGGCGGCTTGCGCCGCCAGGTTAAGACGTTTTGGGATCTTCGACTTTCCGGCCACCCCATCTCCCTCCGATGCCGGAGCAAATTTATGGTTATTAGCATTGCGCCCGTCTCCGAACATGGCGGTCAAGCCGTTTCTCCGTGCGAGGCGCGAGTAAAACGGATGGGGAGTCTATCATTGCAGATTCGAGAAATCCGCTACCATTCTCACGTTTCGATCCCCTGCTAGACAGGATCCGGGGCTTGCCCCGGCTGTTGAGGCGGGTCAGAATTCTCTGCATAAGCTGTCGCGCTGCGGTCAATCGTTGCCGTCGCCAGGCGTGGTTGAATCATTGCGAGGCAACTGTCATCACCGCGTTTCCGAAACATGCCGAGTACGACATTCAAGATCTTCCGTGAAGCCCTGGTCGAGGTGCAAAAGGTCAAGGCGTTCTTCATCGCCAACATCTCGCTGGGTTTGTTCTTCATCCTGATATTGGTATCGCTCGATGTCGAGGTCCTCGACGGCCATATAACCAGGCTCTTCTCCATGAGCTTGGAGGTATTCGTCGCAGTGACCTTTGTGGCACTCCAGATTTTGCTCATCGCCGGCATGTTGGTTGCGCAATATAGGAAGCGGAGGAGAGGTATTTCCGAACTGCTGCGCGGGGAGGAGAACGAACAGCTCGAGTTGAAGAGCTCGCTGCGTTGGGATTATGAGCTTCGAAAGGTAAACAAGGAGCTGGAGCATGCGGTGCTCAAAACGATTGCCGGATTCCTGAATACAAATGGAGGAACGCTTTTGATCGGGGTCTCGGACGACAAGCAGGTGCTTGGTCTGGAGCACGACTGGGCTACGCTCAAACGCAAGGATGGGGACGGCTTCGTGCAACATCTCGCGCGGCTCGTGAGCAACGAATTGGGAAATACCCTGTTGCCCAACGTTTCGATCGCTGTTGTCGCCTATGCGGGGGAACAGCTATGTCGGGTCGATGTGTGGCCGAGCAAAGATCCGGTCTTTCTCGCCAAGGGACAACGGGAAGAATTCTATATCCGGATTGTCAATATGACTGTTTCGCTTCCGACCAAGCAGGCACTCATGTACATCGAGAAAAGGAAAAAGAGTCCGTGAGCAATAGCGGCGAAACGCTCCGGGTACCGATCATTTACAATCGCCGAAATACTCGAGCTGTTGAAGTCGGGTTAATTTCTGAGGGTCGTTCCGCTCCTGGCGGCGCTTTCTCGCCCTCGGGGACCAACCGATAGGTGTCGCCCTCGCGTATTACACGTCCGGCATCCAATGTGATGCCGAGCTATCGATACTGACCCAAGCGGCGATGCCATGCTCGTCCGGCTCTGTCATGTTGTGCACGTGGGGGGCGTCCGCGTACGTCGGGGGCAGTACTTGCTTGCTACCGTCGATTGCCACGAGCGCGCCATTTATGCTTATTCCGGCGGCGCTATCTACTGCATCACGAACAATCGTGTAAAGGTCAGTCATCTTGTGTTTCTCCTCAATCAAGTTTCCTGAATTGTGTCTCGTACGATGCCGTTACGCTCGTGGTCCAGCTCGGGAGTTAAACACAACCAGTGGCTCAATACGTGAGTCCGTGTACGCGCTGGTTAAGGTGACGAGGAGTGGAAAGCCTTGGACGGCTCTACCAAAGCGGAGGGCGGATGGCCAACCTGGCACTGATGCAGTGCTACTTCTCTTCGAGTTGGCGTTGACAGAAACTCTCCAATTTCGCCTATTAGTAGTCGCTCGGCAGCCTACTAGTACTGAGGCACCGAAATACCGACAACATCAACGCGGAGTATACGTAGGTCGGCATCCCCATGCCGACGCCGCAGGCAGGCGGCGGCAATAGGTTGCGGCCCTACGATCTCGATGTTTCCGTCAATTGCGCGCAGCTATAGTCTGGCGACACTTTTTCCCTGAATTTGGAAGAACATCAGGGGGAACACGATTCCAACCTATTCAGCATTCGCAGGCCGGGCCGACCGCCCTGGTCGCAAGTCCGTTCAGATGTGGTTGCCCGAGGATGTCGTCGAGGCGCTCGATGCGCAATGCCAAGTCCGCGAAACTGTTGACCCGATCACAGTAAAGAAGCGGAAGCTCTCCCGAGCATCCTCCACCTGCTGGCGGACCGCGTCATCGACGGTACGAGTAAAGAAGATGTTGCTGAAACGGTTCGCCTCCTTGCCGTCAGCGTCGCCCACTACCAGCAGAAGTACGGCGCCCGTCGGTTCGAGGAATTCGCCGAGATGCTTCGAGTCGACGACATCGATGCAGATACGGCCGAACTGCTGTCGCCTGGAATGCACAACCTGATCGCGGCGTCGGCTCAGGTGACGGAGTTAGGGGACGATAGCGAAAAGGAAGCGGTGCACTAAAGACCACGGAATCGGGATAAAGCAAGGGGAGTGGCCTTTATGCAGCTATCTGCAAGCGGCTGCTCTTGTAGAGATGGACGTACGCCTGGTGCGCTTGCCGGTCGCCTGCGCGCCAGT
>JAJDOL010000068.1 GCA_022340195.1 Chromatiaceae bacterium
CCGCCCGGTGTGGAGGAGGACGCCGCTTGGGTCATCGTCCCAACGACCTTGCCGCCATCCGTGGTCCTCTCGTTGCTCGAGGGTCCGGAACGCCTGCTCCGCGTCAACTCCCAGTGGGATTTTGCAAGCTGGGAGCAACCGGCAATTGACCGGTTTCGCTTGCGCATCGAAAACCGGAGCAACGATCGCACCTGGGAGACATCCGGGGACGTAGTTTCCCTGCCCGACGGCCTCCGCCTGGATTACGACGAAGGCATCAAGGCATTCACCCGGTTCCTGGTGGAGCCAGTCGAAGAGGGCGCGCGCTTGTGGGTCGTGGAGGATTACGGTCGCTTGTCCGAAGAAGAACGGCGAGCCCGAGCCGACGAAGTAGATCGCAGCCTCACACGTTGGGGTCAGGACCTGTTCCTCTACTTTCGCAGCTGGGCGCGCTGGTCGCGTTTTGCTCCGTGGCGCTGGTATATGGAACGTGTGTGGCGCCCCATGAAGCCGCTGGCGCGCCGTATCGTTCGGCTGTTGATCTGGGCAACGGTGGCCGAGCTTCTCTTGTTTCTGGGCCTCGTCGTTGCCTTACGCTGGGTTTGATTCCTCGACTTCTTGGCGACGATTTGGTCTGTTGAAGTCCCTGCCTTGGCGAAGCCTTACCGATGGTCTTCCTGCTTAAGCCAATCCTTCGGACTGATCCCTCACTTGTGCTCTTTAACGGTTATTGGCCCCCCCTGAACGCCCGCATAGAATACGATGATCTCAGCCGGTTCGTCGCCGTCGTTTCTTCCGTAGTGCCATTTGTCGACAACCTCGACGATCGCATCGCCGGCTTTCAGATGCAGTGTCTTCTTCTCCTCCGTTTCAACGGTCAACTCGCCTTTCAGCAGAACACCCGCGTTAATCACCGGATGCTCATGCAGAGGCAGCCGAGTCTTCGGAGGAACCAGGATTCGCAGAATCGTTACTTCCGGCTTGCCCGTTGCGTAGCCAGGAAGCTCCTCCCCGTCCCAGCTGGTGGTCGATTTGACCAGTACGTCGACCTTGGTGGCATTCAGGTCCCGAGCCCAGACATGATTTGCCAGAAGCAGTATCAGGAACATTCCAAGTATTATTCTTCGCATTTCGGTCACTCAATCGTTTTCGAAGCAAAGGCAGTTTACAGGCGGCAGGTGCGCACTGACATGATGCCAGCTGTCACCCCGGTCCTCGCTGATCCACAAGGAGCCGGTCGTGCTGCCGAAGGCCAGCCGCTCGCCACCGACCGATACCGCGATGGTCACATGGGCCGGGTCTCGGGGATCGACCAGGACCGAATGGATGCCGGCGAAGTCGTAACCGCCGCCCATCCATTGGCGTCGCCGCGGCTCGTCCCAGAGCGAGCGCACCAGATTCCAGTTATCACCGCCATCGTCGGAGCGAAAGAGTCCTCCCGGGATGGTGCCGCACCAGAGCTCGCCGGGGGCGCCGGCGGTCAGCGCCCAGACAAGCTGGGTGCTCCAGGGCAGGTCGAGACCTCTCATGGGATCCTTGTCCTCGGTGCCTTCGGGTTTCTCGGGATAGGTCGGCACCGGCGCCTCGCTCCAATTCGCGCCTCCGTCTATCGAGCACATAGCCGCGAACCCCCGGATTGCTGCGGAAATAGTCTTCCAGGGCGTCGCGCAGGGTTCCGCCGGTGACCTTGGCGTCCGGGCACTCCAGGTGTCGCGCCAGGTTGGGAGTGAAGCTCAGCTTGATCGGCATGGCGTTAGCGTCCGTGACGGGTAGCCGGGCACGGGTGAGACGCAGTTTAGATAGATTGGCGACTCCTGCCAGAAATTGGGCTCGGGTAAACCTAAAATACGCGCTCAACCGGCACACCGACATTTTCATGCCTGCGTCCCCACCCCCGGCTTGTTCCCCACAGCACCCCATCTCTACCACTGGACAATGCTCAGCGGAGCGTTGACTGGAGGCCAAGAATGGTATATTCGAACGTAGGCGGTTGGATTTTCTATCCTTATCCGCCGCATGATTGCGGAGGCCCGGCGCGGTGGCAACATACCAGACGAGCAGATGCGGCCGACGCCCGTAGGCGGCACGCGCCGCCATCAGGGTCAACGTGCCCCTGGACGAGGCCGTGGCAGCACAGGTGGAGTCGGATGACATGGCGTTCGTCTTTACGCGGGTGACCTAGAGGTTGAGGTCGCCGATACCGCCGGGCGCCGTCAGACACCGGTTCGAGGACCTGCTGCTCACCGTAACCTTCGTCGACGAGATGTGATGATGCCCCAAGGCCAGGCTGTCGATCTTCCCCCAGGTGCTCGCCGACGCGCTTGCGCCCAACCCGGGGAACGCCATCCAACAGAGCGACGGCCTGTGAACGATTCCGCGGGCGTGGACGTCTCCGACTCCGGGCGGGTATCTCGGGTGATCGGCTCCCTGGAACCTTGACAGCCGAACCTGCTGACCGGGGGCCCGGCAATTCCGGGCTGGCGCGCACCTTTGTCGGCGTGCTGGCGGCCTTCCTGTTTTTTTCGCTGCCATCGTCGCCCTCCATTACTACGCGGACTACCGTGCCGAGCGCGCCCGGCGCGAGGCCAATGAATCCCTCGACGTGGAGCTGGCACAGGACGCGGTGATGGCCGATATCGCCGCCGTGCTCACCGATCTCTCTCCTCGCCCGCCACACGGAGCGCCTGAGCTTCGATGCCGCCGAGGCAGACGCCAGGCGCCGTTACCTGGCCGAGATATTCCTCACCTTCGCCCGCGAAAAAAATCTCTACGACCAGGTACGGTTCATAGACGCAAGCGCGCGAGAGATCGTACGTGTTAATCGCAACGGGGGAGAGCCGGTGGCCGTACCGGACGCAGGACTCCAAGACAAGTCGGCGCGCTACTATTTCCAGCAGGCGCGCGACCTGGCGCCGGGCGGTGTCTACATCTCGCTACTCGACCTCAACGTGGAGGACGGGCGCATCGAGGTGCCCCGCAAGCCCGTGATGCGGTTCGTAGCACCGGTCGACGACCCCGCAGGCGTGCGTCGGGGGCTGGTGGTGCTGAACTACCTGGGCGAGCGCCTGGTGGAGGGCTTTCGCGTTGCCGCGGCCAACATCTCCGACCACGTGCAACTGCTGAACGGCGAGGGGTACTGGCTGAGCAGCCCGCGCCCCGGGGAAGCCTGGGCCTTCATGTTCGGGCGGAACCTCACCTTCGGCCGCTGGTTTCCCCGGGCCTGGGCACGCATCTCGGCGGCGGCGGAGGGCCAGTTCCCCACTCCCGACGGACTCTTCACCTTCGCCACTGTGATTCCCGGGTCCGAAGTGAGCCAGGTGCTGGGGGAGGGGGTGCGCACCCTGCCCATGGCAGGGGTCTGGAAGGTCGTCGCCTATCTGCCCGCCACGGCCATCGCCGCATCGCCGGTGGAGTTTCTCCGTCGCAACCGGGCGCTCTATCTGTCGCTGCTCGGCCTGCTGACGCTGGCGGCCCTGCTGCTCGCCAACGCCCATGTGCACCGCAGGTTCGCCGAGTCCCAAAGGGAGTACGAGCGCCGCTTCCGGCAGACGCTCGAGGACGCGAATCTCGCCGCCGTCATGGTCGATTCCGCAGGCCGGGTGAATTTCTGTAATCATTTCCTGCTGGACCTGATCGGCGCGCCACGGGAGGAGGTGGTGGGCTGTGACTGGGTGCAGCAGTTCGTGCCGTCCGAGCAGCAATATCGGGTGCACCAGGTGCTGCAGCGCATGGGGCATCCGGAAGAATTTCCCGAGCGCTTCGAGGGCGAGGTACAGTCCCGCACGGGGGAGCGGCGGCTGATTGCCTGGAACAACACCCTGGCCCGCGACGAGCGCGGCCGTGTGCTCGGCGTCACGGGTATCGGCGAGGACATCACCGAGCGCAAGCGCCTGGAGCAGGAGATCGAGACCCGGAACCGCGAGCTGGCACGCGCCCAGACCCTTGCCGAGCTCGGACGCATCGCTGCGGAGATCGCCCATAATCTGCGAAACCCTTTATCATCCGTGAGCAGCGGTCGTCGCTTACGATGCCGAGGAGGCGCTCGCGGCGGCGCATCGGTGGCGCCCGGATCTCATCATTCTCGATTTGTGCATGCCGGGACGCTCGGGGCTCGAGGTGCTGCCGGAGCTGAAGGTATCGCTCCCGCTCGCGTCCGTCATCGTCATTACCGCCTTCCACGAAATGGCACCATCTTCCTCGACGAGGTGGGCGAGATGTCGTCCGCCATGCAGGCCAAGCTGCTGCGCGTGCTCGAGAACGTCCTCATGAAGGCGGTGGCCCTGTGCCGCGACAAGGTGCTGACACCGGACCTTCTGCCAGCCGATCTTTACGCAGGAGATGCACTCGGGGAGTTCGTGCCGCCGGCGACCGCCCCTGGGCTCGTCAGCCTGGGGGCGATGGAGCAGGAGCACGTCGCCCGTGTCCTGGAGGCCACCGGCTGGCACCGCGTACAGGCCTGCGACATCCTCGGCGTATCGCGCCGGCGCCTGCGGCGCATGATCCGGCAAAACGGCCTTAATCTGCCGCCCGGGATGGACGGGGGCGAGGACGAGGCTCAAGACGAGGAGGCCGATTGAGCGCGCAGGGCCTGGTATTCTCTGTTCCCGACTTCTCGTTCCCACGCGCCATTGTCCGTGAAAGAATCCGTCGTAGGCCGGGGTGAGGGACGAATCCCGGCACCGATAGCGGCATAACCCCATGAAATGCTGGATCGCAGTGATCCGTAAACAACCCGTTGGCGTTGAAGCTCGGTCGGCCGACAATCAGCTTCCCTCACATGATGCCTAACCTCAAAGCTGCTTGCCGTATACTTTCCCTGAAACCCGAGGCATGCCCCGGAACGGCAGACACTCGCGTGGAAATGAGGCAAAAAGAGCATGAATTATGCCGAGAGAATCGTAATTCAGTCGGGAAAGAGAGGAGGGCGCCCCGTGGTCCGAGGACTGCGTATCACCGTCTATGACGTCCTCGGTTGGCTCGCAAACGGCATGACGGCTGATGAAATCATCGAAGATTTTCCGGAGCTGGAAAAGGAAGACATTCAAGCGTGCCTTGCGTACGCAGCGGATCGAGAACGTCACGCTGTGACAATTCCTCCGCGATGAAGCTGTTACTGGACGAGAATCTGTCCCGAAGAATTGTACCGTTTTTGCAAACGCTCTATCCGGGGAGCAGCCAAGTTGCGCTGGAGGGTTTGGAGCAGGCTGATGATGCCGAGATTTGGCGGTACGCCAAAGACAACCGTTTCGTAATCGTAACCAAGGACTCCGATTTTCAGGAGCTCAGCTTGCTCCACGGCGCTCCACCCAAGATCGTCTGGCTACGGACCGGAAACACTTCGAAGGCCAACGTTATTCAGCTGCTGACGGAAGGTCGCGAGGCGATCGAGGAAGGTCTGGCAGAAGAGGGTGTGAACTGCATGGAGCTTGAGTAGGTGAACAATAACGAATCGGTATCCTGATTGACGGGTCTGCTGATGGCGCAGGCTCTGAAGATCAACGGGTATGGACCGGTGCATCTGTAGCTTGTGGGGTTCCGACTAGACACCGAGCGCTTCGGATTACTTGGATAAATTGACCCTAGGAGGCTGTCGGATCATCGGTGAACTGTCAACCCAAGCGATTCGGGGAATCTGGGGATGCCTGGGATCAGCCGATTTTTCGAGATCGTCATTCGAATGTTCTGACGCGAGCACGAAGCACTTATCGATATTCGCACCCTCGAGGTCATCTGCGGGCACCTTCCAAAACGCGCCCTTAGTAACGGTTCAGAAACAAGTTAAACGACTTATCAAGAAATTCCATTCGCATCGATGACGTAGTTCCACTGCCCGAGAACGTCATCATGACGAATGAATCGATCTTTGATGTCGCGAAAGGCGTCGGAGCATTTGCGACCGTTTTCAAGGCGGTCTCGGGGGAATCGAGCATCACGCCGCTCCACGCACGCTCGACTTGGCTGAAGAGGCGGTGTTCGATGGGATTCCACTTCGAGGTGTAGGGCGGATAGTGGGCGATGCGCACACGCAGTCCGA
>JAJDOL010000117.1 GCA_022340195.1 Chromatiaceae bacterium
GGTCGACGAGGCTGACCATGCCCTTGCTCAAACGCCCGTGCTGGTGCAGCACCTCCAGCACCTCGGTCAATGTCTGGCTCAGCATCAGCGAGCGGCTCAACACCGAGCTCACCTCGAACAGGGCGGCGAGCTGGGATTCCAGCAGATCCTGCCGGCCCGCGGCGTCGATGCCGCCGTGCCTGTCGTCATTGGTACGCAAGATAGGCTCGGGACGTGTCATTCGTCGCCCACCGTCCGGCTGAGGGAGAGCCGAATACGGCAGCCGTCCGCAAAGTCGGAATCGATCTGAATACAACCGCCGTGCCGGCTGACGATCTCCTGCGTCAACGCAAGCCCCATGCCGGCGCGGTTACGGCGGTTGCGCCAGCCGATGAAGAAGGGCTCGAACACCTTGTAGCGAACCTCCGCGGCGACACCCCGACCATTGTCCTGGATCTCCACCTCCACCCCATCGTCGACCGCCGAGGTCGAAATACGCAGCACGCGGTGCGTCTTACGCGTTTCGTTCAGCGCCAGAATGGCGTTGTCGATCAAGTGCTTGAACATGCACCTGAGTTGATTTCGCTGCCCCGTGAGCTTGGGAAGCACATGGGCGGGCTGCCAGTCCACGACGACGCCGGTCGCAAGCAGGCGGTCGGTCTCGATCTCCAACACCTGCCGCAGCAGCTCATTGACGTTGACCGGTACCTCGGCCTCCTTCGTCTCGGCCGGCAAAGCGGCCTTCAGCGTCTCCATCGCCTGCCGACTCGAGGCACTGATCTGGGCCAGCATGCTTGCCAGCGTCGTCGGCTCGGGATCGCTCGCCTTGAGCATGCGGATCGCTGCCTGTATGACGTTCAGTGGACCCTGCATCTGGTAGACGGCCGCTCCCAGGGCCTCTCGCATACCGTGGGTCATCTGCTGCTCGGCCAGACGCGCTCGCAGGTTCTCCAGATGGGCGCGCTCGACCTCTCGCCGGCGGGCCGTAATGTCATTCGCCAAGAGCAACAAATGCCGCTCGCCGGCCCCGTTACGACCGAAGTAGTTCCGCGCACTGATATCGACCTCGCTGGTCGGCGTTCCGGAGCAGGAAAACCAGAAAGGACCGCGGTCGCCGGGGATCTCGATACTGACCTCCACGTCCTTGAAGTTACGTCCTGCGCTAATGGCATCCACGGGGTCGAATCCCGCTTGCTCCGTCAGAGCTTGACGCAGCACCTCGACCGGCTCGCGCCCGCGCAGGTCGCCGAGCAGCTTTTTGTACTCATGGTTGTCGAGAATCACCCGTCCCGATTCGTCGAGCAGGACCACCAGCACCGGAGCCGCATCGAGTACGGTCTCGATTCGCGCCTTCTGCTGCCGCAGCTGAGCCTCGAGCTCATGCTCGTGGGTCACGTCCCGATGCATTCCCAGAAAGAACGCAAGCTCACCCGTCTGGTCGAGCACCGGCGATATGGTTACCGATGCGATGTAATCGCTTCCCGCACGGCTGCGGTTGACCAACGTGCCCGACCAGGTGTTCTTGTTTTTGATGGTGCGCCAGAGCTGCTTGTAAATGGAATCCGGGGTGGCGTTGCTGGACAGGATGGACTGGTTCTTGCCGAGCAGTTGAGCACGGGTGTAGCCGGTCAGGGTCTCGAATGCCTGGTTGACGTACAGGATGTTGGCCCTGGCGTCGGTGATCGAGATCGCCACCGGGGACTGCTTGACCGCCTCGAAATAGATACGCGGAGGTAAAGGAGAGCCGGGATCACCGACCATCAGGCTCAGAAGATCGATGACCTCGTCCGGGGTATGGGCCGGTGGCGCTGCCAGGAATTCGCCCAGGGCATCAAAGGCCATCGGCGTGGCGGTATCCGGAGGGCTCTGGGTGCTCATACTCGGTTCTCCAGCGAAACTCATAAGCTGTATAAGGCAATTTTTGTTCCGTGCGAAGATTTGGTGTCGCACGGAAACGCGAAATGACACCCTGAGAGCCGGTTTCCGCCCGTCGATCGGAGCTCGAGTCCGGATAGGGGCAACAAAGGTTGTCGGATTCGCGACAGGCCGCAACGCGGCCGCGCAATCATTGTGTCCATCGCGACAACAGGCCGAACCCGAGACCCATTCCCGTTTCGCTTCGGATTTTCCGGCCCGATCCGGAAATCGCAGGTTTCGGTCCATCAAATGAACGGGATCTGCCGTATCCGGGCGCACTTGCCTGCTGCACTGCACCATCCCGGGGCGACCCGATCGGGCCCGCGATACCGAAGCCGTTCTGATTGGCACCCAAATTGCTGACTCGAGGTCGAGCGTATTACCGACAAGGCTGAACTAACGGCGCACGCATGGGCGACTATCTGATGATCATTTTGGGTACGGCGTTGGTAAACAACGTGGTACTGGTTAAATTCCTGGGACTCTGCCCCTTCATGGGGGTCTCCAACAAGCTCGACTCCGCGCTCGGCATGGGGCTGGCCACGACCTTCGTATTGACCCTGGCCGCTATGGCGAGCTGGATTCTGGAGCGCTATCTGCTCGGACCTCTGGATCTGGGCTTCCTGCGCATCCTGACATTTATCCTTGTAATCGCCGCGGTGGTTCAGTTTACCGAGATGGCGGTCCGCAGGATCTCGCCGACTTTGTATCAGGTTCTTGGAATCTTTCTGCCGCTAATCACCACGAACTGCGCCGTGCTCGGCGTGGCCCTTCTCAATATCCAGGAGGAGCACGGCTTTCTGGAGAGCATTCTCTACGGTTTCGGCTCCGCGATGGGGTTCACGCTGGTGATGTTGTTGTTCGCCGGTATGCGCGAGCGCCTTGCCCTACTTCAGTCGCCGCGCGCGTTCGCGGGGACGCCGATTGCCTTTGTGACCGCAGGGCTGTTGTCCCTCGCATTTATGGGGTTTGCCGGCTTGACCAGCAGATGAGAACAGGCCGGATGCCGGGGTTCGCTGCGCTCGTCGCCACCCACCTCGCTGCACCTTATGGATTCGAATCATTTGGAGCTCGATCGACATGCTTGCTGCAATCGCCAGTCTCACGATCCTGGGTTTGACGTTCGGATGGCTTCTGGGACTCTCCGCCCGTTACCTGAAGGTGGAAGGAAATCCTGTCGTGGAAAAGGTCGAGGCGATCCTGCCGGGCTCTCAATGCGGCCAGTGCGGCTTTCCGGGCTGTAGTGCTGCAGCCGAAGCGATTGCGAATGGCCAGGCGCCCGTCACCCTTTGCCCACCCGGGGGACGCGCACTCGCAGAGGAGCTCGCGGGGTTGCTCGGTGTCGCCGTCAACCTGTCCGGGGTCGAGGAGAAGACGCCGGTTGTCGCCCATGTCTACGAGAACCTGTGTGTCGGCTGCACCAAGTGCTTCAAGCGCTGTCCGACCGACGCCATCCTCGGGGGACCCAAAATGATCCACTCCGTGTTTCCCGACGCCTGCACCGGCTGCGAAAAGTGCTACGAGGTGTGCCCGACGGAATGCATCGAGATGCGTCCCGTAAAGCCCACGCTGCAGACATGGTACTGGCCCAGCCCGGACTGGGACCACCCGCTTCCAGCCGGCATCGGCGCGTAGCGCCTTCGAGATATTGCTGCCGGTTGGCGGCATGCCGGCGAGACGGCGCAGTCCCGACGAGAGGTTCCGAACTGAAATGAGACTATTCAAAATCCGCGGTGGCGTGCATCCCGAGGACCGTAAGACGCTCTCGGCAAACAGGCCGATCGAGGACCTGGGGCTGCCTCCGCTGCTCCACATCCCCCTGCAGCAGCACATCGGGGCACTCGCCACACCCGCGGTTCGCAGGGGTCAGAAGGTGGCAAAGGGCCAATTGCTGGCCAACAGCCAGGGCATGATCTCGGCACCGGTGCACGCCCCCACATCGGGACGCATCGTGGGCATCGGCAGCTATCCGGCCCACCACGCCTCCGGACTGAACGTGCGCACAGTTTCCCTGCAAGCCGACGGTGAGGACCGCTGGTCCGAGGATATCCAGGGCACGGACGATCCCTTCTCCCTGAGCCCCGAGGAGATCGCCGCCCGGGTCGCGGCAGCCGGCATCGTCGGTATGGGTGGGGCCACTTTCCCATCCGCCGTGAAGCTCAATCTGCGCAAGCGCTACAGACTGCATACCTTGGTCATCAACGGCGCCGAGTGCGAGCCCTACCTGACCTGCGACGACCGGCTGATGCGCGAGCAACCCGAAGCGGTGCTCGACGGTGCTCGGATCATGGCCCGCGCCCTGGGCGTTTCCGAGATCCTCATCGGCATCGAGGACAACAAGCCGGAGGCCCAGGCTGTCATGGAACAGGCAGCGAAGGTCATCGGCTCAGTCCGAGTCGCGCATCTCCCGACCCGCTATCCCATGGGGTCCGAGAAGCATCTGGTACAGACAGTGACAGGTCGGGAGACCCCGGCCCGGGGACTGACCGCCGACATCGGTGTCGTGGTCCACAATCCGTCCACGGCTCTGGCGGTGCACGAGGCCCTGCGCTATGGCCGGCCGCTGGTCTCCCGGGTAATGACGGTCAGCGGTGGGGCCATCCGCAAGCCGGGCAATCTGCGGGTTCCCCTGGGGACGCCCATTCAGCACGTCATCGATCACTGCGGCGGCTTCACGACCGAGCCTGCGCGACTGGTCAGCGGGGGCCCCATGATGGGTCAGCCGCTGCCGAGCACCCGCATACCCACGGTCAAGGGGGCGAACGGTCTGCTTGCCCTGACCGAGGCGGAGACGAGCTGCCGCGAGACCATGCCCTGCATCCGGTGCGCCAGCTGCGTGCAGGCCTGCCCTTGCGGCCTGCTCCCGGTGGAAATGGTCGCTCACGCCAGAGCCGGCGACCTGGAGGGTGTGGTCAAGCTGGGGTTGATGGACTGCATCGGCTGCGGCTCTTGCTCCTATGTCTGCCCGTCCCATATTCCCCTGGTGCAATACTTCAATTACGCCAAGGGCGAGATGGCCGCCCGCGGACGGGCGAAGCAGAAGCAAACCGAGACGAGGCGCCTGATCGAGCAGCGCACCGCGCGCATGGAGGCGATCAAGAAGGCCAAACGGGAGGCGATGGCCAGGCGTAAGAAGGAAGCGGCGGAGAAGAAATCCGAGCAGACGACCGCCGAACAAAGGGCGGAGCGGATCGTCGAGGAAGCGGCGGCATGAGCGGCGAGCGGCTGGTAACCGGGCCCTATGCGCACGTCGGATCGAGCGTTTCCCGCACCATGGGACTGGTGATGCTGGCTTTGACCCCGGCGACGCTGTTTGGGCTGGTGCAGTTCGGCTGGCCGGCGATCTTCTTGTTTGTGGTCACTCTGGCAACGGCGATCGGTGCGGAGGCAACCTGTCTGCGGATCGCCGACAAGCCGATACGCCCTTTCCTGATGGACGGCTCGGCCCTGCTGAGCGGCTGGTTGCTGGCCATGACACTTCCACCCTGGGCACCTTGGTGGATCGGCGTCGTGGGCAGCCTGATCGCCATCGTCGTCGCAAAACAGATCTTCGGGGGTATCGGCCAGAACCTCTTCAACCCGGCCATGGTGGCGCGAGTAGCCCTGCTCATTTCCTTTCCCTTGGAGATGACGAGCTTCGTGGAGCCTCAGCCCATTTTCTCGGCTGAGGCACCTGGAGTCCTCGAAGGGCTGGCCATCATCTTCGGCGGCATACACTCCGGCGCTGGATTCGATGCGGCGACGAGCGCCACGGTGCTGGGACATGTACGCGCCGAGCTGGGTCAGGGTCTGACCTTGCCCCAGATACTTCCCGGCAGCTTCGGCGCGATCGCGGGCGCCATCGGCACCGTACCCGGCAGCATGGGCGAAACCTCGGCGCTTCTGATTTTCCTGGGCGGCCTGTTCCTGCTTTACAAGCGTGTAATCAGTTGGCACATTCCGGTGGCCATGCTGGGCACCATCGCCCTGATGGCCGGGCTGATGAGCCTGGTGGATCCCGGCCATTTCGCCGGCCCTGTCTATCACCTGGTCTCAGGCGCCACCCTGCTCGGGGCCTTCTTCATCGCCACGGATCTCGTGACATCTCCGGTATCCGCTCGCGGTCAGATCCTCTTCGGCGCGGGATGCGGCCTCCTCGTTTATGTCATCCGCACCTGGACGGGCTATCCGGAAGGCGTCGCATTCGCTGTGATGCTGATGAACGCCGCCACACCGCTGATCGATCACTGGATGCGGCCACGTATCTACGGCCGTGACCGCAAAGGCGTCCCCCTGGAGTACGCCGATGATGCGGAGAAGGCATCATGAGCGCCAAAGCGGCACCGCGCTACCGCGAGTACCCGGGTTACCAGGCCGGCCTGCTGGGTGGATTCGCGCTGATTGCTGCTGCACTACTGGTCATGGGGAACCTGGCAACGAGGGACGCCATAGAGCAGCGTCGAGCCGAGGACCTGCTGGCGTCCCTGGACCAGGTAATACCGCCCGCCATCCACGACAATGATCTGCTCGAAAACCCGCTCGACCTTCCTCTGGCTTCCGGCGAAACGGTCGCCGTCTATCGCGCACTAAAGGGAAACGAGGTCGCCGGTGTGGCCTACCCCCTCAGCACCCAGGGCTACGGGGGCTCTATCGAGCTGATCCTGGGACTGAGCGCTCGGGGAGAGATCCTGGGTGTCCGGGCGTTGGCGCATGCCGAGACCCCGGGACTCGGCGATAAGATCGACGTAAGCCGGGACCACTGGATACTCGGCTTTGACGGTTTGTCCCTCGGCAACCCCCCAATCGAGCGGTGGGCGGTGAAAAAGGACGGCGGCGACTTCGACCAGTTCAGCGGGGCCACCATCACACCCCGCGCAGTCGTTGGCGCACTCAAAGAGGGGCTCGTGCTCTTTCGCGAGCGCAAGGATACGCTCCTGGCGCCGGCAGTCGCCCGGGAGACAACATCCAGGAGGGCTGCAATAGACGAAGGTCCGGGAGGTCCGCCATGAGCACCGATTACGGCCGCATCGCCCGCGACGGCCTCTGGGACAACAATGTCATATTGGTTCAGACGTTGGCGCTCTGCCCACTGCTCGCGGTAACGAGCACGGCCACCAACGGGCTTGGACTGGGCCTGGCGACCAGCTTCGTGCTGGTCTTCTCGGGGACCCTGGTGGCCCTGCTGCGCGGCATCGTCACCCCCGAGGTCCGTATCCCGATCTTCGTGCTCATCATCGCCGTGCTGGTGACACTGGTGGACCTCGCCATGAACGCCTGGTTGCACGATCTGCACAAGGTTCTCGGGCTCTTCATCCCACTGATCGTCACCAACTGCGCCATCTTGGGTCGCGCCGAGTCCTTTGCCTCGCGCAACCCGGTGCTTCCAGCCCTGTTCGACGGCCTCATGATGGGAATCGGCTTTACCCTGTCGCTGATGTTGCTGGGTGCGGTGCGGGAGATTATCGGCAGCGGCACCCTGTTCCAGGGCGCCGCCCTGATGCTGGGGAATGCCATGGGGTTCCTCGAGCTGACGCTGATCCCGGATTATCGGGGCTTCCTTCTCGCCGTCCTGCCGCCCGGGGGGTTCGTTGCCTTGGGCTTCATCCTCGCCGGGAAGCGAGTGCTCGAGCACCACTTGGCGACGCGCAGTCAGCGTCTCGCCGCAGACCGGGCGCCCGCTTGATCTAAGCTCAAAACCGAGGAGATTCTCACATGAACGTCGGCGTCGCCTACGCGGACAAATTCAAAAAAGTATGGCTCAAGCTCGAGGTTCCAGACGGCAGCACGGTGCGCGAGGCCATCGAGCACTCGGGCTTGCTGAGCCAATTCCCGGAGATCGACCTGAATACCCAGAAGGTCGGCATTTTCGGCAAGCTGACCAAGCTGACGGCCAAAGTCACAGAACATGATCGTGTCGAGGTTTATCGCGATATCACGGCCGACCCGGAAACGGCGGAGCGCCGCGACTCCGACTAACGGCTCAGTCGAAACGGGTTGTGCGCAGAGACTGAGTGTTCGTGCGGGTTTGCCTCCGCGATGCGCGTCAATTCCGACGCGATCCGCCGGGACTCAATGGACTTCGGTTGCCCCGCCGCCTGCGATCCGCGAAGGTTCAGCAAAAACGCAGTGCTCAACAGCAAATGAAAAATGCCTCATCGGTGCTCTTCACGGGTATGGGATCGACGACCAACACGTCATTCAAATGTTCGCCGCCGTCCGTGGTAGCCGTGAGCTAAGCAGGCTCGTAGTTCTCCAAAAAGAAGTCCTTGGCGACATACCATTTATCCCGCGGGTTCTCCGGGTTCATGGCGATCATGCCACCTTCTTCCGGGGTATCTTCCGGCGAGACGGTGACACCAGTCAGGTCTTCTCCAGGAACATAGGGGCGCATTGGTTGCAGTTTCTTTTTCCGGTAGTCGCGGAATTCGCTCATTGATCAAGCTCCAGCGGCTTAAAAAAAAATTCCCACGTGGCGCCTGAATCCTAGGCGCTCACCCCGGCCGCCCTGCGGGGTGCAGGTAAAATCCGTCCGATCAAGGGCAGATCCCGCTGCCGACGATGACTCCGCAGACGGTCTGAAAGCTCTCGGCACCGGGTTGTCCGCTCAGTCTGGTTCCATCGACCCCAACGACGGCTGCCACCGCCGCCCATTTGCACTCCGCATTCTCCACATAGCCCAGGCTCCGGTAGCGCCCGTCTCGCGTCACCACCGTGTACGGGAGCTTCATCAGCCGCCTGCGCCGCGCATTCACTGATGGCCGGCTCACGCGGATCGCGGACCCGGCCCGGGTCGATACCATGCTCGATACCATAATGGCCACCGACTGGGTGATCCACTCCAAGCCCTGTTTGACCCGCACCGAGACGGTGGTGAATTTCTCGGACGCGAGATCGGGGCCGAGCCTTGCATCCTACAGATCCGACAAACCCAGCAGGATGCGGGGCAAATCCCCGGCCTGACCCAGGTACGGAGCAATTCTGATCTCAACATCCGAGTGCTCGCGGCGCTTGCGTTCGACCTCGGCGGGTATGTCCTCGGCCACATGCCGGCCCGCGGAGAGGAAGTAAGGCAGAACCACGATCTCTCCGGCCCCGGCGCGCACCGCCGTCTCGATCGCTTCGGGAATCGAGGGCTCGGCGATCTCCAGAAAGGCGCAGTCGACGCGACCGAAACGCGTCTGGGACTGCCGGCCGAGGGCACTGGCGAGGCTCCGGATCTCGTCGTTCGACGCCTCGCGGCGACTTCCGTGGGCGACCAGCAACAGCGTACGCATAGTGTGCGTTTCACCTCGCTTGAACCTTGTAGGCACAACCTGGATCCGAGCTGCCGTTTCTAGGCCGAAGGGCGATTCACACCTCACCCCGACAACGGAGGTCCACTAATCCGCCAGGCTCTTTGATGCGACCTCATAGACGTCGTTGGACAGATTCTCGACCTCCAAGATCCGTTCGAGAGCCGCGCGCATCAGGCCCTGACGGGCCGTGTCGAAGCGCCGCCAGCGGACCATGGCCTGGAGCAGACGGGAGGCGATCTGCGGGTTGACGGGATCGAGCTCGAGCACCCGCTCGGCGAGAAATCGGTAACCCGCCCCGTCCGCGGCATGAAAGCGATGCTGGTTGCCCATGCAGAAGGCACCGACCAGACTGCGTACCCGGTTGGGATTGGTGATGGCGTAGTCGGGATGGCTCAACAGCCTGCGCACGCGCTGCAGGGTATCCTCCCGCTTAGAGGTCGCCTGGATGGCAAACCATTTGTCGAGCACGAGTTGATCTCCTTTCCATCGCTCGTAGTATTCGGCCAGGGCCTCCTCACCCACCGCACCGCCGTCGTCGACCAACAGACGCAGGGCCGCGACAACGTCGGTCATGTTTCGATGGGCCGAAAGCTGTTCTTGGCACAGAACCCGGGCCTGCCCATCCTCATCGCTCATCAGGTAGTCGAGGCACAAGTTCTTCAGGGACCGGCGTCCAATTGACTCGCTAGTCAGCTCGAAGGGGCCGGTCTCCCGATTCTCGCTGACAACTGCCAGCAAATCCGAACGCAGCTCGGCGGCGATGCGCGCCTTCAGATCCTCGCGAGCACGGTGGATGCCGTCTACGTCCACCGTCTCCATCTGGTCGCCGATATAGGACTCCGACGGTAGGGTGAGGATCGCTGCCAGCAGGGCGCGGTCGGTGCTCGAGTCCGCCAGCGCCGTGTGGAACGCCGTCAGGAGGCCCTCGGGTACCGGAGCACCGGGATCGGCCACCATCCGCAGCAGGATACGCTGCGCCAGGGTCTGGCCCGCGTCCCAACGGTTGAAGCCATCGCTGTCGTGGGCCATGAGAAACATGAGCTCCTCGTCGCTGTAGTCGAAGCGGACCTTCACGGGTGCCGAGAATCCCCGCAACAGCGACGGGACCGGGCGTTCGGGGACATCGAGAAAACGGAAGCACTCCTCGTCCTCGCGCAGCTCCAGCATCCGCGTTCCGGACGCGGGCACGGCACCCTCCCCCTCCAAACGGAGGAGCAGGTCGTGGCCGCCCGAGTCCAGGAGGCCCACCGCCAGCGGGATATACAGGGGCTCCTTATGCGCCTGTCCCGGCGTTGGCGGCGTGTGCTGGCGAACGCGAAGGCTGTAGGTACGCGATGCGGAATCGTGCTCGCCGCTGATCTCCAGCACGGGCGTGCCGGCCTGGGTATACCAGCGCCGGAACTGCGCGAGATCCCGGCCGCTCGCGTGCTCCATGCAACGCACGAAGTCCTCGGTAGTCACCGCCTGACCATCGTGGCGCTCGAAGTAGAGATCAGTGCCCTTGCGGAAGAGCGCGGACCCCAGCAGGTTGGCCTGCATGCGGACGATCTCGGCGCCCTTCTCATACACGGTTGCCGTGTAGAAGTTGTTGATCTCGATGTATGACTCGGGACGCACCGGGTGGGCCAGCGGGCCGGAATCCTCGGCGAACTGGCGCGCTCGCAAGGCGCGCACGTCCTCGATGCGCTTGACACCGCGGGAGCCCATGTCGGCGGAGAACTCCTGGTCGCGGAAGACGGTGAAGCCCTCCTTGAGGCTGAGCTGGAACCAGTCCCGGCAGGTGATGCGATTGCCCGTCCAGTTGTGGAAGTACTCGTGGGCGATTACCCCCTCGATCCCCTGAAAGTCCGCGTCCGTCGCCGTATCGGGGCGCGCCAGCACGTACTTGGCATTGAAGATGTTGAGCCCCTTGTTCTCCATGGCACCCATGTTGAAGTGACTGACGGCGACGATGTTGTAGACATCGAGGTCGTACTCGCGGCCATAGGTCTCCTCGTCCCATCGCATCGCCTTCTTTAGCGAATCCACCGCATGGTCACACTTGTCGACGTTCTCCAACTCCACGTAGATCCGCAGCTCGACATCGCGGCCGGAGGCGGTACGGTAGCGATCCTTTACCCAGCGCAGGTCTCCCGCCACCAGGGCAAACAGATAGCTCGGCTTTGGAAACGGATCCTCCCAGCGCGCCAGGTGGCGGCCATCCGACAAGTCTCTGCATTCGACAGGGTTGCCGTTAGCGAGCAGAACCGGGTATCGTGACTTGTCCGCGGACAGACTGGTCGAGAAGCGCGCCATGACATCCGGGCGGTCGAGAAAGTAGGTGATACGGCGGAATCCCTCCGCCTCGCACTGGGTGCACAGCATGCCACCGGAGAGGTACAGCCCCTCCAGAGCAGTGTTTTGCGTCGGATTGATGCGCACCCTGGTTTCCAGGCGAAAACGGTCCGGCACCCGATGCAGGGTCAGGGACTCGGCATCGAGCCGGTACTCGACCGGTGTCAGATCCCGTCCGTCGATGGCGACTCGTTCCAGCTCCAGCATTTCTCCGTGCAGCCGCAGGTCGTCGTCGCCGCGGACGGCCGCGGGATTGCGGCGCAGCTCCAGCGTCGCTTCCACTCTCGTGGTCTCGGGATCCAGATCGAAGTGCAGATCCACTCGGTCGATGAGGAACCGGGGAGGACGGTAATCTTCGAGGTGGACGGGGCGGGGCGTGTCACGGTACATGGAGTGCCTCGTGAAGTGATTAGGAACCGGCGTAACCGTTCAGACCCCCTACCGGTTCGATGGGTTTCGTTCCTCCACCCATCCTTGTTTTTCTGGATAGAGCATAGCGAAACCTATCATGGTACTTGGCATGAACAGGTAGCAAAAATGCCGAAAGTAGTAATGTACACTACTCTGATCTGCCCCTACTGCGTCCGGGCCAAACACCTGCTTCGGCACAAGGACGTGGATTTCGAGGAAATCCGTATCGACGCCGATCGCGAGCAGTTTCGGATCATGAGGGAGCGCAGCCGCCGCCACACGGTGCCGCAGATCTTCATCGACGATTTTCACGTCGGCGGATACGACGACCTGGCCTTGCTGGAGGCCCGCGGCGAGCTCGATCCGCTCCTGGGACGATGAGCGCAAGCGGCGACGAGGCCACCCGCCTCGACAAATGGCTCTGGGCGGCGCGTTTTTTCAAGACCCGCCGGCTCGCGGTCGAAGCCATCAACGGGGGCAAGGTTCAGGTCGACGGCCACCGGTCGAAACCCGGAAAGACCGTCCAGCCCGGAACGCACCTGCTCGTCCACAAGGGCCCCCTGGAGTGGGACTTGGTGGTCAAAGCCGTCTCGCGTCAGCGTCGTCCGGCATCCGAGGCGATCCTGCTCTACGAGGAGAGCGAAGCGAGCCGCCTTCGCCGCCAGGCGCTGGTGCGCGAGCGGCGGGAGAGCGGCACCGCCGTACCTGGCGCACAGGGCCGACCGAACAAGCGCGACCGGCGGATGATCCAGCGCTTCACCCGTAAGACGGACGACTGATTCAAACGCTACCGGTCATGGACAACGAAATCTTCCGCAGGACTTACCGCTCCGTGAACGAGCGCTATTGCCCTTACGAGAAAAGCATTCTCACCAACAGCTGCAAATGCAGCCGGGCCCGTCGTTTCTGCATTGCCGAACGCGAGGGCGTCAACTGCGGCGCGGACGCGGCTCAGTCTCAATGCCTGGAGCTACTCGATCTGTTGCGCCGGCAGGCCCGCTTCGCACTGAAGGCAACCGACGAGCGGGCGGCCCTTCCCCATTCCAAGGCCATGCGCATCCAGGTCGGCGGCCTGCGTGGCTTGCACGCCGTCGTGTCACCCGACGAGCCGATTCCTGAAAAAATCGAAGACATCCACGGCATCATCGAGCGGGCAGTGGCGTGCTTCGGCGGCCTCGCCAACATCCCCTTGCAGCCCGTCATCCAGCAGATTGCCGCCTACAAGGGTCGCCGGCGATTCCGCGGTCGGCGTTGAGCGTCATCGGCGCCCGCCGATGGCTACCGCATGGGCATCGCCTTCCAGGCGTAGTTTGTCTTCCCGCCCACTAAAAAGCCGGACACGAGGTCCGGCTTTTTTTTGAGCCGCTGCGGTCAGTTTATAACTGCGGTCCTGCGGCGATCAGCCTCTTTCCTTCCTCGTTGTCCGTGTATTGTACGAAGTTGTCGATGAACAGCTGGGCGAGCTTCTCCGCCTTGCCTTGCCACTCCGCCGGGTCGGCATAGGTGTCGCGGGGGTCGAGAACACCGCTGTCGACGTTCGGCAACGCCGTCGGCACCTCGAGGTTGAACACCGGGATCATCTTTGTTTCGGCCTTCTCGATCGACCCGTCGAGGATGGCGTCGATGATGCCGCGGGTATCCTGGATGCTGATCCGTTTACCGGTGCCATTCCAGCCGGTATTGACGAGATAGGCCTTGGCGCCGGCGGGCTTCATGCGTTTTATCAGCTCTTCCGCATACTTGGTCGGGTGCAAGCTCAGGAACGCCTTGCCGAAGCAGGCCGAGAAGGTCGGCTGCGGCTCGGTGACACCACGCTCGGTGCCGGCGAGCTTGGCGGTAAAGCCGGACAGGAAGTGGTACTCGGTCTGATCCGGCGTCAGCTTCGACACCGGTGGCAGCACCCCGAAGGCATCAGCGGTAAGGAAGATGACCGTCTTCGCCGGACCCGCCTTCGACACACCCTCGACGATGTTCTCGATGTGGTGGATGGGATAGGAAACCCGGGTGTTCTCGGTCGTTGTCGCATCGTCGTAGTCGATCTTGCCGTTCGGATCGACGGTGACGTTCTCCAGCAGCGCGAATTGCTTGATGGCCTTGTAGATATCCGGCTCCGCCTCCGCGCTCAGCCGGATGGTCTTCGCGTAGCATCCGCCCTCGAAATTGAACACGCCTTCGTCGTCCCAGCCGTGCTCGTCGTCGCCGATGAGCGCGCGCTTCGGGTCGGTGGACAGGGTCGTCTTGCCGGTGCCCGACAGTCCGAAAAAGATGGCGGTGTCGCCGTCCTTGCCCACGTTCGCGGAGCAGTGCATGGAGGCGACGCCGTTCAACGGCAGGAAGTAGTTCATCATGGAAAACATCCCTTTCTTCATCTCGCCGCCGTACCAGCTCCCGCCGATGACCTGCATCTTCTCGGTCAGGTTGAAGACGGTGAAGACGTCCGAGTTGAGTCCGTGCGCCTTCCAATCCATATCGCTGGTCTTGGAGCCGTTCATGACCACGAAATCGGGCTCGCCAAACTCGGCCAGCTCCTCGTCAGTGGGACGAATGAACATGTTCTTGACGAAGTGTGCCTGCCAAGCCACCTCCATGATAAAACGGACCTTCAGACGCGTATCGACGTTGGTGCCGCAAAAGCTGTCGACTACGAACAGGCGCTTACCGGAAAGCTGCTTTGCGACCAGCTTCTTCAGATCAGCCCAGGCCTCCGGCGAAAGGGGCTTGTTATCGTTGGGGGCATGCTCGGATGTCCACCAAATGGTGTCGCGGGACGCGTCGTCCATCACAATGAACTTGTCCTTCGGGGAGCGGCCGGTGAAGACGCCCGTCATCACGTTGACGGCGCCGGACTCCGTGAGCTGGCCGCGCTCATACCCCTCCAAATCTGGTTTCAGCTCTTCTTCGTGCAGGAATTCGTACGAAGGGTTGTAGATAACTTCTTTGGGATCTTGTATGCCATACTTGCTCAGATCTAACGCCATTGGTGGTTCTCCAGTGTTAACATATTGAATTAATTGTAGAAAGCCAAGGAGCTTAGGAGGCTAAGGCGTTTTCTGGCAGACACGACCCGAGCCAGCCCGACTCGGCCAGGCGGAACCTGAAAGGGTACAATGGCGAGGGTAGGAATTTCAATGACGATTCTGACTCGTAAGGAAACGACGAGATCGCCGCCAAGCCCCGCCCTGATTGGGCCGAGCTGTCTCGGTACCAGGCCGCGAACGCTGAAAAAAAACTTTCACTTGGCACCCGGATTCATGCACCATGTTGGCCTTCTGCGAAACTGGCCCGCAGAGTGTATGGGTGTTTGGATGATCGCCAGTCACCGCCCGGCGATCCACTGTTCCAACGATTTCTGCGGATGGTACTGATCCGCCCCTTCCCAAATTTGGAGGAGAAGCTAGAAATGACAGTAACCCACGATGGCGCAACCCGCACCAACAATCAGAAGCTGCTTGCCTGGGTCGACGAAATGGCCGAGCTCTGCGAGCCGGACCGCATCTATTGGTGCGACGGATCGCAGGAGGAATACGATCGGCTGTGCAACGAGCTGGTCGAGGCCGGCGTCTACACTCGCCTGAATCCCGAGAAGCGTCCCAATTGCTTTCTTGCCCGCTCCCACCCCAGCGACGTGGCCCGCGTCGAGAACCGTACCTTCATCTGCTCCGAAAAGGAGGAGGATGC